>NZ_JBSFHW010000043.1:0-92906 GCF_053597275.1 Streptomyces sp. NPDC001492 | reverse complement strand
GGGCCGGGTCACGCCAACAACTGCCCCGCCCGCCCCTCGTGGCGGGTGCAAATGGGGGGGGGGGGGGGGGCGCCCCCCCCCCCCCCCCCCCCCGACGCTGTGTCAGCTGTGCGCGCCCGGGGCGTCGAGGGCTGCGGCGCGGAGGGCGGCTGCCACGCGGGTGACCGGTTCGGTGGGTGGGTGCGGGAGGCGGGCGAGGAGCAGCCGCCTTTGTTCCTGGGGTCCGCCGCGGACAGGGAGGATGCGTACGCCTGGCGGCGCGGCGGGGGCGAGTGTCGCGGGCACGGTGGTGAGGCCGCACCCGGCGGCGACGAGACGGAGTTTGGCCAGCCAGTCGCGGGCGGTGTGGGCGATCTCGGGTCGTTCGTCCAGGCCGGGCCACACTCCCATCAGCCGGTCCTCACCGGAACCGGCGCTCCCGATCCAGCGCTGCCCGCGCAGGTCGGCGACGTCGACGAAGTCGCCACGGGCCAGGGGGTGACCGGCGGGCACCGCGAGATGCAGGGCACGTTCGCCGAGCGTCTGCAGGGTGAGCGGGGGCGACTCGGTGTCCGGCGGGCGGAACGGCGGCATCGAGGCCAGGAGGGCGAGGTCCAGGGTGCCGGCCCGCAGGGCGCGCACCAGCGCCGGAGTGGTGCCTTCCCTGCTGACGACGTCGAGTCCCGGGTCCGTGCTGCGCAGCATGGCCAGGGCCGTGGGGAGCAGCACGGCTCCCGCGCTGGGGAACCAGCCCAGGCGGACCGTGCCGGACTGCTCGGGCAGGCCCGACAGTTCGCGTGCGGTCGCATCGATCTCGTCGAGCACGGTCGTTGCGCGGCGCATCACGACGCGGCCGGCAGCGGTCAGACGTACCCCGTCGCGCCGCCGTTCCAGCAGCTCCGCGCCTGCCGCCCGTTCGATCGCGGCGATCTGCCGGGACACCGCCGACTGGGTGTAACCCAGCGAGGCGGCGGCCGCGGTGAAGGTTCCCTGTTCGGCCACCGCCCGGAAGACGCGCAGCGCGGTCAGCGACACATCCCTGAAGTCCATGACGATTGCGCATACTAGCTGTGCTCAACTCTCGTTGGACTCATGGAGCCCGGCGGTTTTGGCTGGGGGCATGAATGCTTCTCGAATCGCTCTCGTCACCGGCGCCAACCAAGGGCTGGGCCGCGCACTGACCGAGGGGCTGGCGGCCCGCATGAGCCCGCACGACCTGGTGCTGCTCACCGGCCGCGACCAGCGGCGCGTGGCGGACGCCGCGCGCGCGGTGGCGCAGCTGCCCGGCACCCGCAGCCAGGTGCAGGGCCGGGTCCTGGACGTCAGCGACACCGGCGCCGTCACCGCTCTCGCCGCGGAGTTGCACGCACGGTACGGCGGCGTCGACGTCGTGATCTCCAATGCGGTCGCCCGTGTGCTGCCGGAGGAGTCGCAGGCCGCGCGGGCCGACGAGTTCATCGACGTCTCCAACACCGCCACCCACGCGATCCTCCGTTCCTTCGCCCCGATCCTGCGCCCGGGCGGTCGTCTGCTGGTGGTGGCCAGCAGCCTGGGCACCCTCGGCCACCTCGACCCGCGGCTGCACCCCCTGTTCGACGGCGCGAGCCTCGATCAGGTCGAGTCCGCCGTCGAGTCCTGGCGCAGCCGCATCCACGACAAGACCGCCGAGCAGGCGGGCTGGCCCCGGTGGCTGAACGTGCCTTCGAAGGTCGCCCAGGTCGCCGCCGTCCGAGCGGTGGCCGCCGAGCGCCGCGAGCGCGACCTCGCCACCGGCACGCTGATCGCCTCCGTGTGCCCCGGCATGGTCGACACCGCCACCTCCCGCCCCTGGTTCAGCGACTACAGCCAGGCCCAGTCGCCCGCCCGGGCCGCCCGCGCGGTGCTCGAACTGGTCTTCGCCGAGCACGTCGACCCGGAGCTCTACGGCGCATTGGTGCGTTTCGGCAAGGCCCTGCGCTGGCACGACGGCACGCCCCCGGTGGAGCAGGACCGGCTGCTCGCACCCTGAGCGCTTGCCCTCGAGGTCGAGCAGCACATGCCGGCCGGTCCCGCGCGGGAGGATCTCCCGCGCGGGATGACGGGCGGTGTCGGGCCCGGTCCGACAGCGGTTCCCGCCTGGGCGCGTCAAAGGCGGGCTGCGGTGGTGATGCTGCCAACGTGCTCGCGCCAGGCCTGTTCGCGCAGTTCGGCCGACAGCAGCAGTTCCACCGCCGTGCAGGCCAGGGCCTCCGTCGCGGCGAGCAGCACACGGCGGGCTCGGCCGGAGGCTGCTGCGGCGGCGAACTCGGGGGTGTGGTCGGAGCCGTCCGGATCCATGATCGCGACGAAGGGGTGGATCGCGGGCACGCGTCCGCTGACGTTGCCGATGTCCGAGGAGCCCAGGAACACGCCGGGCGCCGGAGGTGTGAGGTCGATGCCCGCGCGGGCCAGGTGCCGGGCGAACCGCAGGGACAGGGGCGCGCTGTCGCGGAAGTGCTCGTAGCGCGGTGTGGCCCGCCCGAAGGTGACCGTCGTACCCATGGCGCGGGCCACGCCCTGTGCGCAGGTCAGCACCTCGCCCGCCAGGTCCTCCAGGGCAGTGGTCGTCGCGGCACGCAGGCCGAAGAGGCCTTCCGCGTACTCGGGAACGATGTTCGTCGCCAGGCCGCCGTCGGTGACGATGCCCTGGACATGTGACCCCTGCGGGAGACGGGGGCCGATGGCGGCGAGGGCGTTGAACAGCTGGATGAGGGCCGCGAGGGCGTCGATGCCCTCGGTGGGATTCCCGGTGGGGTGGGCTGCACGGCCGTGGAAGCCGATGCGGTACTGCGTCTGGGCGGTCAGGGGCGCCCACTGCCAGTTGTGGACGCCGGGATGGAACATCAGGGCGGCGTCGACGTCGTCGAAGACGCCCGCCTCGGTCTCGGTGACCTTTCCGCCGCCACCCTCCTCCGCGGGCGTTCCCACGGCCCATACGGACCCCGCGCCGTCGCCCACGACGGCCCGTGCCGCGAGCGCGGCGCCGAGACCGGCCGCGGCGATCAGATTGTGGCCGCAGGCGTGCCCGAGGCCGGGCAGTGCGTCGTACTCCAGGAGGAGGGCCACCGCCGGCCGGCGGACGGTTCCCGCCCGCGCGGCGAAGGCGGTGGGCAGTCCGGCGAGCTCCCGCTGCACCGTGAACCCCTCGCGTTCGAGCTCGCCGCTCAGCAGCCGCACCGCCCGGTGTTCCTCGAATCCGTACTCGGGGTCGGCGTGCAGGGCCAGGGCGACCTCCCACATCCGTTCCGCGCGGGTGGCCACCTCCCTGCCCACCCGTCCGAGCGCCTCGTCCACGGCGTCCGCCACACCGGCCTCCCGAGGTTTTCCAGGTACGTGTGTCTCTGTGCGGGTTCCAACAAGTCGGCCTCCCACACCGTTAACCCGCTGCGGGACGGGGCACTCGGGGGCTCCGGCGGATCCGGACGGGGAGCCGCCGCTTCTTGGCTGGAGGTGGACAGGATGGGACACGGTGGAAACGTCATCGACGAACTGATGACCGATCACCGGGAGGTCGAGGAGATCTTCGGCCGGATCGAGGCACTGCCGTCCGGCGACAAGGACCGCAAGGTGTATGCCGACCAGGCCACGATGGAACTGGTCCGGCACTCGGTGGCCGAGGAGGAGTACCTCTACCCGGCGGTGCGGGAACACCTCGTCAACGGCAACACCATGGCGGACCGGGAGATCGAGGACCACGCCGGGGCCGAACAGATCATGAAGGATCTGGAGAGCTGCGAGGCGGACGACCCCGAGTTCGACCGTCTCGTGGGGAGGCTGATGAGCGAGGTCCGCGCGCACATCGCCGACGAGGAGGAGAACCTCTTCCCCCAGCTGCGCACGGCATGCTCGGCGGAGGCCCTCGACGAGCTGGGAGACAAGATCCGCCAGGCCAAGAAGCTGGCGCCGACCCGGCCGCATCCCTCCGCACCCGACACTCCTCCGGCCAACAAACTGCTGGCGCCGGGGGCCGGGCTGGTCGACCGGGTGCGTGACGCGCTGAGCGGGCGCGGCAAGCACAAGTGACGGAACACCGCCCGCCACCTGGACGGCCTGCTCTCAGGCCGGAAGCCCCGGCTTGAGCAGGGTCATCAGCTGGTCCTGGTGGAGCGCGGTCACCGGGGCGAGCAGGTCGGGGTGGCGCAGCAGGGCCGCGGCCCGCCGGTCGCTCTCGTCGGGGGCCACCAGGCGCCGGAACGCCGCGGGCGTTGTGGCCGTATGGCTGCCGTCCGCGAGAGCGGCCACCGCGAGGCCGGCCAGTTCGGGGTCGCTCAGCAGACAGGCCGCCCAGCTGGCCACGACCTCGTCGACCCAGGTCCGCCAGGCGTGAGCGTCGGTGTCCTGGCCGCCCGGGTCGTCCGCGCCGGCGATCCAGTCGAGCCGGGCGGATCCTCCGGGGCCGGCCATGCCGACCAGGGCGGCGTCCACCGGGGTGGGGTAGCGCAGCCAGGCCGCGACCGTCACGGCCTGGCGGGCCTGCACCTCGCACAGGGCCGAGGCCAGTGCGCCGCCGCCCGAGGGGTAGGCGCAGGTCAGCCACTGGGCGGTCGCCGCGATGAGCGGGGAGAGGTCTGCGAGCACTGCGGGGCCGTCCGTACTGCGTGGGGAGAGGGCAGGAGACTGTGAAAGACGGTAGCTCGCCGGCTCGGGCAGGGACATGCCCGCATCGGGTGCGGTGACGTGGCATCGACCACAGCGGTGCGGGAACCCGGTGGGTCTCTGCACGCGCCCACACCTTGGAGAGGGTCATGAGTCTTCTGCGTCTGGTCGGCCGCCCCATGCTCGCCTCCATGTTCGTCTCCGGCGGTCTGAACACGCTGCGCGCTCCCGAGGAGGTCGCTCCCGTGGCCGAGCCCGTCGTCCAGCCGGTCACCGAGCGGGTCGAGGCCCTGCCCGACCGCACGGAGCAGGTCGTACGGCTCAACGGGGCCGTGCAGGTGGTGGCGGGTCTGCTGCTGGCGAGCGGCCGTCTGCCCCGGCCGGCCGCGCTCGCCATCGCGGCCACACTGGTCCCGACCACGCTTGCGGGTCACCGTTTCTGGGAGGCGGACGACCCCGAGGAGCGCGCCCAGCAGCGCATCCACTTCTTCAAGAACCTGTCGATGCTCGGCGGTCTGCTGATCGCCGCCGACGACACCGCAGGTGCCCCCTCGCTGGCGTGGCGCGGTCGGCACGCCGCCCGTGATCTGCGGCGCGATGCCCATCTGGTCCGCCGGTCCGTGCGGGCCACGGCCCGGCCCGCCGCCGCGGTCGGCGGGGCCAGGGCTCGGCTGGCCCGCTGATCACCTCACTCCCGGGCGAGGAACCGCTCGAGGGCCGTGGTCAGTTCCGCCGGCTTCTCCACCGGCAGTTCGTGACCGGCGTCGATGATGCGGACCTCGGCGTCCGGGTAGGCCTTGGCCATGCGCAGCATCTGGTGCACCGGCAGCTGGATGTCGTGGTAGCCGTGGATCAGGAGGGTGGGTATGCGGATCTCCCCGAGCCGGTCCAGGACGTCGAAGGCGCGCATGGCGCCGTAGAGCGTCATGACGACCTCGCGCGGGTTGGCGGCGGCCGCCTTGATGTAGGCGCGGACCTCCTCCCGGGGGTGGCCGGGGGCGAAGGCGCGCTGGGTGTTGGTGGCGACGAACAGCTTGTAGGGGACGAGCGTCGAGGCCGCCATCAGCAGTCCCCGGCCGCGGCTGTAGGTCATGCGGGCGATGGAGCCGACCAGTACGAGGCGCTCGACGCGCTCGGGGTGGTCGAGGGCGATGGTCTGCGCGGTCATGCCGCCCATCGAGTGGCCCACGAGGACGGCGCGTTCCACTTCGAGGTGGTCGAGCAGGGCGAGGACGTCGGTGGCCAGTTCCGCGATCGTGGGCACCCCCGCGCCGCTGCTGTCGCCGTGGCCGCGCAGATCGAGGCGGATCACCCTGCGCTTCTCGGCGAAGTGCGCCATCTGGTGGTCCCAGCGGTGGCGGTCGGCCGTCCAGCCGTGGATGAACACCAGGGGCACGCCGTCGCCGTCGCGGGGGCCCTCGTCGTCGTACGTCAGCGTTGCGCCGTCGACTTCGAGCTGCGGCATCGTGCCTCCTGGATACGGTGCGGTTACTGGCGAGTACGTTAGCGGTCGGCGGGGCCCTCGTCACCGGCGTTCGCCGAGGAATTCGAGGATGTGCCCGAAGACGTCGAGGGCGGCGCCCCGGCCGAGGAAGGTGTCCAGGTGGCCGTAGCCGGGGATCTCGGTGTAGGTCACGTCCAGGTGCGGGTGGCGGCGGGCGAGGACGTCGCGGCACAGCTGCTGGGAGTCCAGCCAGAGGCCGTTGTCGCTGCCCGCGAGGAGCAGCAGCGGGGTGTCGATGCGGCCGGCCGCATCGAGTGCGTTGGGGGGCAGGGCCGCGTAGCGGTGGTCGGTGTCGTGCCAGCGGACCACGGTGCGGGCCAGTTCGATGCGGCGCAGGTGGGGCAGGATCCACAGGGGTGCGGGGCCGAGGAGTTCGGCCAGCCGGTTGTGGGTGGTCTCGGTCAAGTGGTCGTGGACGAAGAGCGAGGCGCCGGTGCCCCATGCCGAGTGGTGCAGGATCTGGCAGGTGGGGTCGGGGCAGTCGGCCTTGCGGGAGGCCAGTGCGAACAGTGGCGTGTACTTGGACCGCAGGCCCACCGTGCGGAAGTCGACGGGGATGTGGTCGAGGCGGGACTTGAGCAGTTCCGCGGCCAGGGACATGCGCAGCGAGGTGCGGCCGGCGAGTTTCGGGGTGAGGAACACGCCCTGCGCGACCACGCCCGCCAGGCCCGGGACCAGGCCCGCCGTCATGCTCAGGGACAGGCTGAGGGCGCCGATGCAGTGGGCGACGGCGAAGAGCGGACGGTCCTCGCCGATGCGGGCGCGGATGTGGGAGACGGCGGCGGGGATGTCGTAGAGGGCGACGTCGTCGTAGGTGTATTTCCGGCCGGTGGCGTTGTAGGGCAGGCGGCAGCTGCCGCGCCAGTCCAGCAGCCACGGCTCGTACCCGTCGTCGAGCAGGACGTCGACGAGGTTGCGGATCTCGGGCAGCAGGAACATGTCGGCGGAGGCCGTGTGGCCGTGCAGCAGGAGCACCGCGGGACGGTCCCGCTCGCCGGTGTCGATGCGGGTCAGGCCGAGACGGACGCCGTCCGGGGCGTGGAAGGGGATCTCCTCGACCCGCCGCGGGTCGAGGCGGTGGTGCAGGGGGCGCAGGGTGGGAGTGGTTCTGACCTTGCGGAGGGCCGGCCTGGTGGTGGGTTTCGTCGCCTTGAAGATCATCGGTTGTGCTCCGTGGGGTGCGGGGTGCGGCGCAGGTCGAGGAGGTCGGCGGCGGCCCGGGTGAAGGGTCCGAGCAGGCCGCGGCCCATCTGGAGGCCGAACCAGGCGAGCCACGTCAGCTTGGCGGCTCGCTGCTCCCGGCCGGTGAGACGGGGGTCGACCTGGATACCGTCGATCTGGTCGCGTACGTAGCTGTCCGCGGGTACGACCAACTCGCCGGCCAGGAGCGCGGGTTCGCCCTCGCGTCCGATCCGGACGGTCAGGGCGCGGGTCTGGCGCCAGAGGTCGCGGCGGGCGCGGGCGTGCTTGCGGCCCTCCAGCCACCAGCTTCCGCCGTCCGTGTCGCGCAACAGCAGCCGGTAGCGCAGGAGTTGGTGGGTCAGGCCGTGGTGCTCGGGGATGCCCTCCTCGGGGCGGATCCATACGTCGCCGTGTTCCACGGTGAGCGGCTCGGGGTGTACGGCCGGGCAGGTGAGGTGCCCGCGGACGTCGATGCGGCGCTCGGTGACCAGCTGGTGCATGCTCGCGATGGAGAGCGTGAGGGCCATCGAGCAGGGCGTGTCGGCGGCGGCCGCGACCGGGCCCACCTGGCCCTCGGTGGTCTCGGTGAACCAGAGGTGGGGCTGGTCGTCCTTGTGCGGCAGCCGGGCCAGTCCGTCGCCCGCCAGCCGCTCGAAGGTCTTGAGCTGTGCGCGGGCGTCGTAGCGGGTGGCCGGGGGCAGGCCGAGGGCCTCGACGAGACGGGCGGTGCGTTCGCCGGTGGCCGCCGGTCCTTTGAGTGTCGCCTCGCACAGCTTGAGTGCGGCGGGGCTCTGCAACACCCGGGACAGGAAGGTCAGTTCGGGTACGGGCTCGGCCTGCAGGCGGGCCAGGGTGTCGGTGCGCCAGTCGTCCCAGTCCTTGACGCGCACGTGCATGCCGCCCAGGGCCATGTCCTGTACGACGTCGTCGAGGGTGTTGGGCACGCCGGTCAGGTTGTAGTCGAAGCCCCAGGCGTCGGGTTCGCAGATGACGCCGACCGCGACCCGGCTCACCCAGTCCACCGGGGCGGAGTTGAGGTAGCGGAACGCGGGAACCGTGCGGAAGCGGCCGAAGGCCGAGACCAGGCCGCTGGAGAGGTCCTGGGGGTTGTAGGCACCGGTCTTGGTGTGGCCGCCGATGCCGCCCGGGCGCAGGGCGGTGACGATCAGGCCGTGGTCGCGGGCGCGGCGCAGCGCGACCTCCGCGGCCCACTTGGTCTGGTCGTAGCCCGCGATGAGGCGGTCGGCGTGGGCCAGGGGGTCGTCCTCGCCCATGGAGGTGATGCCGACCTCGTTGAAGACGGCGATGGAGGAGATGTGGTGCAGGGGTTTGGGGCGGCCGGCGGCCGCCAGTTCGGCCAGAGCGAGGGTGCCCAGGACGTTGCTCGCGCGCAGTGACGGGTAGCCGCGCAGGAAGTCCACGGCCGCGGCGACGCCGACGATGCCGTCCAGTTCGTGGGCCAGCTCGTTCCACCGTTCCTCGCTCAGGCCCAGCTGCGGGCGGCGGATGTCGCCGGGCAGCACGGTGATGCGGCGGCGGACCTCCGTCGACCAGGGCAGCCGGTAGCTGCGCAGGGCCTCGCCGAGCCGGTTCTCGGCCGCTTCCTCGTCGGCGGCGCGGACCAGGCAGTACACATGGGCGTCGCTGTGGCGCAGCATGTCGAGGAGCATGTGACTGCCGAGGAAGCCGGTCGCGCCGGTGAGCAGGAGCCGGCGGGGCGGCAGGGGCTCGGGAGCGGAGACGAACGGGAGGCGGTCGGCCAGGGCCAGGTCGGCCAGGATCTGGTCGAGGTCTTCTCGGCGGGCGGTGGTGTACGGCGCGTGGGCAGGCTCGGCCGGCCGTGCGACCGGGGGCGGTGGTGTGCGGGGCGACGGGACGGGCAAGGCGGTGGTCGCCCGGGACTTGGGGTCTCCTGCGGTGGTGACCGCGGGGGCGGCGGCCCTGATGCCGGGGATCCGTGCCCAGCGGCGGGCGAGGCTGCTGGGGCGGGCGTCGGCGAACACCTCGTCCAGGTCGACCTCGATGCCCAGTTCCTCCTCCAGTTCCGCCACGAGTTCCACCGCGTTCACGGAACTGCCGCCGGCGTCGAAGAAGTCGGCGTCGGGCGGGAGATGGCCCTCGGGCAGATGGCGGCCGGCCGCCGCGGCGATGACGGCGGCCAGCACGTCGACATCCGGAGGCGGAGGCGGATCCGTGTCGGGCGCCCCCTCCGTGGCGGTGGCGGAGTGCGCGGGCACGGCAGCCGGCACGACCCTCGCCAGCAGGTCGCTGACGCTCAGACCGCCTGCGCCGCGCTCGATCGACTCCGCCGTCGCCCGCTGGCCTGCGTACGCCGAGGCGTCCTGGTTCGTCTCACGCATGAGTGCCCTTCACCATGTCTGCGGTTCCTTTCGTCTTGTTCTCTGCTTCGTCACCGGTCACTGCTGCTTCGTCACCGGTCACTGCTGCCAGGAGCGGAACGCCCGCAGGTGTTCGGGCGTGACCACGCACTCCAGGCGCTCGTCGTCCTGGTCTCCCCCGCCCAGGGCGGACAGCAGCCGGCGGGCCGGCGCGTTGCGTTCGGTGCGCCGCGCGGTCAGCCGGACCTTGGTGCAGCCGAGTTCCTCGGCGCGGTCGGCGAGCCACTGCAGCAGGCGTTCCTCGACGCCCCGGCCGAGGGCGCGGCAGCTCATCAGCCAGGCCGGTACGTCGAGCCGGTCGCCGTCCGCGCGCAGGGCGAGGAGGGCGATCTGGCCGTAGTCGCCGAAGCGGTCCCGGGCAGCGGCCGTCCACACCTCGCCGTGCTCGCGCCAGCGGGCGACGTCGAGGCCGTCGTCGGAGCGCGGG
The DNA here is from genome assembly GCF_053597275.1 of Streptomyces sp. NPDC001492. NCBI lineage: Bacteria > Bacillati > Actinomycetota > Actinomycetes > Kitasatosporales > Streptomycetaceae > Streptomyces > Streptomyces sp. NPDC001492. The sequence goes on along the minus strand of NZ_JBSFHW010000043.1, from coordinate 82,801 downwards.
TGGAGGGTGAACTGGTTGGTGCGGCGCACCAGTTGCTCGGCCCGCGGCACGTCGGAGGCGGTCAGGGGCCGGATGTCGACCTCCAGGTGCAGCCCGGCCAGGAACTCCTCGAAGCCGGCTTGCTCGCGGACGGTGTCCCGCCGCCGTTCCTGTTCGTAGAAGCGGGCGCGCAGCGCGTCCTCGGAGGTCGCCGCGCGCGGCACCAGCGGCCACAACCGGCCCAGGAACGCTTCGAGTTCGGGGGTCGGCGGGCAGGTGACCGAGAGCACCTGGGGCAGGGCCGAGCGGACCTTGGCGATCTCTGCGGGGTTGTCGTCGAGGAAGAGGAAGCTGTCCAGGCCGAGGTTGAGCGTGCGCGCCGCCTCGGCGAGGCGGTCCGGCTTGGGGCCCCAGGCGGCGGAGAGCACGCTGAAGTGTTCCGGCTTCAGCAGGCTGTCCTGGCGGTCCAGGACGGCCCGCACGGTGTCCTCGTCGTTGTTGCTGACCAGCACCAGCAGCGCGCCGGCCGCACGCCATTCGAGAAGCCTGCGGGCCAGCAGGGCCCGGGGGCCGGTCAGGTCCACCGCCTCGGGGCCGGTCTCCCCTGCCACCCCGCCCCACAGGGTCTCGTCGCCGTCCACCGCGATCACCTTCGGGGCGGGGCGGCGCACGGCCTGCACGACCTCGGCGAGGCGCAGGGCGACGGCCGCCTGGAACTCGGGGGTGAAGGGAAGGTGGGCCAGGCGCTCGGTGCGTTCGTCGAAGCGTTCCTCGACGGCGTGCCGGCCGCTCCAGTCGTCGGGGCCGAGTACTGCCGTTGCGGGCAACTCGGTGAGTTCGGCGGCCAGTTCCTGCTCCCAGCGCTGGAGGCGCTCGGGGGTGTGCGCGGCGGGCAGGAAGCCGACGATCAGCGGCTTTCGGGTGCGCTCGGCCAGGTCCCGCAGGGCGGCCGGGTAGGCGGCGCGCAGCTCGGCGAGCAGCGCGTCGTCCACCGGCCCGAACCGCTCCAGGTCCGCCGCCCGCAGCAGCACCACGCCCACTGCCGTCGCCGGGTCGGCGAAGACACCGGACGGATCCCGCAGGCCGGCCAGCACGTGGTGGTACGGGGCTTCCGCGACGGTCGCCGCCGTGCCGTCCCGTGCCCCGTCGTTGAGGGCCGCCTCGCACATCAGGGGCAGGTTGCCGAGGGCGAAGGTGGCGGCGAGGGCGAGGGCGCGTGCGGGGCGCGAGACGGCTGCCTCTTCGACGGGAGCAGGTCGCTCGACGGCAGGAGTCGTGCCCACCGGCCGCGAGGCGTCCTCAGCCGTCTGCGCGAGCAGCCGCAGCAGCTCCTCCCCCAGCCCGGCGGCCGTGGCCGTGTCGAGGATGTCGAGGTTGTGGTCGAGCCGGATGCGGCCGGCCTCCGGCGTCACGGTGATCATGAGGTCGAGGTCGGAGTGGCCGGTTCCCACCGGCAGCACGTCCAGGCCGGTGAGGCTGCCCGCGGCGCGGACGTAGTTGAAGTACACCTCCACCAGCGGCGCGTTGGGCCGGTACAGGCCCTGCCTGGCCAGCACCGGCAGGACGTCCGAGAACATCGCGCCCTTCGTGAGGATCTTCTCCAGGCGGCTGTCGGTGCGGCGCAGCACGTCCTCGATCCGCTCCTGTGCCCTCGCCTCGGCGGGGAAGGGCACCGGTACGCCGAAGAAGCCCACCGCGTCGAACGCGTCGGCGTGGATACGGGTGTCGACCGGCACGGCGAGGACGAAGCGTTGCCGCTCGCGCAGCCTGGCCAGCAGCACGGTCAGGGTGCCCAGGCAGAAGGCGGCGGGGGTGACGGCGAGGGCGCTCGCGGCCGCCGACACCTGTTCCATGAGGCCGTCGGGGATCGTCACGCTCACGCTGCCGGCCCGGTAGGAGCGCGCGGCCGGACGCGGGTGAGTGAGCGTCAGGTCGAGGCGCTCGCTGCCGTGGAAGGCCTCGCGCCACTCGGCGGCGCCGGTTGCGGGGCCCTCCCCCGGCCGCTGTGCCTCGATCAGCAGGTCCAGGTCGCGGTTGGTGACCGTGTCCGTGAGGGCGGTGCCGGAGAGTTCCGTGTCGATCTCGGCGGCCACGAGCAGCAGGGACTGCAGGTCGCTGACCGCGTGGTGGGCGCCGTACAGGAGGATCTGGCCGCGCTCACCGCCGTCGAGGAGTTCGAACCGCCACAGCGGGGGCTGCGCGAGGTCGAACGGCGGCTCCAGCAGCCGGCGCAGCCGGTCGGCGGCGTCCGGTTCCTCGGCTGCGGGTACGGCCGTCCAACGCAGCAGCGGCCGTGCGGGTTCCCGCTCCACCCTCAGCTGCCTGTCGCCCTCGCTGCCGGTGGCGATCGCGGTGCGCAGCGCCGCGTGCCGGGCGGCCAGGCGGCTGAGGATGCCGGTGAGGGCGGCGAGGGTGGTCGGGGCGGTGAGCCGTACGGCGAGGCCGACGGCATGGGCCGCGGCCGGCATTTCCGGCCGGGCGCTGCGCAGCAGGCGCACGACGTCGCGGGTGGCCGGGCGCTGTTCGCTGTCCGGCACTTCGGTGGCCGCTTCGATCCGGGGCGCGGCTGTGCTGCGTTCGGGCAGGGCCGTGGCCAGGGCCTGGGCGAGGCCTCGGATGTCGGTGGCCGAGAAGAGTGCGGTGGACGGGAGTTCGGCGCCCAGCTCGCGGGCGAAGGCGTTGCGCAACCGCACCAGCATGAGGGAGTCCAGGCCCAGCTCCTTCAGGGCGGTGGTGGCCAAGGCGTCGACGGCGCCGCCGGAGACCTGCCCGACCCTGGCGCGCACATATGTCTCGAGCCGTTCCGTGCGCTGTTCGTGCGTGGTCGCCGCGAACACCTGCTTGACCAGGTCGTCGGAGCCTTGCGGGCCCGCCGGGACGGTGGCCAGGTCGGCGAGGAGGGGGCGGGTGCGCGCGGCGTCGGGGTCGAGGGCGAGCAGTTCCCAGTCCAGGGCGAGGGGGGCGAGTTGGCGGCGGCCGGTGGCCAGGACGCGGTCGAACAGTTCGCCGCCCTCGGCGGGAGTGAAGGCGACGAGGCCCGAGCGGCTCGTTTCCGCGGCGCGGGTGGCGTCGGCGGCGACCATGCCGACGCCGGTCCACGCTCCCCAGTCCAGGCTGAGCGCGCGCCTCCCGGCGAGGGAGAGGTGGTGGGCCCAGGCGTCGAGGAAGGCGTTGGCCGCCGAGTAGGGGCTCTGTCCGGCCGAGCCGAGCAGTCCGGCCGCCGAGGCGAACAGGACGAGGTTCTCGGCCTCGGGGACGAGTTCGGTGAGCAGGGCGGTGCCCAGCACCTTCGGCGCCAGGACGTTGAGGACGCGTTCGTCGCTCACGTTCGCGACCGTGGCGTCGTCCAGGACGCCCGCGGTGTGGACGACCGTGGTGATCGGTCCTGCTTCCCGTCGTACGGCATCCAGAGCAGCCGTCAGGCCGGCGCGGTCGGCCACGTCGGCACGGACGACGTGCACGGTGACGCCGCGCTCTTCCAGGTCTTGGATCCACACGGATGCCTGCGGGGTCGGCGCGCTGCGGCCCAGCAGGGCCAGCTGCCGGGCGCCCCGGCGTACCAGCCGCTCGGCGACGACGCGGCCGAGGCCGCCCAGACCGCCGGTGATCAGGTGGACTCCGTCCGGGGTGGCGCCGTCGCGGGCACCGTCGTCCGGACGGGTGCGGGCCAGGCGCGGCACCAGGCGGTCCGCGCCGCGCAGCGCGACGAGGCGTTCGTCGTCGGCGTACCGCAGTTGCGTCCACAGGGCGTCCAGGCCGTCCGTGGGCGGCAGGTCGATCAGGGTGGGCCTCAGCTCCGGGTGCTCCTGGGCAAGGGCGAGGCCGAAGCCCCAGGCCAGGGCCTGTTCGGGGCGGGTCACCTCGGTGCTGTCGCCGGCGGCCTGGCTGCCCCTGACGACCGTGAGCAGGCGGGGCGCCGGGCCCTGTGCCCGGTCGGTGAGCGTCCGCACCAGGTGCAGGGTGCTCAGGCAGCACAGCCGCGCCGCCTCCTGCGCGGTGCGCGCGTCGCCGATCGCGGGGGCGTCGAGCGCGGACAGCTGCACGATGCGCTCGGGTGCCGCGTCCGCGAAGGCGTCGTCGAACAGGCGGGTCAGGTGCTGCGGATCGGCCGGGTCGAGCACGTACCGGCCGGGGCCCTCGATGTCGTATGCCTCGCCCCTTCGGGCGATCACATGGGGCACCGAAGCCGCGTCGAGCCGTTCGGCGAGTTCGGCGGCGACGCCCGTCTCGTCGGCGAGGATCAGCCAGCTGCCCTGCGTCGGCGCCTGTCGGGTGGGTTTGCGGGGCTGCCAGCGGGTCTCGAACAGTGCGCCGTCCAGGGGTGAGAGCGCGGCGAGCTCGAACTCCTCGACGGCGAGGAGGAGTCGCTCGTCCCCGTCGTACAGCCGCACGTCGAGGGTTGCTCTGTCGCCGTCCACGAAGCGCAGTCGGCATGTCGTCCATGCGGGAGCCGACCCGCGTCCGGTGAAGTGCAGCCGTCCGGCCGCGGCGGGCACGAAGGCCCGGCCCGCGGGTGTGTCGTGCGGCAGGGCGGCCGCGTGGAAGGCGGCGTCGAGGACGGCCGGGTGCAGCAGATGGCCGGCGGCGGGCCGCGGGGCAAGCCTTGCCCACGCGGCCGAGTCGCCGGAACGGCCCTGCTCCAGACCGCGGAAGGCCGGGCCGTATTCGATGCCGAGCGCAGCGAGTTGGGCGTAGACGGCGGACAGGTCGGCCTCCTGGCCGCACTGCTCGCGCAGGGCGGCCGGTGCTTCGCGTTCGTCCTGGGCTCGGTCGCCGCTGACCGGGGTGACGCGCCCGGTGACATGCCGCTCCCAGCGCGCGGAGGCCGCGGCCGAGGCGATGGTGAAGTGACGCGAGCCGTCCTCTGCGGGCCGCAGGACCAGTTGCAGCCGCACCGGCCGCCGCGCGTCCAGACGCAGCGGATGGTCGAAGCTGACGTCGGCCAGCGCCACTTCGCCGCCGCCCTGCACGGCCGATGCCGCCTCCAGCGCCATGTCCAGGAAGGCCGCGGCGGGCAGCCAGACCTCGCCGGTGACGCGGTGGTCGGTGAGATAGGCGAAGCGGCCGTCGCGCAGGTCGATCTCGGTCTGGAAGATGTGGCGGTCCGCCTCGTCGCTGGCCTCGATGTGCGTGCCCAGCAACGGCGAGATGCCGCCCGTCGGGGAGGCCGGCGTGCGCCAGTGGCGTTCGCGGGCGAAGGCGTAGGTGGGCAGCTCGACGCGGCGGCCGGCCGGGAAGAGTGCCTGCCAGTCGGGGGTGCGCCCGGCCGTGTACAGCTCCCCCAGCCTGCGCAGCAGGTCGTCGAGAGCGCCCTCCTCGCGGCGGAGCGAGCCGACGCTCACGGCGTCGATTCCGGCCTCGGCGGCGACCGACTCGATGGCGGAAGCGAGCGAGGGGTGCGGGCTGAGCTCGACGAAGTACCGGTATCCGTCGTCCAGCATCCGCCGGATGGTGTCGGCGAAGCGGACCGGCTCACTGAGGTTGCGGTACCAGTACCCGGCATCCAGCCGGTCTCCCGGCACGGGCTGCGCCGTCACCGTCGAGTACAGCGGTGTCCCGGCCGGGGTGCCCCGGACGGTGTGGATGCGGTCGAGCAGTTCGTCGCGCAGCGCTGCCATCAGGGGGGTGTGCGAGGCGAAGGGGGTGGACAGCCGCCGGGCGGGGATCCGCAGCTCCTCGCACCGCCCGCGCAGCTCGCTCAGCGCGTCCGCGTCGCCGGACACGGCCGTGGACTGCCCGCTGTTGACCGCCGCGACGAACAGCCGCCCCGCATACGGCTCCAGCAGCTCCTCGGCCCGGGTGCGCGGGAGCTCCAGGGCGAGCATCCCGCCCTGGCCCACCAGCGGTACGGCCGCCTGAGCACGCCCGCACACCACCGCCACGGCACCTTCGAGCGTGAGGGCGCCCACGCTGTAGGCGGCGGCGATCTCGCCCAGGCTGTGCCCGACCACGGCGTCCGGTGCGACACCGAGTGCGCGCCAGGCGGCGGCCAGTGCCGCGTTCACGGCGAACAGGGTCGGCTGCAGATACTCGGTCCGGCCGAGCGGAGCGAGCGCTTCCGGTGCGCGCAGGACGTCGAGGACCGACCAGCCCGCGTGCCGGTGTACCGCCTCGTCCACACGGGTCAGCTCCGCCCGGAAGGCATCGGAGTCGGCCATCAACTGCACGCCCATGCCGGGCCATTGGCCGCCGTGCCCGGCGAAGACGAAGGCCACCTTGCCGGTCGGCTCCTCGCGAGGCGCCGCCACGGGCCGTCGTCCAGCGGCCAACTCCTCCAGCTCTGCCAGCAGTTCCTCCCTGTCGCCTGCCACCAGCGCGGTGCGCCGCTCGAAGTGGCTGCGGTGCCTGGCCAGGGTGTGGGCCACGTCCGGCAGCGCCGTGTCACCGGTCAGGTGCCCGGCGAGCCGTGCGGCCTGCCCGCGCACCGCGTCCTCGGTGCGCGCCGACAGCACGAACAGCCGCTTGGACGGCGCGGGTTGGTCCTTGGCAGCGGTCTCGTCGGCCGGCGGCGCCTCCTCCACGATCACGTGCGCGTTGGTTCCGCTGATGCCGAAGGCGCTCACTCCGGCACGCCGCAGCCGCTCGCCGGCCGGCCAGGCCACCGCCTCCCGCAGCACGTGCAGCCCGCTGTCGGCCCAGTCCACATGGCGGCTGGGGGTCTCGGCATGCAGGGTGCGGGGCAGCATCCCGTGCCGCAGCGACTGGATCACCTTGATCAGCCCGGCCACGCCCGAAGCCGCCTGCGCATGGCCGATGTTGGACTTGAGCGAGCCCAGGAACAGCGGCCGGCCGGCGGGGCGCGAGGCGCCGAAGACCTCGGCGAGGGCGTTCGCCTCGATGGGGTCGCCGAGCGTGGTGCCGGTTCCGTGGGCCTCCACGTAGTCGATGTCGGCCGGGGCCAGTCCGGACAGCTCCAGGGCCCGCCGGATCACCTGTTCCTGTGCGGGACCGTTCGGTGCGGACAGCCCCTGGCTGCGGCCGTCCTGGTTCACCGCGGTCCCGCGCAGTACGGCCAGCACCTCGTCCCCGTCGCGGCGGGCGTCGCTCAGCCGCTTCAGTACGACCATGCCCGCGCCCTCGGCCCAGACCGCGCCGTCGGCGGCGTCCGAGAAGGACCGGCAGCGGCCGGTCGGGGACAGGCCGCGCAGGCGGCTGAACTCCACGAAGGTCTGCGGGGTGACCATGAGCGTCACCCCGCCCGCCAGGGCCAGGTCGCACTCGCCGGAGCGCAGCGCCTGCGCCGCCAGGTGCACCGCCACCAGGGAGGACGAGCAGGCCGTGTCGACGGCCAGGGCCGGGCCGTTCAGCCCGAGCGTGTAGGCGAGCCGGCCCGAGGCCACGCTCAGGGCCGAGCCGGTGCCGACGTAGCCGTCCAGCTCGTCGAGGCGCGACCCGGCCAGATAGTCCCCGGCGAACATGCCGACGTACACGCCGGTGGTGCTGCCCGCCAGCTCGGCGGGCACGATCCCGGCGCGTTCCACGGACTCCCAGGCCGTCTCCAGCAGCAGCCGCTGCTGCGGGTCCATGGCCGCGGCCTCCTTCGGTGTGATGCCGAAGAACGCCGCGTCGAAGGAGTCGATGTCGTCGAGGAAGCCGCCTTCGCGGGCGTAGGACTTGCCCGGCGCCTCAGGGTCGGGGTCGTAGAGGGACTCCACGTCCCAGCGCCCGGCGGGGAACGGACCCACCGCGTCACGGCCCTCCGCGACCAGCCGCCACAGTTCCTGCGGGGAGCCGACCGCGCCCGGCAGGCGGCAGGCCGTCGCGATGACGGCCACCGGTTCGTCGGCCGCGGCCGCCGTCGTACGGGCCTGCTGCGCGTCCGGCACGGTGGGGCGGAGCTTCCCGTCGACCGGTGCGAGCGCGGTGGCCAGGAGGTGATCGGCGAGGCGGGCGGGAGTGGGGTGGTCGAAGAGCAGGGTGGCGGGCAGCCGGACGCCGATGCGGGTGCCGAGGCGGTTGCGCAGGTCGACGGCCGTCACGGAGTCCATGCCCAGGTCGCGCAGCGGCTGGTCGGCGCGCACGGAGCGGGGCGAAGCCAGGCCCAAAGCGTGGGCGGCCTCCTCGCACACCAACTCCAGGACCCGGGCGGCGCGTTCGGAGTCGGTCAGCCGGGCCAGACGGTCCGCCAGTCCCCGGCCGGCCTGCCGGTCGGGGCGGGGCGAGGACAGCAGGGACGTCCACAGCGCGCCCGTGGCCGCCGCGTTGTCGCGCAGGCGGGGCAGGTCCAGATGCCAGGCGAGCAGGTGCGGTGTGCCGCGGCGCAGGGAGAGCTCCACGAGGGCGCGGCCCTGCTCGGGGGTGAGGGCGCGATGGCCCAGGCGGGCCATCCGCTCCAGGTCGGCGTGTTCGGCGGCGAGGCCCTCGCCGGCCCACGCGCCGAAGGAGATCGAGGCAGCGGGCAGGCCCAGCGCCCGGCGGTGGTGGGCCAGTTGGTCGAGGAAGACGTTGGCGGCCGCGTAGTTGGCCTGCCCGGCGTTGCCGACGACCCCGGCGGCCGACGAGATGAGCAGGAACAGCTCCAGCGGCAGGTCGGCGGTCAGCCGGTGCAGATGGGCGGCGCCGTCGACCTTGGGGCGCAGCACCTGGGCGAGTCGCTCGGGAGCCAGCTCGGCGATCACGCCGTCGGCGAGGACTCCGGCGCAGTGCACCACACCGCGCAGCGGCAGCGCCTCGCCGATGCCGGCGAGCACACCGGCCAGGGCGGTCGCGTCCGCCACGTCGCAGGCTGCCACCTCGACGTCGGCACCGAGGGCGGACAGCTCCTCGACGACCTCGGCGGCCCGAGGGTCGACGGGACCCTGACGGGAGGTCAGAAGCAGTCGGGGAACGCCCTGTTCGGCCAGCAGGCGGGCCATCTGGCGGCCGACCGCGCCCAGGCCGCCGGTGATCAGCACCGTGCCGTCGGTGGGTACGAGAGCGGGGCGGCCGACGAGGTCGAGGACGACGGGACGGCCGGTCGCCTCCCGGCGGCGTAGTGCCTCCCGCGCGGCGGTGACCGGGAAGACCCGCGGACGTACGGGTGCACGGACGGCGGCGCGCAGGGCCTCGGTCAACCGTTCGCCCCCGGCCGCGAGGGGCACGGCGGCCGCGGCCGTGAACGGCAGATCCTCCGGAACCACGGCGACCAGCCGCGCGTCCGCGACCAGCTCGGACCCGGGTGTGGCCTCGGTGAGGACGACGACCCGCATACCGCGGGCCAGGCCCCCGGCCTCGGGGCCGACCTCGGCGAGCACACCGGCGCAGGAGACATGCGTGGGATGCAGGCCGACGGCGTGCACCTCGATCCGCACCTGGGCGGGCCCGAGCGCCTGACGCGCCGCCGGGCGCAGGTTGACGTCGTCCGGGAAGCCGGTCAGCCGGTAGCAGTCCCCGGCCGGGATCCGCAGCACGTCGGCCGGGCGGGCGCGCACCAGTCGCGGTGCCAGCAACCCGCTGTTCCTCAAGGCGAGTTCGGGCTCATCGGCGTACGTGAGGGCAGCAACCATCGCGGTCGCGGCATGACCACTGTCGATGTCGCCGTCGACGTCGAGCAGGGTCAGTCCGAGGTCCGGGTGCTCGCTGCGGGTACTGCGGGCCAGGCCCCACAGCACCGACTGTGCCAGGCCCGGCACGGTGTCGGAGTCGCCGGTCGCGACCGCACCGCGGGTCACCCAGAGGGTCCGCGCGGGCGTCCCCTCGGGCGGGAGGGCGATGAGTTCCTGCACCTCCGTGAGGGCTTGGGCCGCCAACTCCCCTGCCACAGCCGCCGGTTCGGCGTCCGCCGCCGGGCGCGGCCACAGTCGTACGACGGTGTCGGCACCCGACTCGCGCAGCTCGGCTCCCGCCGCCGTGAGGCCCCGTACGATCGCCTTGACGTCAGGGTCCGAGCGGTCACCGATCACCGTCCAGGCCGCACGCCCGCCCGCGACCGGCGCTTCGGGCAGTGCCGTCCACGCCACTTCGTACAGGTGCCGGGCGTGCTCCGAGCCCGCACGCAGGTCCGACGGGTCGGCGGACCGCAGCCGTACGCCTTCCAGGCGCCCCGCCGGGATGCCGTCCGGGTCCCACAGCGTCACGTCCAGGACGAGGTCCGTCCCGGAGCCACCGGTACGCCGCACCACCGCGGTCAGTTCGCCGGTCCCGCCCGGCGGAATGACACAGCGGCCCACCGCCACGGGCAGCAGCGCCCGCCCCGCGGACGCGTCGAATGCGGCGGCCGCCTGCAATGCGGCATCCAGGAGCGCCGGGTGGACCGGATACGCCTCGGCCGCATCCCCGGTCACGGGCGGCAGCGCGAGCCGTGCCAGCACCTCGTCCTCGCCGGTCGCGACCACCGACCGTACGCCCCGGAAGGCCGGGCCGTAGTCGAGCCCGAGCGCGGCGAGCCGCTCATAGGTGTCCTCGCGCCAGAGCTCCTCGGCCGTCCGCGGCCACACGGGCGGCGAGGCGACCGCGTCAGGGCCGGGTCCGGCCGCCGACGCGGTCGCGTGCAGCGTCCAGCCCGCCGTCTCCTGGCCGCGCGGGCGGCTGTGCACGGTGATCTCCGGCACGGCGGCGGAGGTGTCCACCTCGACCGACACCTCGACCGTGCCGGCATCGGGCAGGGTCAGGGGCGCGAGCAGCAGCAGATCGGCCAGGTCGTCGGGAGCATCAGGGCGGGCCACGGCGAGCGCTGCACGGCACAGCTCGATGAGGGTGGTGCCCGACACCACCGTCTGCCCGAACACGGTGTGGTCCGGCAGCCAGGCGGCGGTGTTGGGGGACCACTCGTTGCGGAAGGTCCAGCGGGTCGCGTCGGCCGACTGCAGCTGAATGCCGAGGACCGGGTGGGCGGCGCGGTCGAAGAGGGCGGGTCCCGTTGCGGTGGTGTCGGGGTCGGTCCAGTGGCGCTGCGCGTCCCAGGCGTACGTCGGCAGGTCGGCGGCGCCGGTGTCGGGAACGAGGCGCCGCCAGTCGGTCGGGCGGCCCTGGACATGGAGTTCGGCGGTCGCGCGGTCCAGGCAGGCGGGTCCGGGTTCGTCGCGGCGCAGTGATCCGACGGCGGCCAGGTCGTGGCCGTGTTCCTCGCCGACGGTGGTGACGGCGGTGAGCAGGGAGGGATGGGGGCTCAGTTCGACGAAGCAGCGGTAGCCGTCGGCCGCCATCCGCCGCACGGTCGGTCCGAAGCGGACCGGCTCGCGCAGGTTGGAGTACCAGTAGCCGGCCTCCAGCTCGTCGGTGACCGGTTCGCCGGTAACGGTCGAGTACCAGGCCACGGATGTCGGGGTGGTGGCGACGCCGTCGAGTTCGTCGAGGATCGTGGCGCGGACCGGGTCGACGTGGGCGGTGTGGGAGGCGTAGTCGACGTCGAGACGGCGGGTGAACACCTGCCGCCGGTCGAGGTCGGCGAGGAGGGTCTCGAGTGGTTCGACGTCGCCGGCGATCACCGTGGAGCGGCCGCTGTTCACGGCGGCGACCGACACCCGGCCGTCCAGTGCGGCGAGGAGGGGCTCGACCTCGGTGTGCGGGAGGGCGACGACCGCCATCGCTCCGGTGCCGGACAGCTCCGTCAGGGCCTGGCTGCGCAGCGCGACCACGGCGGCGGCGTCGTTGAGGCTGAGCGCCCCGGCGACGCAGGCCGCGGCGACCTCGCCCTGGCTGTGCCCGATGACCGCGTCCGGTCGTATGCCGCGCGCCCGCCACACGGCGGCCAGGGAGACCATCACGGCGAACAGGACCGGCTGGACGACATCCACGCGCGCCGGCGAGGGCGCGGCCGGGTCGCCCCGCAGGACCGACGTGACCGACCAGGTGGTGAACGGGCGCAGGGCCGCGTCGCAGCGGTCGAGCTCGTCGGCGAACACCGGGTCGCTGTCGAGCAGATCGCGGGCCATGCCCGCCCACTGGGCACCCTGGCCGGGAAAGACGAAGGCCAGCTTCCCGGTCGGCAGCGCCTGCTGGGGGCCGATGGTCAGGCCCGGGTCCGGTTGTCCAGCCGCAAGTCCGCGCAGGGCGTCGAGCAGTTCGTCGCGGCTGCTCGTGCGGAGGACTGCCCGGTGCTCGAAGTGGGTGCGGTGGTGGGTGAGGGTCGATGCGACGGCGGACAGCGGCAGCCGCGGTCGCCGGGCGAGCGCCTGCCGGAGGCGTTCCGCCTGTCCGCGCAGGGCCTCGGGGCCGCGGGCGGAGAGCGGGAAGAGGGTCTGCCCCGTCGGCTCGTCGGCGCCGGCCCGGGCCGAGTCCTGCGGTGCCTCCTCCAGGACCACGTGCGCGTTGGTCCCGCTGATCCCGAACGCGCTCACGCCGGCCCGCCGCACCCGACTGCCGTCGCGAGGCCACGCCCGGGGGCCGGTGACGAGGCTCAGGCCGCTGTCCGTCCAGTCGACGTGCCCGGTCGGGGTGGCGGCGTGCAGTGTCGCGGGCAGCACACCGTGCTGGAGCGCCAGCACGGTCTTGATGATGCCGCCGATGCCCGCCGCGGCCTGCGTGTGCCCGATGTTGGACTTGAGCGAGCCGATGTGGAGGGGCCGGTCCGCGGGGCGGCCGGGGCCGAAGACTGCGGCCAGCGCCCGTGCTTCGATGGGGTCACCCAGGGGTGTGCCGGTGCCGTGGGTCTCGACGTGGTCCAGGTCGCCGGGCCGCACTCCGGCCGCGTCCAGAGCCGCGCGCAGCACGCGCTCCTGCGCCGGGCCGTTCGGGGCGCTCAGCCCCTGGCTGCGCCCGTCCTGGTTGATCGCGGAACCCTTGATCACGGCGAGGATGCGGTCGCCGTCCCGGCGGGCGTCCGCGAGCCGCTTGAGCAGCACCAGGCCGCAGCCCTCGGCCCACACCACCCCGTCGGCATCCGCGGAGAACGGACTGCACCGCCCGGACGGCGACAGTCCGCGCAGCCTGCTGAACTCGACATGCGCGCGCGGCGTCACCAGCAGCGAGGCACCACCGGCCAGCGCCAGGTCGCACTCGCCTTCGGCAAGCGCCCGCGCCGCCAGATGCAGGGCGACGAGTGAGGACGAGCAGGCGGTGTCGACGGTGACCGCGGGCCCCTGCAGGCCGAGGGAGTAGGCGATGCGTCCGGAGGCCACGCTGGAGGCCGAGCCCGTGCCGACATGACCGTCGAGCTGCCCCAGTGAGGCGGAGGCGAGGTAGCCGCTGTCGTACAGGCCGACATAGACGCCGGTCGAGCTGCCGTTCAGCGTGCCCGGGACGGTCCCGGCGCGTTCGATGGTCTCCCATGCGGTCTGCAGCAGCAGCCGCTGCTGCGGGTCCATGGCCGCGGCCTCGCGCGGGGAGATCCCGAAGAAGGCCGCGTCGAAACGGTCGATGCCGGTCAGATAGCCGCCGCGCAGTGAATACGCCGTGCCGGTGGCCTCCGGGTCGGGGTCGTACAGCCCCTGGGTGTTCCAACGGCCGGCCGGTACTTCGGTGACCACGTCGGCACCCGCGGCCAGCAGCCGCCACAGCGCCTCGGGGTCGTCCGCGCCGCCGGGGAAGCGGCACGCCATGGAGATGATCGCGATGTCGTCGTCCCGCCGCGCAGACAGGTCTGACCGCGCCGGGCCGGTGGTCGCCGTCGCGTCGGGCGCGTCACCGAGCACCGCCTCGGCCAGCGCCGCCACGGTCGGGTGGTCGAAGACCAGCGACGGGCTCAGCGTCCGGCCGGTCAGCTCGGACAGCTGTGCCGCCAGCGTCACCAACTGGCGTGATCCCAGGCCGAATTCCGCGATCGGCCGGTGCGGGTCGACGGTCAGCGGGTCGAGCCCGGCCGCCTCGGCGACCGAGGAGACCAGCCAGGCCCGCACGCTCTGCGGTGTGGTGAGGGACGGCTCGGCGGGCTGCATCGCGGACTCGTTCGCAGGCATCGGGGCAGGTGTCCTCGTGAACTCGGCTCGGTGGTGTTTTTCCGTACGAGCGACACGGCAGCGCGCGGGGGCGCGGCGGAGCCATGGGCGGCCGAACGGGCACGTCGTGTACGGGAGTTGCGTCGCGGGGCGGCGCGGGCAGGCGGTCGGGGTCAGCGCGCGGCAGGTGCGGTGACCGAAGCGAGGGAGCCGGCCAGGTGGGCTTCCCGGGTCGCGTGGCGCTGGATCTTCCCGCTGGAGGTCTTGGGGATCGTGCCGGGGTGCACCAGGACGACCTCGCGTACGGACAGGCCATGGGCCTCGCCGAGCGCGCTGCGGATGAGGTCGGTGATCTTCTCCGAGTCGCCGGCGGCGTCAGGTGCCACCTCGGCGACGAGGACGATCTGCTCCCCCTCGACTCCCGCGTCGGCGGGGACGGAGAAGGCCGCGGTGCAGCCGGGGCGCAGGGCCGGGTGGCACATCTCGGCGGACAGCTCCAGATCCTGCGGATAGTGGTTGCGTCCGTCGATGACGATCAGATCCTTGAGGCGGCCGGTGACGAAGAGCTCTCCGTCGCGCAGGAATCCGAGGTCGCCGGTGCGCAGGAAGCGGCCCTCGCGGCCGGCCAGGGTGGCGCGGAAGGTCTCGCGGGTGGCCAGGGCGTTGCGCCAGTAGCCCTTGGCGACGCTGGCTCCGCTCACCCAGATCTCGCCGACCTGGCCCTCGGGAAGTTCCGTTCCCTGTTCCGGGTCCGCGATGGTCACCGTGAGGCCGGGGCCGGGACGGCCACAGCCGACCGCGGCCGCGTCCGCCTCGCCGGTGTGCGGCCCGAGGTCCTCGGCGGCGAGGAGAGTGGGCGGGGCGCCGACGGAGGCGCCGGTGACCATCACGGTCGCCTCGGCGAGGCCGTAGCAGGGGTAGAAGGCCGCACGGCCGAAGCCCGCGGGCGCGAAGGTCTCGGTGAAGCGGCGCAGGGTGGCGGCGCGTATCGGTTCGGCGCCGTTGAAGGCGACCTTCCACGAGCTCAGGTCGAGGTCGTCGACGAGTTCGTCGGTGGCGTGCTTCAGGCTGAGTTCGTAGGCGAAGTTGGGGCCGCCGCTGGTGTGCGGGCGGTAGCGGCTGACGGCCCTCAGCCAGCGGTCGGGTTGCTGCAGGAAGTGCAGCGGGGAGAAGAGGGTGGTGGTGAGGCCGAGGTAGACGGTGTTCAGGACCGGTCCGATGAGTCCCATGTCGTGGTAGACGGGCAGCCAGCTGACGATCAGTTCGCGGCCGTACTCCTCGATGACCTCCGGGGTGTGCCCCATGAGTTCGGTGATGATCCGCTCGTTGTCGAGCAGGTTGCCGTGGGTGACGGCCACGCCCTTGGGGGCGGAGGTGGAGCCGGAGGTGTACTGGAGGAAGGCGACCGAGTCGGGGGTGAGGTCGGGGGCCCGCCAGGCGTCGGCGGCCTCGTCGGGGATGTCCTCGGTGGCGAGGCAGGTGATGTCGGCCAGTTCGGGCAGGTGCTCCGCCATGCCGGCCAGGGCAGTGACCACGTCCCGGCCGCCGAGGATCACCTTGGCGTCCGCGTCGGCCAGCAGACGGCGCATACGGATCAGGGCGCGGTGGTTGTGCGCACGGCCCTGCGGGGGCACGCCGGGCACGGCGACGACACCGGCCGCGAGGCAGCCCAGGTAGTCGCTGATGAACTCCAGGCCGGGCGGGTGCAGCAGCATGGCGCGGGCACCGGTCAGCCCGCGCTCCTGCAGCCAGGCCGCGACGGCCCGGGAACGGCGGGCGAGCCGCGCGTAGGTGATCTCCTGGATCTCTCCGTCGCAGTCGCCGGAGACGAGGTAGCGGTATGCGGTCCGGTCGGGCTGTTGCGTGGCATGCTCGGTCAGTAAGTCGACCAGGGAACGAGCCATGGGAAGAGTCTCACCTGTCTGAATCGGTGGGGAGGGAACTGGAGTTCGAGCGCCGCGCGACATGTGTGCGCGGCAGCCGCGAGCGGCCCGGCCCCCTTGCCGGACTGTGCGACTCGACCAGCCGTCCGGGAAGTGGCGACACGCCGGCTCCCCGCGCCCCGTACAGCTTGCTACCGGCGAGTAGCACTCTAGCAACTTTGTTCGGCCCGTCGACCCGAACTCTGTAAACGCTGGGTATCAAACGGGAGTTGGGCATACGGAAGACCCGGCCTCCCGTTGCGTGCACGGGCGGCCGGGCCTGAGGGCGCGAGGCCGGTGTGTCAGCCGCCGTTCAGGCGTCCGCGCAGCAGTCCCTTGCCGATTTCCGCGCCCTTGCGGCTGTCCGCCTGGGCCTTGCGGAAAAGGTCGGCCACCTCGGTGTCCTTCTCGCGCTCCGCGTCCTGGATGTAGGTCTCCAGACGCAGGGCGTTGCTCAGGCACGCCTCCACGTACCAGATGAGGTTGTAGTCCTTGTCCGACGTACCGGTCACGCCGCCGGTCTCCGTGCTGCTGGTCATGCGGGCCTCCTCCAGCGGTTGTCCTTCCGGGGCTGTCCGAGTACCCGTCCCGCACCAGGCAATCAGCCGACGTCCCAGAGGAAACGGTGCGTGTGGATGCCGAAGTACGGAAAGGACTGGATCTGCCGGACCCCTTCGATCGGCCGTACGACGTCGTTGACGAAGTCCAGCAGTTCGCGCGGGCCCGAGGCGACCACCTCGGCGAACAGGTCGAAGCCGCCGGAGGTCAGCACCGCGTAGACGACCTCGGAGCGAGCGGCCAGTTCGTCGGCGACCGCGCGCGGGTCGCCGTCCACGCCGATGCCGAGCAGGGCCATGGCCTGTCCCCCCATGGACATCGGGTCGGTGACACCGACGACCTGCACCGCCTTGGTGTCCAGCAGCCGCTGCAGGCGCTGGCGGGCCGCGGAGGCCGAGAGGCCGACCCTGGGGCCGAGATCGGCGTAGGCGATGCGCCCGTCGGTCTGCAGTTCGCGCAGGATGGCCCGGTCGATGTCGTCCACGTGCGTCGCTCTCCTTTTACGGCCGGCTCGCCCGGTCCCGTCGGGCCGCTCAGCCGGCCAGGTCGGCCAGGGCTGCGGCGAAGACCTCGGTGTGCAGGTCGACGTCCTGGTCGGTGGTGTCCGGGCACATGAGTGCCATGTTGTGGAAGGGGGTCAGCAGGATGCCCCGGTTGGCCAGATAGAGGTGGAGGAAGTCCTCCAGTTCGGGGTCACCGGCGGCCGCGGACTCCGTGCCGGTGCGGGGCGCGGGCGAGGCGAAGCGGTATTCGGTGCGGGCGCCGAGCCGGCTGACCGACCAGGGCAGCGCGTGGGTGTCGATGCCGGCGCGTACACCCGCTTCGAAGCGTTCGGACAGTTTGGTCATGCGGGCGAACGCGTCCTCGGTCAGGACGTGTTCCAGCGTGGCGCGCATGGCGGCGACCGAAAGGGCGTTGCCGGCCAGGGTGCCGCCGACGCCGCCCATGTCCACCAGGTCGAGGTCGGCGCGGCCGAGGAGACGGTCCGCGAGCTCGGCGGACAGGCCGTATGCGCCGGCCGGGATGCCACCGCCGATGGCCTTGCCGATGGTGAGCAGGTCGGGCTCCAGGTCCCAGGCGGCGGTGCAGCCGCCCGGGCCGGCGGAGAACGTGTGGGTCTCGTCGTTGATGAGCAGGGTGCCGTGGCGACGGGTCAGCGCCCGGACGCCCTCGAGGTAGCCGGGTTCGGGCAGCACGATGCCGATGTTGGTGAGGGCGGGTTCCATCAGGACGGCGGCCACATCGCCGTGGGCGAGTTCGCGTTCCAGTTGTTCCAGGTCGTTGAATTCCGCGACGCGGCTGGTCAGCGTGACGTCGCAGGGAGCGCCGACGTTTCCGGGGCGGGCCGCGCCCCTGCCGTCGGGGCCGACGACGATGAGCGACTCGTCGACGCTGCCGTGGTAGCTGTAGCTGTTCACCAGGATCTTGGGGCGGCCGGTGACGGCCCGGGCGAGCCGGATCGCCCATCGGTTGGCGTCGGTCGCCGTCAGCGAGAAGCTCCAGCGGGCGAGGCCGAAGCGGCGGGTCAGCTCGGCACCGACCCATTCCGCGTCCTCGGTGGGCAGCATCGCGGTGGCACCGCCCAGATCGGCGAACCGGCGCTGGACCGCGTCGGCCACGACCGCCGGGGAGTGACCGGCCATCGCTCCGGTGTCACCGAGACAGAAGTCGACGTACTCGTGCCCGTCGATGTCGGTGACGCGGGCGCCGCGGGCGGTTGCCAGATAGCGGGGAAAGGCGCCCGCCGTCTTGTTCATCCACGTCATCGGCACGCGCCCGAAGAGATGGTCGGCCCGCGCATAGGCGTCCTTCGAGCGCGGGCAGCGGTGTGCGGCCTGCTCCTTCTCACGAGCGAGCAGGTCCTGCAAGCGGGCGCGGTCCATGGGATCCCCGAACTCTGGATACGACAGAACACGCGGAGGTTACGACGGAAATCCTTGATCAAACAAGATCTGGCCGCCGAATCCGTTGATGGAGCGATCGAATCATGAGCACGGTCCTGAGCGGCGCCCGGATGGCGGAGAATCGCTCACTCGTACGAGAGTGAGCGGCGACGCTGTGTACCGTGCTCCGGGTGACCGTCACCGACCGCACCGACCGCTTTGTCATCGACCCGTTCGGCGCCGACATCCCCGGTGAGAGTGCCCGGCTGCGGGCCCTCGGCCCGGTCGTTCCCGTCGAGCTGCCGGGCGGCATCCCCGCCTGGGCGCCGACCGGCTACGACACCCTCAAGGACCTGATCCTCGACCCGCGGGTCAGCCGGGATCCCCGGCTGCACTGGAAGCTGTGGCCCGAGATCGGTGAACACCCCTCCTGGGGCTGGATACTGGGCTGGGTGGGCGTGGTCAACATGCTCTCCACCTACGGCGCGGATCACGCGCGGCTGCGCAAGCTGGTGGCGCCGAGCTTCACGCACCGGCGTACCGAGACGATGCGGGCGCGGGTGGAGGCGGTCACCGCGGAGCTGCTGGACGCGCTGGCGGCGGCCGGGGCCGGCGGGCGGGTGGTCGACGTCAAGACGGCGCTCGCCCAGCCCCTGCCCATGCGGATCATCTGCGAACTCTTCGGCGTGCCGGACGAGTTGGTGGACGACACACGCCGGCTGATCGCGGCCATCATGGACACCTCCGACCCGAGCCCGGAGCACGCCGCGTTCGTGCAGCAGCAGATCGGGACGGTGCTGCCGGCCCTGATCGGCCACCGCCGCGAGCACCCCGCGGACGATCTGACCACCGAGCTGATCCGGGTGCGGGACGAGGAGGGCGACCGGCTCAGCGACGAGGAGCTGCTGTACACACTGCTGCTGGTGATCGGCGCCGGGTTCGAGACCACCGTCAACCTCATCGGCAACGCGGTCGTCGCCCTGCTCCGCCACCCCGAGCAGCTGGCCGCCGTACGGGCCGGGAAGATCGGCTGGGAGGCGGTCGTCGACGAGACACTGCGGGTGCACCCGTCGATCGCCTCGCTGCCGCTCAGGTTCGCTGTCACCGACATCGCGGTGGGCGACGTCACGATCCCGGCGGGCGACGCCATCATCACGACGTATGCCGCCGCGGGGCTGGATCCCGCGCACTACGGCCCGGACGCGGACGCCTTCGACGCGGCGCGCGGAGCCGACGACCATCTGGCGTTCGGCATCGGTGTGCACCGGTGCATCGGTGCTCCCCTCGCCCGGGTGGAGGCGCTGACCGCGCTGCCGGCGCTGTTCGAACGCTTCCCCGGGGTGCGACTGGCCGTCGGGGAGGACGCGTTGCGGCAGGTGCCGTCGTTCATCGCGTTCGGCTGGCAGGAGGTGCCGGTGCGGCTGGACGCGTAGAAACGCAAAGGGGCCCGACCGGTCCCCCGTTCCGGTCGCGCCCCCGCGGCCCGTCGAACTTACGTCCCGGGTGGATGGGTTGTGAACCGCGTCGGTGCCCGCTGCGGGGTCCGCACGGCTCACCCGTGCACAGGCGAGTCCGGATGATCCCGGTTCACCCCGCGCTGGTCGGGATGGTCGAGGTCATCGAGGGCCGGAGGGGCGAGGACCACCTCGTGGAGGTCGCTGTCGGCGGCGATCAGGGTGCGCAGCGTGCGACGCCGGTCGCGGGCGTCGGTGTCCAGGCGTGCGAGCAGGTCGCTCGCCCAGTCGGCCGGCCATCTCGGCCGTCTCCTCGTCCATCGCACCGACCTCGGCTTTTCGGTCGGGGACGCTACCTCACGGGCGCCCGGCGGCTGCGTGACCACGGGTGCGGACGACGAGGAGCGGGCCGTTCAGACGGTGTGGTCGGCGAAGGCGCCGCCCGGAGCGAAGGTCAGTGAGGCGAAGCGTTCGCCGATGCGCAGGTGCGTTTCGGCGTCCGGGTGGAGCTGGTCGGGCAGGGGAAGTTCGGCATGGTCGGACTCGCCGTAGAGCTCGCGGCCGTCGAGGTAGCTCAGGTTCGGGTCGTCGTCCGCCCGCTGTGCCACGATGCGGGCCAGCTCGTCCCGGATGACCCCGAGGGCCAGTTTCCCGCTCGCGCGTTCCCCGGGATCGCCCATGGCCTGGAAGCGGAGGTGGCCCTCGCTCAGGGAAGTGAAGTCCAGGACGCTGGGGCCGGGGGTGTCCTCGTGTATCGGGCACAGGAGGGGCGAGACGACCAGCAGCGGTGTCGTGGGGTGTCCTTCGCGGATGGTGTCGAGGAAGCCGTGGACGGCGGGGGTGAAGGCGCGCAGCCGCATCAGGTCGGTGTTGACCAGGTTGATGCCGATCTTCACGCTGATCAGGTCGGCCGGGGTGTCGCGCAGGGTGCGGGCGGTGAACGGGTCGAGCAGGGCGTTGCCGCCCAGGCCGAGGTTGATCAGGTCGACGCCGCCCAGGGACGCGGCGAATGCGGGCCATGTGGTGGTGGGGGTCGCCGCGTCGGAGCCTTGGCTGATGGAACTGCCGTGGTGCAGCCACACCTTGCGGCCGCTGGGCGGACTGGGCTCGATGGGGGCGTCGGTGCGCAGGGCGACCAGTTCGGTGGTCTCGTTGTGCGGGAGCCAGATCTCGACCTCCTTCTCCTCGGCGGGCAGGTCGGGGAAGCGGAGGGTGCCCACCGAGCCGTGCCGCAGTTCGGCCGTGCCGGCGACCATGTCGATGGTCACGGTGTTGCCGCCCTCGACGCTGCCCCGGCCGGCCGGGCGGCCGTCGACGAGGAGGTCGTAGAAGCCGTGGGGACGAGGCGGGGCACCGACATAGGTGCGTTTGGTCGGCAGGGCGTCGAGTTCGACGGCCGTCGCGCGCGTGCGAAACGCCAGCCGTACGCCCGAGGGCTGGGACTCGGCGCCGGCCAGCTGCGGATCGGTGCACTGGGCGCGGGCCCGGGCGGGCAGCCGGTGCGGCAGCACGCCGTGCTCGGTGCGCTCCACGTCGAGGGCGCCGCGCAGCAGTTCGGCCGTGACGGGCGTGGTGATCCAGTCGTGCTCGGTCAGCATGTCCTCAGCCTGTCCATCAAAGGGTCGGGGTGGTGGGCCAGTTGCGCAGCAGCGCGTCGAGGGCGTCCAGGATCCGCGTCCAGCTCTCCTCGGAGTCGGGGGCGCTGTGGCTGAAGCCACCGGCCGTCTCCAGACTCGAGTAGCCGTGGAAGACGCTGCCAAGCAGCCGGACGGCATGCGTCTGGTCGGGTTCCGTCAGGTGGTAGCCGCGCAGGATCGCGCGCGTCATCCGGGCGTGGCGCACACCCGCACTGGCGGCCGCGGTCTCGGGGTCCAGCCGCAGCCGGGCCGCCGCCGCGCGGCCGGGGTGTTCCCGGCCGTAGTCGCGGTAGGCGTTGGCGAAGGCGATCAGGGCGTCCTTGCCGGCGCGGCCGGCGAGAGCGTCGGCGGCCCGGTCTGCGAGCTCCTCCAGGGCGAACAGGGCGATCCGCGTCCTGAGGTCCTGTGAGCTGTTCACATGCGAGTACAGGCTCGCCACCTTGACGTCGAAGCGGCGGGCCAGCTCGGACACGGTCACCTGGTCGAAGCCGACCTCGTCCGCCAGCTCCGCTCCTGCCCGGACCACCCGTTCCGTCGTCAGCCCGACGCGCGCCATGGCCGCCCTCCTCTCTCACCAGAATCGATTATGCATTTGCCTAAAGCCTTTAGGCAAATTAGCGTGACCTTATGGAACCGCTGACCGAGCAAGAGATCCGCGCCGCGTTCGTGAACTGCACCAAGGGCGAGGCCAAGCGTCTGTCCGTGCCGCGCGACCTGGCCGAGCGCCCCTGGGACGACCTGGACTACCTCGGCTGGCGCGACCCCCAGGCCCCCGACCGCGCCTACCTCGTCACCGAGTGGAGCGACGGCCGCCCCCGAGCCGTCGCACTGCGCAGCTCCGCCCCCGCCGTGGGGCAGACGCGGCGCAGTATGTGTTCGATGTGCCTGACCACTCACACGGGCGGGGTCTCCCTGATGGTCGCGCCCAAGGCGGGCAGGGCCGGGCAGCAGGGCAACTCGGTGGGCGCCTACATCTGCAGCGACCTCGCCTGCTCGCTGTATGTGCGGGGCAAGCGGGACGCGGGCATCGGGGCGCGGCTGCACGAGACGATCACCCTGGAGGAGAAGATCCGGCGCACGGTGGCGAATGTCGCCGCGTTCGTCGCCAAGGTCGGCTCGGCATAAGCTCGGCGAATGGCGAAGTACTTCGACGTGCACCCCGAAAACCCCCAGCCGCGCACCATCGCCCAGATCGCGGACAGCATCCGGGCGGACGCGCTCATCGCGTATCCCACGGACTCCTGCTACGCACTGGGCTGCCGGCTGGGCAGCCGTGACGGCATCGAGCGGATCCGTACGATCCGCAAGCTGGACGACCGGCACCACTTCACCCTTGTGTGCCAGGACTTCTCGCAGCTCGGCCAGTTCGTACGGGTCGACAACGACGTATTCCGCGCCATCAAGGCGTCGACGCCCGGCAGTTACACCTTCATCCTGCCGGCGACGAGGGAAGTGCCGCGCATGTTGCAGCACCCGAAGAAGAAGACGGTCGGTGTGCGTATCCCCGACCACGTCGTCACCCAGGCCCTGCTCACCGAGCTCGGCGAGCCGCTGCTGTCCAGCACGCTGCTCCTGCCCGACGAGGAGGAGCCGATGACCCAGGGCTGGGAGATCAAGGACCGTCTCGACCATGTGCTGGACGCGGTGGTCGACTCCGGGGACTGCGGCACCGAGCCGACGACGGTCATCGACTTCTCGGGCGGCGAGGCGGAGATCGTACGGCGGGGGGCCGGGGACACCTCGCGGTTCGAGTGAACTCCAGCATCCGCCGAGGCCGGGGGCCCTTTCGACGGGTTGGGTGGCCCGTGCAACGATGGCCGCGGCCGGCCCCGTCGGGCCGGATGATTCGGTCGGCGCCGAGCGCGCAGAGAGGCAGCCCCCCATGACCTCCGTAAAAGGAACCACCGTTGACATCCCGACCGCGGACGGCGTCGCCGATGCCTATGTGGCGCACGCCGCCGACGGCGGCGCCCGGCCCGGCGTCCTGCTCTACATGGACGCCTTCGGGATCCGCCCCCACCTGAAGTCGATGGCCGACCGGATCGCCGAGGCCGGTTACACGGTGCTGGTGCCCAACGTGTTCTACCGTCATGGGCGCACGCCGGTCGTCGAGTTGCCCGAGTTCATCGACCCGGAGGCGCGTCCGGAGATCTGGGGCAAGGTCGGCCCGCTGCTCCAGTCCGTCACGCCCGAGTCGGCGATGCGGGACGCGGCCGCGTATCTGCAGTGGCTGGCCGACTCCCCCCTCGTCGCGGACGGCCCGGTCGCGCTGACCGGCTACTGCATGGGCGCGCGGTTGTCCCTGCTGACCGCCGGCACCTACCCGGACCGGGTCGCCGCCGCGGCCGGCTTCCACGGCGCCCGGCTGGCGACGGAGGACCCGGACAGTCCGCACCTGGTGGCCGAACACATCACCGCCGAGGTGTACTTCGGGCACGCCGACAACGATCCGTCGCTGCCCCCGGAGCAGATCCAGCGCCTGGAGGACGCGCTCACCGCGGCAGGTGTCCGGCACCGCTGCGAGGTCTACCCAGGGGCGCACCACGGGTACACGCAGGCCGACACGGCCTCCTACGGCAAGGAGGCCGACGCGCGCCACTGGGAGGCGCTCCTCGATCTTCTCCAGCGGACCTTCTGACAAGTCGCCGCAGGCGCCCGCGGGTTCGCCCCGCGGGCGCCTTTTCTTTCCCCGACGTCCTCCTTATTGACATGCACGCAACTCCGGTGCCAGTTTGAGAGCGCTCTCAAGAACAGGTACGGACCAATTCGGCCCATCGCCTCGAGTGACCCCACACACGGAGGTGGAGCGTGCACCACAAGCTCACTCGCCGCCTGACGGCCCCCACAGCCGCAGCCGCACTCGTCGCCGCAGTGATCGCGATCCAGGCACCCTCGTCCGCCAGGGCGGCGGTGCCCGACACGATCCCGCTGCAGGTGACCAACAACTCCGGCCGCGGCGACGCGGTCTACGTCTACACGATCGGCACCCTGCTCTCGACGGGACAGCAGGGCTGGGCGGACGCGAACGGCACCTTCCACGCATGGCCGGCCGGGGGCAACCCGCCGACCCCCGCGCCGGACGCGTCGATCGCGGGACCGGCCGCGGGCCGGTCGAAGACGATCCGGATCCCCAAGTTCTCCGGACGCATCTACTTCTCCTACGGGCAGAAGCTCGTGTTCAAGCTGACCACCGGCGGTCTCGTGCAGCCGGCCGTGCAGAACCCGAGCGACCCCAACCACGACATCTTGTTCAACTGGTCCGAGTACACGCTCAACGACTCCGGCCTGTGGCTCAACAGCACCCAGGTCGACATGTTCTCCGCGCCCTACGCGGTGGGCGTCCAGGGGGCGGGAGGCAGCACGACCACCACCGGCCACCTCAAGCCGGGCGGCTACAACGGCGTCCTGAACGATCTGCGCGGGAAGTCCGGCGGCTGGGCCGGGCTGATCCAGACCCGCTCCGACGGAACGGTGCTG
Source organism: Streptomyces sp. NPDC001492 (assembly GCF_053597275.1). Lineage (NCBI taxonomy): Bacteria > Bacillati > Actinomycetota > Actinomycetes > Kitasatosporales > Streptomycetaceae > Streptomyces > Streptomyces sp. NPDC001492. The sequence goes on along the minus strand of NZ_JBSFHW010000043.1, from coordinate 58,098 downwards.
CGGGCACTGGCACCAGGACACGGACTGGAGTCCGGCGCGCTGCCGGCGTCCGTGATGGACGACTACATCAACCGCGTCTGGCAGAAGTACACGTCGGCGACCCTGACCGTGACCCCGTTCGGCGACCAGCCGAGCACCAAGTACTTCGGCAGGGTCTCGGGCGGCGTCATGAACTTCACCGACGGCTCCGGCAAGGTGGTCACGACCTTCCAGAAGCCGGACGCGGACAGCGTGTTCGGCTGCCACAAGCTGCTCGACGCGCCCAACGACCAGGTGCGCGGCCCCATTTCACGCACCCTGTGCGCCGGCTTCAACCGCTCCACTCTGCTGGTTGACACCAACCAGCCGGACACGTCCTCGGCGAACTTCTACCAGGACCCGGTGACCAACCAGTACGCCCGAGCGATCCATGCGCAGATGGCCGACGGCAAGGCCTACGCGTTCGCCTTCGACGACGTGGGCAACCACGAGTCGCTCGTCCATGACGGCAGCCCGCAGCAGGCGGACCTGACCCTCGACCCGTTCAACTGACGACGAAGGGCCTCACCCCGCGGCGGACGAGGGTGAGGCCCGGCTTCGTGCGGACAGGGTCAGCCGGTCGTCAGCGCGGTGTCGTCGACGACAAAGCTGGTCTGGAGCGAGGAGTCCTCGACACCGCTGAACTTCAGGGTGACGGTCGACCCTGCCAGCGACGACAGGTCGAAGGACTTCTGCGTGTACCCGGAGGCGGCATTGAGGTTCGAGTACGTCGCCAGGGTCTTCGAACCGGCGGTGACCGTCAGCTTGTCGTAGGCGACGCTGCTGGTGGTCTCCGACGTGTCGATGTGCAGAGAGAAGGTGAGCGTGGCCTTGCAGCCGCTCGGGATGGCCACCGACTGGGACAGTGTGTCGGTGTGGGTGGAGCCGTAGCCGTCCAGCCAGGCGTAGTACGAGCCGCCGTGCGCCGACTCACCGCTGTCATTGGTGATGACGCCGCTGGTCGCGGTCCAGGTGGTGTTGCCCGACTCGAAGCCCGGGTTGCCGAGAAGCTGGGCCGAGGTGCAGCCGCCGCCTCCGCTCGAGCTGACGGTCCAGGTGAAGGAGGCGGTGCCGGTCGCGCCGGTCGAGTCGGTCACCGTGACAGTGGTGCTGTAGCTGCCGGCCGTCGTCGGCGTACCGGAGATCACGCCCGTGGAGCTGTTGATCGACAGACCGGTGGGCAGTCCGGTCGCGGCGTAGGTCAGCGAGCCGCTGTTGGTGCTGCTCGCCGAGATCTGCAGGCTCACCGCCGTGCCGACGGTGGAGGACTGGCTGCCCGGGTTGGTGACCGTGACGCCCGAGGAGGGCGGGGTGATGTGGCTGCCGACGTTGATACCGGCGAAGGCGTTGCCGACACCGGCGTACTGGGTGGAGCCGGTGCCGTACAGGGCGGCGGCGGCATTGAGGGCGGCGGTGCGGGCTCCGGCGTAGTTGGTGCTGGACGTCATGTACGACGTCAGCGCCTTGTACCAGATCTGCAGGGCCGCGGCCCGGCCGATGCCCGCGACGGCGACACCGTCGGAGGTCGGGCTGTTGTACGTCACACCGTTGATGACCTTCGTGCCGCTGCCCTCGGACAGCAGATAGAACATGTGGTTGGCGGGGCCCGAGGAGTAGTGCACGTCGAGGTTGCCGACGCCGGAGTACCAGCTGTCCGCGGAACCGCCGTCCTTGCTCGGCTTGTCCATGTAACGCAGCGGCGTGCCGTCGCCGTTGATGTCGATCTTCTCGCCGATGAGGTAGTCGCCGACGTCACTGCTGTTGTTGGCGTAGAACTCCACTCCGGTGCCGAAGATGTCGGAGGTGGCCTCGTTGAGGCCGCCGGACTCGCCGCTGTACTCCAGCCCCGCCGTGTTGGACGTGACGCCGTGGCTCATCTCGTGCCCGGCCACGTCCAGCGAGGTCAGCGCGTGGGTGCCGCCGGAGCCGTCGCCGTAGGTCATGCAGAAGCAGCTGTCGTCCCAGAAGGCGTTGACGTACGCCGTGCTGTAGTGGACGCGCGAGTAGGCGGCGACGCCGTCGTTCTTGATGCCACTGCGGCCGAAGGTGTTCTTGTAGAAGTCCCAGGTCTCCTGGGCGCCGTAGGCCGCGTCCGCGCCCGCGGTCTGCGTGTTGGACCCCGACCCCGTCCCCCAGACGTCGTCGGAGTCGGTCATCAGGGTGCCGGTGCCCGAGGTGCCGTTGTTGAGGCTGTACGTCTTGTGACCGCCGCGGGTGGTGTCGTACAGCTGGTACGTCGAACCCGACAGCGTGGTGTTCAGCGTGACCGTGCCGCTGTACTGGGTGTTGCCGGTGCCCGTCTTGATGCCCTGGTAGCGGTAGAGCTCCTTGCCGGTGGTGGCGTCGGTGATGACGTGCAGCTGGCTGGGCGTGCCGTCGTCCTGGAGGCCGCCGACCACCGTCTCCCAGGCCAGCTTCGGGGTGCCGGTGCCCGCCCAGATGACCTTGCGGGCGCTGTCGGTGCTGGGCCGCTCGGCGTGCAGGGACCTGGCCGCCTTGAGGGCCTTGGTCTGCGCGGCTGCTTTCGTGAAGGTCGCGGTGGTGGAAGCGACCTTGATGGTGTGCTTGTTGTTGAAGGTCGTGCTCACCGTGCCGGCGGCCAGCGAGGCCGGCGGGGTGTGCACGACGAGGTCGCCGCCGAGGACGGGCAGGCCCGCGTAGGTCCGCTCGTAGCGGGTGTGCAGGGTGCCGTCGTGGTCCTTGACGACGTCCCTGACGACCAGTTTCTCCTTGGCGCCGAGGCCTATCGTGCGGGCGGTCGCGGCTGTCTTCTGCCTGGCGCTCTTGATGAGCGCGCTGTGCTGCGCCGGGGTCAGCCTTGCCTCCAGTCCCGCGGCGCGCAGGGGGCTGGGATGGGGAGCGGCGGGTTTCGCGTGCGCCGGAACCGACTGGATGCCGACGGCGAGGAAGGCCGCGGTGGAGACCAGGGCTCCGACCGCTGTCCGCTTGCGGGCGATGCGTCTCACTCGTTCTCCTACTGCTGCGGCCGCGTGGGGCGGCCGGTGACAGACCGGGCAGACGGGTGTACCGCCCGGGACGAGCCGAGCTGTGCGGGATCGTCACTGCTTGGTGAGAACGTGGGGGGTGGGCGCGGCAGTTGGGGAGGAGGATGACAGCCTTGACCGGTCCATGTCAGCAGGGTTCCGGTCAATCGAGGGTTATCCCTCTGTACGACGAGGCGGTCTGCCCGCCGGGGACGCGGGCAGACCGCCGGGTGGTGCCGCCGAGGGGTCAGCTGAGGCCGAGGGAGGACAGGGCGGTGGTCCAGTCACTGGCGATGGCGCTGCGCGCGTCGTCGAGACTGACCGTGCCGGCGCAGACGGCCTTCTTGAGCTTGTTCTCCACCGAGTCCTTGCTGTAGGCGGTCTCGTCGCCGTACCGCGGCTCCGGCCACAGGTTCTGCGCGTCCTTGGGAGCGCCACCGAGCTCGAGCGGGACGAGGTGGTCCTCCTCGTAGTCCGAGGTGCTGGTGTCGGCGTAGCCGTACTCCGCTATCTGCTTGACCTTCAGGGCGTTGGTGTACGAGGTGGAGGGTCGCACGGTGGCGGTCCAGCCGGACACACAGATCGTGGAGTCGATCGTGGACTGGGTGACGTCCGGGTTGTAGGCGCCGGGCTGGCAGGTCGGGTCCGGCAGCGGCAGGTAGGACTGGGAGCAACTGGCCGCGTGCGCGGCCGAGCCCGTGCCGATGATGAGACCGGCGACGGAGAGGGTGAGGGATGCCGTGGTGGCGGTGAGGCGGCGCATGGCACGCATGGGGGTTCTCCCGCGATGGGCCCGGGATTCCGGGCGGGTGTGTGCATGACAGCACCACCGGGTCTATGCGGGTAGAAATACAAAGTGAAGAATCAGTGACCTCACTGAATCCTTGCCACCCCTTGGCTTTCGGCCGCCCAACGCCTGGGATGCGCTTGGGCGTTCGATAACTTGGGGGTAACACACGGCCCGATCCCTCGCGTCCGCACTGCGCCGGCACCGGCGGCTCCGCGAACGGACCGCCGTCGGCGCCCAGTCACCTGGCCGGCAGCTTTCCGGCCCGGCCGCTTGTACTCCACCGGAGCAGCCGGGCCACCGCCGCTGATGCCTGGGCGTCCCGTCTGTTGACGCCGTGGCGCCCTATGCCTCTCGGCCCCAGCCTCCCGCCGCGGAGGGGGCGGCGGCATGCCACCAGCGGTCGGACGGGAGCCGAGTGCGATGGGGGAACTGGCGGAGCTCGAGGAATGGATCGCCGTGATCGATGCCTGCATCGAGCCCATCGCGAGCAGGCCGGTGGATCTCACCGACCCCGACTGGATGCGGAAGGTCCAGGAAGGCCCGCGCCCGCTGGACGAGGCGGACATCCGGGCGGAGGCCGAGGGAGCGCTGCGGGACATGCTCTCGCTCTACGAGGACGGCGACGACGACGTCCGGGCCGCCCTGCGCGCCCTCCTGGAGCGCTGCCGCTCGTTCTGTTGGGCGACCACACTGCCCTTCGAGTCCACACCCCAGGGCTTCCGGCAGCGACTGCTGGAGATGTCCGTCGAGGATCAGGGCCGCGACGCACGGGACATGATGGTCGCCCTGAACGATCTGTGCGGGCAGGCACACAGCGCCCACATCGACATCCGGCCGCTTCTGCTGGACGCGGCCGCGCTCTCCGGTGACGTCGACAAGTACGGGATGGGTTCCACGCGGTCCATCCTGCTCCGGGCGGCCGGAAGGGAGCCGAGCGGGCTCTGGTGAGCACGCGGGTGACGGCCGCAGGCCGCCCATGCCCGAACGCGCCGACGTTTGGCTGGAACTCGCCCCCTGGTGACCGGAGTCAACCCCTGATAGTTGAGAATTATTCAGTTACCAATGGTAAACCCTTGCGTTTACGCGACTCTTACCCGTAGACCTGGCTCCACCAATTGCCGGGGCTCTGGGGGGAGTTGGCAGATGCAGGGCACGATTGACGGGTTCCGCTATGGTGCGGTGACCCCGGTGGCGGCCTATCTGATGGCCTGCCTGGGAGGGGCGTTGGGACTGCGCTGCATCGTCCGGTCCCTGCTGAACAAGGAGTCCTGGAAGCCTGGTTGGCTGGCGCTCGGCGCCGCCTCGATCGGCTGCGGGATCTGGACGATGCACTTCATCGCCATGCTCGGATTCCAGGTCAAGGAGACCGGGATCCGTTACGACACCGGGCTCACTCTGCTCAGCCTGGCCGTGTCGATCGTCGTGGTCGGCATCGGCGTGTTCATCGTCGGCTACCGGGGCGCCGGCAAGGTCACGTTGGGTGTGGCGGGCGTGGTCACCGGTATCGGCGTCGCCACGATGCACTACCTCGGCATGGCGGCGGTGGAGGTCAACGGGGACATGCGGTACGACCCGCTCACGGTCGCCCTGTCCGTCCTCATCGCGATCGTCGCCGCGACCGCCGCACTGTGGGCGGCTGTCACCGTCCGCGGGTTCATGACGAGTCTCGGGGCCAGTCTGGTCATGGGGATCGCGGTCTCCGGCATGCACTACACGGCCATGGCCGCCGTCAGCGTCCATGTGCACGGCAACGGCAATGAGGCCTGGACGGGCGATTCACCCACCTCCTTACTGCTGCCCATGCTCCTCGGCCCGACCGTCTTCCTGCTGCTGGCCGGTGTGGTGGTCATGTTCGACCCGCTTCTGGTCCTGGGCGACGGCGAATGGAACAAGTCGGCCTCGGCACGGCGAACCTCCGTCGCCCACCGGGCGGCAGAGCCCGCGCCGCAGCACAGCATCGCCCCGTTCGGCGGGCGAGTGGTTCCCGCGCGGCCCCGGCAGGATCAGTACCGGGCGGTACCGCCGCCCGCCCCGCAGTGGGCACCGCCGCCCAGCTACGAGTGGTGACCTGCGGCTGGATGCCGCGGGCGGAGAGGACGGCGGACCCAAGCCGAGTGCGCCGGGCGGCGCCCGCGGCGGCGGCACGAGGCGCACCGGACACCGAGATCGCAAGACAAGGCGCCGAGCGGGTCGGCCCCTTGGCGGCTTCGACGAGCCGACTGGCGTAGTGCCGCCGCGAGTTGCCGCGGGGCACCGCCCCCTTCGTGCGGGGTCCCGACGGGCCCAGGCACGCCAGGGGCGGCGCGCCGAGTGCCCGCACCCGCTTCCCGCCCGCCACTTGATCGTTGTTACGGTTCAGCGGTGTCTGACTCTTCACGCGATACCGCCCAGGGCGCCGGCTGGGGCACCACAGAACGCGGCGACTACAAGCGGCTGATGCCGCAGCACGTCGAGAAGCTCTCCTGGCTCGATCCCAGGACGCTGTGGGCCGCCCGCAACGGCGTACTGGCCTCCTGGTTCGGGGACCCCACGGGCCGTACCCGCAGCAGATGGGTGGCACAGCGGACGGCGGCCGGCGCGCCCGCCGACAAGGTGATCCGGCGCACGGAGGCGGACCGGTTCTCCTTCATGGTCATCGGCGACACCGGTGAGGGCGACGATCCCCAGTACGCCGTCGTACCGGGGTTTCTGAAGGTCGGTCAGGGCACGGACTTCGCCGTCATCGCCAGCGACGTCATCTACCCGGTGGGCAGCGCGGACGACTACGCCACGAAATTCTTCCGCCCCTACCAGGACTACCAGGCGCCGATCTACGCGATACCCGGCAACCACGACTGGTACGAGGACCTCGGCGCCTTCATGCGCGTCTTCTGCGCGGACGCCCCGCCCCTCGCGCCCGAGCCGGCACCTCGCCCCCTGAGCCGGGCCTGGATGCGCTCGCTCCTGTGGCACCGGCCCCGCCCCGGCGACGGTCAACACCTGGACGAGGCACGCCAGTTGCGCTCCGCGCCGGCCCAACAGGCCGTCCAGCCGGGGCCGTACTGGGCCATCGACGCCGGCCCCTTGCGGATCATCGGCATCGACACCGGTCTGCTCGGCACGATCGACGCCGAACAGGGCGTCTGGCTGCGCGAGGTCTCCAAGGGCCCCCGCCCCAAGATCCTCATCACCGGATCACCCCTGTACGTCGACGGTGAGCACCACCCCTGCACGATCGAGGGCGGCAACGGCACCGTCGACGACATCGTCCGCGATCCCGACCACCACTTTGTGGCGGCGATAGGCGGCGACATCCACAACTACCAGCGCTACCCGGTCCAGGTGGACGGCCGCACCATCCAGTACGTCGTCTCGGGCGGCGGCGGGGCGTTCATGCACGCCACGCACACCATCCCCCGCATCGGCGTCGCGGACGTCACCGAGAAGGACTTCCGCTGCTATCCGCTGCGCGGCGACTCCCTCGCCTTCTACAGCAGGCTCTACGGGCGGCGGCTGCATCTGCGCCGCTTCTTCACCCTCACCGAGGACGAGGCGATGGCCGTGATCGCCGAGCGGCTCGGCATCCCGCCGACCCGCACCCCGGGCGGAGCGGTACGCGTCACCCGCCGTATCCGCATCGTGGCCACTCTGCTCGGCGCCGGCGGCCGCCCCGACCGCACGTCACGCTTCCGCCTGCCGGTGCGCAAGATATACACGCAGTTGTTCTCGCCGGGGTCGGCGACGTACAGCCCGCCGTTCTTCAAGCAGTTCCTGCGACTGGACGTCACCCCGGAGGCGATCCACCTGCGCTGCTACGCGGCCACCGGCAACCGCGCTCAGGAGATCGAACCACCCGTCGAGGACGAGGTCACCATTCCTCTGGCCTGAGACGACCTGATCTTGACCCGAACACGGGGAACAGTTCTCGCGCCCGCCTGGTTGGCACCGCCGTAATACTTGATACATCAAACAACCATGGAGGAGCCCGTGCCGCCGACCTCACGCCCCCTGCGCAAGCTGGGTTTCCTGACCATCGGCCTGTTCGACGAGGCGGATCCGCGCCGCGGCCACGAGTCCACGCTGGAGATCATCGAACTGGGCGAGCGGCTCGGCTTCGACAGCGCGTGGCTGCGCCACCGGCATCTCCAGTACGGCATCTCGTCCCCGGTCGCCGTCATGGCGGCGGCCTCGCAGCGCACCAGCCGTATCGAGCTCGGCACGGCGGTCATCCCGCTCGGCTGGGAGAACCCGCTGCGGCTGGCCGAGGACCTGGCGACGGTCGACATCCTGTCCGGGGGCCGCATCAACCCGGGCGTCAGCGTCGGCCCGCCGATGCACTACGACCAGGTCAAGGAGGCGCTGTACCCGGACACGGCGGAGGCCGAGGACTTCTCCTACGAGCGGGTGCGGCGGCTGCTGGACTTCGTGCGCGGCAAGAGCGCCACGGACTTCAGCGGGGTCGAGGGGTTCGAGGTGTTCAGCGACCGGGTGCAGCCGCACTCCCCCGGCCTGGGCAGGCGGCTGTGGTACGGCGGCGGCAGCCTCAGTTCGGCGCGCTGGGCCGGTGAGCACGGCATGAACTTCCTGACCAGCAGTGTCGTAAAGGCCGAGGGAGCGGACGGGGGGTCGGACCTCGACTTCGCGGAGATCCAGCTGTCGCACATCCGCGCCTTCCGCGCCCATCACCCCGACGGCGACGACGCCCGCGTCTCACAGGGCCTGGTCGTCATCCCCACCGACTCGGCCTCGCCCGAACAGCGCGCGAAGTACGAGGAGTTCGTCGCCAGGCGCACCCCTCGTACGGCCTCGCCGCAGGGCCCGGCCCGACTGATGTTCGCGCCGGACATCGTCGGCAGCTCCGAGGAGATCGCCGAACGCCTCCATGCCCATGCCGCGTTCCGCGAGGTGGACGAGGTGGCGTTCGCGCTGCCGTTCACCTTCGAGCACGAGGACTATGTGCAGATCCTCACCGACATGGCCACGCGGCTCGGGCCGGCGCTCGGCTGGCGGCCCGCCGTCTGAGAGCCTGCGTCACCAGCGGCCGGGTTCGGTCCCGACGAGCGGCTGCGACGGCTTGCCGTCCACGCCGACGGGGACGTCACCCGTGAGCATCACCCGGTGCATGATCCGGGGGAAGTCGAGGTGGGCGTTGTCGCTGGGGGCGAGGTGGATGGTGGCGCGGTTGTCCCAGAAGGCCACGCTGCCCGGCTCCCAGCGGAACCGCACCGTGTACTCGGGCCGCACCGCCTGCTCCAGCAGCATGTCCAGCAGCGCCCGGCTCTCCGGACGGGAGACGTCGGTGATCTGCTCGAGGTAGTAGCCGTTGACGAACAGCACCCGCTCCCCCGTCTCCGGGTGCACCCGCACCAGGGGGTGCACGGAGGCGACCTGATGGTCCACCAGGTGCCGCAGGTAGGCGTCGTCGCCGGGCCGCGGCTGGTAGCCGACGCCGAGCCGGTGCTCGGCCCGCAGCCCGTCCACGAACTCCCGTACCGGGCCGGACAGTCCGGCGTACGCGGCCGCCAGGTTCGACCACGTCGTGTCGCCTCCGTACGGCGGGACGGTCTCGGCGCGCAGGATCGTCGCGGCCGGCGGGTCGATGCGGGCGCCGTGGTCGCAGTGCCAGCCGCGCAGCAGGGTGTGCCGGCGGCGCTGCAGCCACTCCTCGTGCTCCATGCCGAACTTCCCGCCCAGCTCCAGCCGGTCGGCGGTGGTCTCCACCTCGGGGAAGTCCGGCGGCGAGGCGCTACCCCGTTTGCGCAGCACGACGGGCTCGCCGAACCGGCGGGCGAACCGCACGTGCCCGGCGTGGTCCAGCCGCTGCCCGCGGAAGAACACCACCTTCCAGCGCAGGACGGCCGCCCGGATCGCGGCGACCACGGCGTCGTCCAGGTCGCCGGCCAGATCGACGCCCGTGATCTCGGCCCCGATGTGCCCGGCCACCGGCTGCACCTCGATGCCGGCCGCCCGTCCGACATCCGCCACCGTGTCCCGCTCAGTCGTCATGCGCACTCCGCTGATCGCCCTGACCGGCTCCGCTCGGCCGATCGCCGCATCCGATCTTCGCAGGGAATCCGCCGGACGTCCTGTGCCCCGCTCCCGCTCCTCACCACGCACCGGGGTTGCTACTGAGAGGCGCCCCGGCACGCCCGCCAAGGCCGGCCCGCCCCCGACTGCCGGACGACTGAAGCCTCCTGTCGAGCAGCCCATGACATACCTACGTACTTCGGCGCCGTCCGCCGGTGGTCAGTGCCGCCAGGCGCGGTCCAGCCCGCCTTGCCATGCGACGCCCCCCTGCCCCCCTCCCCGGCATGTACCGAGATCGCTGCCGAAGCGCGGCCCGGCACGCCGCGTGAGGCCGGTCCGACCTCAACTGCCAGGTGTGCGAAGCCCCCTGTGGATCAGGTCTGTCCTGCACGTGCTGGCTTCGGTGACGTCCGGCGGTGGACTGGGCCGCCGGGCGTGTACCAGGTCGCCTTCTTGCGCACCGCCGGCGAGGGGTCCTCGTCGCGGGCGCGTACCAGGGCGGCGAGGGCTTGCGGGGTGCTGTGCACCCACAACCCGACGAGTTCGGTGGCCATGGCTCTGACGTGGGGGTCCGGGTCGTGGTGCAGGAGCTGGACCGAGCGCGGCCGGAGTACGGCGGGGTCGGGGCGGCAGGCGTCCGCGTCCGGCTTGCACCGGTCGCAGGACAGGGCGTGGAGCGCCGCCAGCTGTACCCGGGCGTCCGGGTCGTCGAGCATGGCGGTCAGCTCGTCCGTCGCCTCGGGCACCAGCAGTTGGTCCAGCAGCCTGCAGCATTCCTCCCGCGCCCGCGGAAACGGATGTCTCAGCCCCCGGCGGATGTCGGGCACGGCTTCCGCCCCGCGCCGCAGGAGTTCCCGAAAGGCGCCCGGCCGCCGGGGCTCACTGCCCAGTGCGTCGACGAGGGCGCCGGTGACGGTTTCGGCTGTCGGCATGGCGTCCGCCTTCGTCCCTCGTCGAGTCTGCGCGTCCGGCCGCGATGGCTCCAAAGGGATTTCCGCGGGGCGGGAGGCCGCACTCACAAGCTGAACTCCCGGATGACCGTGTTCCGGAAAACCGCAGTCCCGTCGATCGTGAACAGCGCCAGGCCGGTGTCGACCAGGTACGGGAACACCACGCTGGAGTGCACGTACCGGCCGTCGTCGAGGTACATCTCCACGGACGTGCGGTCCACGAGGATGCGCAGCTTCACCGTGCCCGCGGAATGGCTGAACGGGGTGTGGCTCTCCTGCCACTTGCCGGAGGCGTCGGGGTTGACGGTGTTGCGGCGGTTGAGGAAGCCGTAGTCGTTGTAGATGCCGGCGTCGATGTGGCGTCCACCGTCGGGTGAGCGGCGCAACTGGAGTCCGGCGCCGGTGAGTCGGTCCCAGGTGATCTCGGTGGTGAGCTCGTAGGAGATGCCCTTGTAGTCGAGCACCTTGGTGCCGTCGACGGTCACGTCGCCCAGGTTCACCGTGCGGGAGACGTACGCGTCGAGGGCGGCGACGGGCCGGGAGGTCAGGTAGTAGGTGCCGGCGGAGTCCCGCTTCAGGGCGAGCTCGCGGACGATCGAGTCGGTGCCGTTGAAGCCGTCGCAGTCGATGGTGGGTGTGGTGTTGGCGTAGTCCCAGTTGTTCAGCCAGCCGAGCGCGTAGCGTGCGCCGGGGTCCTGGGTGCCGTTGCTGTTCCGCTTCTCGAAGGTGACGGCGCCGTACCAGTCCCAGCCGTGGTCGAGCCATTGCGGGTCGGCGGCGTCGGCGGTGAAGGCGCTGCCGTCGAAGGCGCCCGTCCAGTACGCGTACGTGTTGGGCAGCCCCGAGCCCTTGCCGTTGGCGCTGACACCCAGCACCCACTTCACCGTGCCGTCCTCGGCGGTGATGCGGAACAGGTCGGGACACTCCAGCGTACCGATCCCGTCCTTGACGAATCCTCCGGCGTACGTCCAGGACTTGAGGTCGGCGGAGTGGTAGAAGCCCACCTTGGTGCCCTCGGCGAGGGCCATCAGCCAGCGGCCGCGCTCCTCGTCGCGGATCACCTTGGGATCGCGGAAGTCGGCGACGCCGGGGTTGGGCAGGACCGGGTCGGTGCCGTGGTGGGTGAAGGTGCGGCCGCCGTCGGTGGAGTAGTACAGGAACTGCTCCTGGTGGTCGGTTCCGCCGCCGGGCGACAGGGTGGCGATGACGATCACCGCGCCGGCGCCGAAGCCTGCCGTGTTGTCCGTGTCCACCACCGCCGAGCCCGACCAGACGTCGCCGTTGGGGGTGGTGTCCTTCGGCACGGCGACGCCGCGGTCGGTGAAGGAGACCAGGTCGGTGCTGGTGGCCAGGCGCCAGGCCGTGCCGACGGGGCCGGTGGGGTAGTCGGCGTTGTAGAGGTAGTAGTAGTGGTACTCGCCGTCGATCCAGACCGGGCGCTGGGGGTCGTTCTTCCAGGCGTCGGGGACCGTGAAGTGGTAGGCGGCGCGGTAGCTCGCGCAACCAGCCCTCGTCGCCCTGGGTCTGGCGGTGGCCCGTGCTGCGGGAAGCAGCGCGGCGGCTCCCCCGGCGGTGGTGCCGGTCAGCAGGGCTCTGCGGGACATCCCACGCATCATTCTTCGTTCCTCTCTTCGTCGAGTGGAGAACGGCGGCTCGTGTGGTGCAGGACTGTGCGGCCTAACTCGTTAAAGGTCAAGGGGTGCACGACTCTTGACAGGTTCCTGGCGGGCTTCCCATCATCTGGGCATCAACCCTGATCTAACACGAGTTAGGCATGTTGGATGACCGACTCGCACCTCACCCGCCGCAGCCTGCTGCGGTACGGGGCCTACGGAACGGGGGCCGCCGCGCTGGCCGGCACCGCCGCGAGCTGGGACCGGCTCACCGGAGCCGACATCCCCGGCCGCGACGACGGCTCCCTCGTCGTCGCCACCCTCGGCCCCGCCTACGGTCCGGAGGCCATCCGCACCCTCACCGAGGGCTTCCGGAAGGTTCACCCCGGCATCAAGCTGCGGATCAACGCCGTGCAGGCCGTCGACTGGTCCGACTTCTTCGCGAAGATCCTCACCCAGATCGCGGCGGGCACCGCGCCCGACCTGGTCTACGTCGCCACGGAGGGCGTGCAGCTGTTCGCGCAGCGCCTCGGGGTCCCGCTGGACCGCTGGGTGCAGCGGGACGCGGCCGAACTCAAGGAGTACTTCGCGGATGTCCACCCCTCGCTGGTGGAGTCGATGATGTACGAGGGGCACCTCTACCAGTTGCCCGTGGAGTTCAACGCGGCCGACATGTATCTGAACCGCCGGGTGCTCGAGCGGGCGGGCGCGGACTTCCCGGCTCCCGACTGGACCCGCGAGGACTTCACCGCCTTGCTGCGGGCCATGAAGAAGTCGAGCGGCTCGCAGTTCACGCCGTACTTCTGGACCAACCGGCTGTGGGGCGGCGTGGTGCCCTGGCTCTTTACGGGCGGCACCAATCTGCTCACGGAGTCCAAGGCGCCGGGCGGCGCCTGGCTGTGGGACTCCTTCTATCCAGCCGCCCAGCGGCAGGGCCGCGGCGGCGGTTTCCGCTGGACGCGCCCGCAGGCCACCGCCGGACGCGTGGAGGAGGCGTACGACTACCTCGCCTCCCTCATCCAGGAGGGCCTGTGCACCCGCCCCGAGGGCGGCAACGGCCAGAACCTCGTCGGCGTGTTCTCCACCGGCCGGGTGGGTGTCACCCCGGCGGGCGGCTTCTGGGCCGGCGGACTGCACCTCGCCGGGATGCAGGCGGACGGCTTCGACGTGCAGTACTTCCCGCGCTGGCGCACCCAGCGCCACCAGTTCGGCGCGGCGGGCTATGCGCTGCTGCGGACCTCCAAGAAGCAGGACGAGGCCTGGGAGTTCATCAAGTACGCCGCCCGCCGGGACACCCTGATGCGGCTGTTCGACACCAACCAGACCACCCCTGCGCGCCGCTCGATGCTGACCGCCGCCCGCTACCGGGAGACCGGGCCGAAGCACTGGCAGGTCTTCTACGACACCCTCGACAAGTTCCCCGACACCGGGCCGATCCCCGCCCCGCCGCAGGTCGCCGAGGTGACCGAAGTGCTGCTCAAGCACACCGGCACCGCCCTTGCCTCCCCGCGCTCGGTGCGCCCCGCGCTGCGCCGGATGCAGGGCGACCTGGAGAAGGCCATGGAGCGTGACGCATGACGAACACCCAGGTCTCCGCCGTACGGCCGCGGGCCGCCACACCGGCCGTCGACCTGTCGCGGCCCTCGCCCCTGCGCACCCGCGGCACCCGGCTGCTCGCCGCCCTCTTCCTCGCACCCACGATCGTCGGCATCGTCGTGTTCACGGTCGTGCCGATCGTCGGCTCGGTGGTGCTGAGCCTGTTCCACTGGAGCGTGATCGACTCACCCAGCTTCGCGGGGGCGGCCAACTACCGTGAGGTCTTCACCGATTCCACCGTGCGGGTCTCCTTCTTCAACACGCTCGTGTTCATGGTCTTCGCGGTCGCCGCGCAGCTGCTGATCGCCCTCGCGCTGGCGCTGACCCTGAACGGGCGGATGCCGGTGTGGCTGCGTTCGGTGTTCCGCTCGGCGTTCTTCTTTCCGCTGGTGCTGTCCGCCGCGTCGATCTCCGTGGTGATGAAGTACCTGTTCAACCAGGACTTCGGGGTGGTGAACTGGCTGATCGGGCTGGTCGGGATCTCGCCGGTGCCCTGGCTGACCTCGGAGCACGCGGCACTCGCGACCGTGGTCATCGTCTATGTGTGGCAGCAGTTCGGCTTCTCGTTCCTGCTGTTCGTCGGCGGTCTGAACACCATCCCCAAGGAGGTCCACGAGGCTGCCTCCCTGGACGGGGCGACCGGCCTGCGCAAGCACCTGCATGTGACGCTGCCGCTGCTGTCGCCGACGCTGCTGGTGGCGACCGTGGTCGGTGTCATCAACGCGCTGCAGGTCTTCGAGCAGCCGTATGTGCTGACCAACGGCGGGCCCGGCGACTCCACCCGCACCGTCGTGATGGTCATCTACGAGACCGCGTTCGAGCAGCTGCGCTTCGGTGAGGCGTCCGCGGTGGGCGTGCTGCTGTTCGTGCTGATCATGGCGGTGACCGCCCTCCAGTTCCGGCTCAGCCGGCGTTTCGTCCACTACCAGTGAGCCGGGTGACCTCCATGAGCCAAGCAAGCCTGTCCCTGAGCCGCGCCCGGTACTCCCTCGGGCCATGGGCACGGATCACCGCTCTGGCGGTGTGCGCGCTGCTGACCCTCGGCCCGGTCATCTGGACCGTCTCCACCTCGCTGCGCACCCCGGCCCAGTCCTTCGACCTGCCCCCGAAGATCATCCCGACACATCCGACGGCCGACGCCTACCGCGGGGTGTTCGGCCAGATCGACGTGTGGCTGCTCGCCCTGAACTCGACGCTGGTGACCGCGCTGATCGCGGTCGGCCAGATGATCACGGCGGGGCTTGCCGGGTATGCGTTCGCACGCCTCGAATTCCGTTTCAAGAAGCCCCTGTTCGGGCTGGTGCTTGCGACGATGATGGTGCCCCTGCAGGTCACCATCGTGCCGGTGTTCCTGGTGTTGAAGTCGATGGGCCTGACCGACACCCTGCTCGGTCTGATCATTCCGGCCTTCCCGACCGCGTTCGGCACCTTCCTGATGCGCCAGTACTTCCTGGGCATGCCCAAGGACCTGGGCGAGGCGGCCATGCTGGACGGTGCCGGGCCCTGGCGGATCTTCCGCTCGGTGTATGCGCCGCTGGCCGCGCCCGGCCTCGCCATCGTCGGCGTGCTGGCCTTCAACTACCACTGGAACGAGTTCTTCCGGCCGCTGATCCTGGAGACCTCCGGGCAGAACTACACGCTCCCGCTGGGCCTGGTCTCCCTCCAGGGCAACCTGGGCACCGGCTCCATCTCGGTGGTACTCGCCGGTGTCGTCCTCTCCATGATCCCCGCCGTCGCCGTGTTCGTCGTCGGCCAGCGCCCTCTGCGCGAGGGCATCACGTCCGCAGGAGTCAATCGTTGAGCAACGACGCCCCGCGCTTCAGGGTCCGTCCGCCCGCCGGCTGGATCAACGACCCCAACGGGCCGTTCCGCTGGCGGGACCGCTACCACCTCTTCTACCAGCACAACCCCGACGCACCCGTGCACACGAACGTCCACTGGGGTCACGCCTCCAGCGCCGACCTCGCGCACTGGGAGCACCATCCGGTCGCGCTCGCCCCGACGCCGGGCGGCCCGGACGAGGCGGGCTGCTGGTCCGGCTGCGTGGTCGACGACGACGGTGTGCCGACCGCCGTGTACACCGGCGTCGACCGCCACCACACCGGCCTGGGCACCATCTGTCTGGCACGGGCGGTGGTGCCGGACGACGAGACGCTGACCGACTGGAAACCGCTGCCGACACCCGTGGTGACCGGCCCGCCCGCCGGTCTGGACGTGGTGATGTTCCGCGATCCGTTCGTGTTCCGCCACGGCGGGCGGAGATGGGCGCTGGTCGGTGCAGGGCATGCGGACGGGACCCCGTCGGTCCTGCTGTACGACTGCGACGACCTGCTCCGCTGGCGTTTCGCCGGGGTGCTCCTCGACGGCAACGACCCCGTGGCCGCAGGCGTCTTCGGGGACAAGGCGGTCGGCTGGGAGTGCCCGCAGCTGTACGCGACGGCGAGCGGCGAGCGGGTGCTCGTGCTGTCGCTGTGGGACGGCGACCCGTGTTCCACCGGCTATCTGACGGGCCGTCTGCAACCGTACGGCGAGGAGGAGTTGCACTTCGAGGCGCGGACCGGTGGACGGCTCGACCACGGGCGGGACTTCTACGCTCCTGCCGTGCTCCAGGAGCCGGACCGGGTCCTGATGTGGGGATGGTCCTGGGAGTCCCGCGCGCACGGCGAGGCCGAGCGCGCCGGCTGGGCCGGGGTGCTCACCGCGCCGCGCGTCGTGGACGTCCATCCGGACGGCGCGCTGCGGGTCGCACCGGCGCCGGAGCTCCGACTCCTGCGCGCGCCCGAGCCGTTCGTGACCGCACCCGCCCGGGTGGCCCTCCCCGAGTCGTACGACCTCACCGTCACCGCAGGCGGGCGGACCACCGTGGGTCTGCTGCGGTCGGCCACCGGCGCGTGGCTCACGGTCCGGCTGGATCCGGACGAGGGCACCGTCACGCTGGATCGCAGCGACTGGCCGCGGACCCGGCCCGACGGGTCGGCACCGATCGTGATGCGGGCGCCCGCCCGGCAGGTGCGGGTGCTTGTCGACGGTTCACTGTTCGAGCTGTTCGTCGACGACCGGCTCACCGTCACCGAGCGGGTCTATCTGCGCCCCGGCGATGTCCGCGAGCTGGTCGTGGCGGGCAACGCGAAAACCGCCACCGGATGGGAACTGGCCCCACCGACGCACGAGTGACCACCGAACGGATCCGTCTCCGCCCCGGCAACAGGCGGACCCGTTCGTAGCGAGGAAAGCGGAAGCCATCACCGGACCGAAGCCGGTCCGAGCCCGAACGATCACCGGACGGATCCATCCCCGCCCCCGCGACGCGCCCGACCCCATCGCAGCAGGGAACGCCATCACCAGACGGGAGCAGGCCCCACCGACGCACGAGTGACCACCGGGCAGATCCCCCCGCGCCCCGGCAACAGGCGGACCCGTTCATAGCCACGAAAGCGGAAGCCGCCACCAGATGGGAGCCACTCCGACGCCCGAGTGACTACCGGACGGGCCCGCCCGCGCCCCCGCGACGGGCCCGGCCCGGTCACAGCAGGGAACGCCGTCACCAGGCGGGAGCAGGCCCCACCGACGCGCGAGTGATGACCGGGCAGGCCAGGCGCCGCACGCCGGCGGGCGGCGTCCGTCCGGTGTCGATGGCGTCCAGCAGCAGCCGGGCGGCCGCCTCGCCCATGGCCCGGTGCGGCAGCGCGACCGTGGTCAGGGGCGGGGTGAGGAACGCGGCCATGTGCTCCTGGTCGTCGTAGCCGACCACCGAGAGATCGCCGGGGACGGCGATGCCGAGGCGGGTCGCGGCGTGCAGGACGCCCGCCGCGACCCGGTCGTTGTAGCAGAAGACGCCGGTCGGGCGCCGGTCGGCCCCAGCGCCGTCGAGGATGCGCAGCGCGCCCTGGTATCCGCCGGAGATCTCGCCGCCGCTGCGCACGACCCACTCCTTGGGCACGGTGACCCCCTCGGCGCGCAGGGCGTCCCGGAAGCCGCGCAGCCGCTCCACCGACGCGATGTCGTCCCGGCCGCCGATCATGGCGACCTTGCGGTGGCCTTCCTCCAGCAGCAGCCGGGCCGCCGTACGGCCCCCGGCGCGCTCGGCGGGGATGACTGCGGGCAGGGAGTCGTCCTCGGGCAGGCAGTTGGCGAGGACGGAGTGGGTGCGGTGCAGGCCCTCGGGGACGCGGACCCGGCGCAGCGACATGGCGGCGTAGATGATGCCGTCGACGCGGCGGTCGAGCAGTTCGGCGACGGCCGCGTCCTCCTTGTCCCGGTCGCCGCCGGAGTCGACGGTCAGGACGAGGTGTTCGCTGTCCCAGGCGGTCTCCATGGCGCCGCGCAGCAGCCGGCCCGCGAAGGGCGAGGAGGCGATCTCGTCGGTGACCAGCCCGATCACGGCGGTCCGGCGCCGGCGCAGGCCTCGGGCGACGGGGTCGGGCCGGTAGCCGAGCTGGGCGGCGGCCTGCCGGATGCGCTCCTGGGTGGCGGGTGAGAGGTTGCCTTCGGCACGGCCGTTGAACACGAAGGAGACCGCGGTGTGCGACACGCCGGCGAGCCGGGCGACGTCGCGCGACGTGGGACGTCCGGCTCCCTCCGGCCCCTTGCCCTCGGTGCTGCCCATCCCGTGCGCTGCCTTCATCCCCCACCCGTCCGGTTGATCACAGCTCACCCTATCCGTGACGCTGTGGGTACGGCACAGTCGAGGGAAAGGTCCCACGGTGATCACCGTCCCCACGCACACGCTCAACGACGGCACGACTCTCCCCGCTCTCGGCCTGGGCACCTGGCCGATGTCCGACGCGGAGGCCGAACGGGCCGTCTCCGAGGCCCTCGGCCTGGGCTACCGCCTGGTCGACTCCGCCACCAACTACGGCAACGAGACCGGCGTCGGGCGGGGTGTCGCCCGCAGCGGCATCCCCCGGGAGGAGGTCGTGGTGACGACGAAGCTCCCGGGCCGGCACCACGGCTACGAGGAGACCCTGACCTCCTTCGAGGAGTCCCGCAGCCGGCTGGGCGTGGAGTACGTCGACCTGTACCTGATCCACTGGCCGCTGCCCCGGGTCGGACAGTACGTCGACTCGTGGCGGGCCATGATCAAGCTGCGGGAGGAGGGCCTGGTCCGCTCCATCGGCGTCTCCAACTTCACCGTCGAGCACATCGAGCGGCTGGAGAAGGAGACCGGGGTACTGCCGTCCGTCAACCAGATCGAACTCCATCCGTTCTTCCCGCAGGACGAGCTGCGCGCCTTCCACTCGGCCAAGGGCATCCGCACCGAGAGCTGGACACCGCTCGGCCGCGGCCAGGGCCTGCTCGACGACCCCGTCGTCGTCGGCATCACGGAATCCTTCGGGGTGACGCCCGGCCAGGTGGTCCTGCGCTGGCACACCCAGCTGGGCGCGGTGCCCATCCCGAAGTCCTCGAATCCCGAGCGGCAGCGGGCGAACCTCGACGTCTTCGGCTTCGAACTGGACCCCGCCCAGCTCGATGCGATCGCCGACCGGCCGCACCGCCGTCTCGGCGGGGATCCTGAGGTGCACGAGGAGTTCTGAGCCGTTCGCCGGGTACCCGGGGCCCGCGAGGCAGGGCGTACGAAAGGAGCCGGAGGTGGGTGAGCGGGACCGGCTGCGGGAGTATCGCGGCAAGCGCGACTTCGGGCGGACCAAGGAGCCGCAGGGGCGGTCTGCCGCCTCGGGTGCCGAGCCGCGGTTCGTGGTGCAGATCCATGACGCAAGCACCATGCACTTCGACTTCCGGCTGCAGGTCGGCGACGTACTGAAGTCGTGGTCGATCCCGAAGGGCCCCTCCGGCGATCCGCAGGACAAGCGGCTCGCCGTGCCCACGGAGGACCATCCGCTGGAGTACGAGGACTTCGAGGGCGTGATCCCGCGGGGCGAGTACGGCGGCGGCACCGTGATCGTGTGGGACCACGGCAGCTACGAGCCCCTCAGCCACGACAGCAAGGGTCGGCCCGTCGACTTCGGGGAGTCGCTCGAGCGCGGACATGCCCGCTTCCGCCTCAAGGGGTCGAAGCTGCACGGCGAGTACGCCCTCACCCGCTTCCGCGGCGGCAAGGACGGGGACAGCGAGGAAGCCTGGCTGCTGGTGAAGGCGGGCGGCGGGGCCCCGGGGCACGGGACACCGGATCCGCGCCGGGCCCGCTCGGTCAGCAGTGGCCGGACGCTCGCCCAGGTCGCGGCGGCCGCCGAGGAGCAGTGAGCGGCGGTGTCCGGCCTGCTGGGCTCGCTCCCGGACAAGGAGCAGGGGCTGCTGCGCACGGGACGCCCGGGCGCGGAGCCGGCCGCCCGGCCGATGCTCGCGACGCTCAGTGACCGGCGGGACTTCGACAGCGGATGGATCTTCGAACGGAAGCTGGACGGCGTACGGCTGCCGGCGGTGCGGGGCGGTGGGCGGGTCACGCTGCTGTCCCGCACGGGGCGCCGCCTCAACGACACCTACCCGGAGACCGTGGCGGCGCCGGCCGCCCGGTCCTGCACGGACTTCACCGTGGACGGGGAGGTCGTCGCCTTCACCGGGGCCGCACCGACTTCGCCCGGCTCCAGCAGCGCACGGGCCTGACCCGCCGAGAGGACGTCGAGGCGAGCGGTGTCGCGGTGACGTACTACGTGTTCGACCTGCTGGGGCTTGAGGGAGCGGACCTCACCCGGCTGCCGCTCAGGACCCGTAAGTCCCTGTTGCGCCGCGCCCTGACCTACCGCGCTCCGCTGCGGCTGACCTCCCACCGCAATGAGGGCGGCGCCGACCTGCTGGCCGCCTCCTGCGCCCGCGGCTGGGAAGGTCTGATCGCCAAGCGGGCCGACGGTGACTACCAGCCGCGCCGCTCCACCGACTGGCTGAAGGTCAAGTGTTCCCAGGGGCAGGAGTTCGTCATAGGCGGGTTCACCGAACCCGCCGGCAGCCGGGTCGGCCTGGGGGCCTTGCTCCTCGGCCACCAGGAACACGGCAAACTGCGGTACGCGGGCAAGGTCGGCACCGGCTTCGACCGCGCCACGCTGCTCTCGCTGCGGGAGCGACTGGACGAACTGCGCGCCGCCGACCCGCCGTTCGAGGGCCGGGTCCGTGAGGCGGGCGCCCGGTGGGTGCGGCCGGCACTGGTCGCACAGGTCGACTTCACCGAGTGGACGCGGGACGGGATGCTGCGGCATCCGCGGTTCCTGGGGCTGCGGGACGACAAGAAACCGGAGGACGCCGTGCGGGAACGGCCGAGCACCTGAGAGCGCCCGGTGGGATCCAGGGCTGCTCCAACTGGCTTGGTGCGTCTCGTATGATCACCGCGGCAATCCTTCTCTGCACCAGGAGATCCCCCCATGAACATTGCCCTGCGTACGGCGGTCACCGGAGCGGTGACCGCCGCTACCGTCCTCATCTGCGCGCCCGCGCAGGCCACACCACCGGGACCTGGCGTCTCTGCCCGGCTCATCGGTCAATGGTCGGTCGGGGGCACCGACTACACCGTGCGGGAGATAACGATCCCGCGCGGCCAGGCCACCGGCTGGCACTACCACGACGGCCCCCTGTACGCCGTGGTGAAGGAGGGCACGCTCAGCCACTTCGACTCCGACTGCGCCTCCGACGGCGTGTACCCCAAGGGCAGCTTCGTGCAGGAGCCTGCGGGATCCGACCATGTGCACATCGGCCGCAACCTCGGCGACACCGATGTCGTCCTCGACGTGCTCTATGTGCTGCCGCACGGCGCGCCGTTCTCCGAGGACGCTCCCAACCCCGGCTGCTCCTTCCAGTGATCAGACCGGGGGCAGCGTCTGTTCGGCCCAGATGGTCTTGCCCCGGCCCGTCTGGCGGCTGCCCCAGCGCTGGGTGAGCTGGGCGACCAGCAGCAGTCCGCGGCCGCCCTCGTCGAAGGCGTGCGCCCGGCGCAGATGCGGTGAGGTGGAACTGCCGTCGGAGACCTCGCAGATGAGGCTGCGGTCGCGGATCAGCCGCAGTTGCACGGGGGGCGCGCCGTACCGGATCGCGTTGGTGACCAGTTCGCTGACGACGAGTTCGGTGACGAAGGCGGCCTCGTCCAGGCCCCAGGCGGTCAGCTGCTCGGTGGCCGCCTGGCGGGCCGCGGCGACGCGTTCCGGATCGGGGGTGATGTCCCAGGTGGCGACCCGGTCCTCGCCCAGCGCCCGGGTGCGGGCCAGCAGCAGCGCCACGTCGTCACTGGGCTCCTCCGGCAGCACGGCCTTGAGGACCGTGTCGCACAGCGTGTCGAGGGTGTCGGCGCGGGCGGTCAGGGCGCGGCACAGTTCGGCCTGCGTATGGTCGACGTCGCGGTCGCGGTCCTCGATCAGGCCGTCCGTGTACAGGGCGACGACGGAGCCTTCGGGCAGTTCCAGCTCCGTCGACTCGAAGGGCAGACCGCCGACGCCGAGCGGGGGTCCGGCCGTCATGGCGACGAGGCTCGCGGTGCCGTCGGGCAGCAGCAGCGCGGGCGGGGGATGGCCGGCCGCGGCGAGGTCGAGGCGGCGGGAGACGGGGTCGTAGACGGCGTAGAGGCAGGTGGCGCCGAGCTCCGCGACCTCGTCGTCGGTGTCGTCCGACGCCAGGTGGGTGACCAGGTCGTCCAGGTGGGTGAGGAGTTCGTCGGGCGGCAGGTCCACGTCCGCGAGGGTGCGTACGGCGGTGCAGAGGCGGCCCATGGTCGCCGAGGACGCGATGCCGTGTCCCACCACGTCGCCGACGACCAGGGCGACGCGGCTGCCGGAGAGCGGGATCACGTCGAACCAGTCACCGCCGATGCCGACCAGCGAGTCGGAGGGCAGATAGCGGTGGGCCACCTCGACCGCCGCCTGCCCGGGCAGCCCTCTTGGCAGCAGACTGTTCTGCAGGGCCAGTGCGGTGGTGCGTTCGCGGCAGAAGCGGCGGGCGTTGTCGATGCAGACGGCGGCGCGGCTGGCGAGTTCCTCGGCGAAGACGGCGTCGTCGCCGCTGTAGTTGTCCGGATTGGCGATGCGGACGGCGACCGCGACGCCCAGGGTGGTGCCGCGGGCGCGCAGCGGTACCGCGAGCATCGAGTGCACACCTCTGCGGTGGGGGCGGCCCCCCGGGGCTCGCGCGTTGCGCTCGGCGACCCAGCGCACGAAATCCGGCTCGCCCGCGTGGCTGAGGACGGCCCGCCCCGCTCTCAGTGCCTTCGCGGGCGGTGAGAACGACGGGTAGAAGTCGGTGTCGCCGATACGCACGGCCGCCTCGGGTGTGCCCTCGGTGACCGAGCCGTGGGCGACGCGGCGCAGCACGACGTCCATCTCGCGCGGTGCGGGGTGCTCCTCCGCGCCGAGGACCCAGTCGAGCAGGTCGACGCTGGCGAAGTCGGCGTAGCGGGGCACCAGCAGTTCGATGAGCTCCTCGGCGGTGCGCACCACGTCCAGTGTCGTGCCGATGGAGGCCGCCGCCTCGTTCAGCAGCGCGAGCCGCTCCCGGGCCCAGTACTGCTCGGTGCTGTCGAAGGCCGCGATGCCGGTTCCGATGACATTGCCGTCGGCGTCCCGGACCGGCCACATCTCGGTGGTCCAGGCGTGCTCCCGGTTCGAGGACGGCGCGTGCGCGTAGCTCTCGTACCGGACCGGCCTGCCCGTCTCGATGACCTGCTCCAGATGCCGCAGAAATCCCCGGTTGTACCCGACGTCCTCAACGGTGTCCATGAAGTACCGGCCGAGCAGGGTCTCGGCGGGCACCCCCATCACCTGGCAGGAAGCGTCGTTGAGCCGCAGATAGCGCTGGTCGGTGTCGAACACGGACAACGACATGGAGGCTTGCTGGAAGGCCTGCCCCGCAAGCGTGGGCTCCGGCCTGCCGGGCTGCTCGGCGGTCACCACGTATCGGTCGGGTGAGTCGTCCCCGCCGGACAGGGCGCATGCGCGGAGGGCGAGAGGCACCGAGGAGCCGTCACGGTGCCGGAGGACGACGGTGCCGGTCATGGCAGCCACGGCGCCGGGCGACGGGTCCTCGGCGAGCAGATCCCGCACCGCCCGGCCCACGGCCTCCTCGGCCGGGTATCCGGTCAGCCTCCGGGCACCTTCGCTCCACCCGGTCACGATGCCCCGGGCATCGACGATCGCCGCAGCGGGGACGTGCTCCATAGAGTTCAGGATGGTTCTTTTGTCGCACCGCTTCAACCGAAGCGGAGGGCCGGGCGGGCCCTCCGCCTCGCGGCGGTCACTTGTGCCGGTCGCGCAGGGCGGCGAGGGCCCGGTCGGCGTGGGTGTTCATCCGCACCTCGCTGCGGACGATCTCCAGGACGGTGCGGTCCTCCGCTATGACGAAGGTGACCCGCTTCGTGGGGGCCAGGGTGAAGCCGCGCTTGACCCCGAACCGCTCGCGGATCGTGCCGTCCGCGTCGGACAGCAGCGGCATGCCGAGGTTGTGGCGGCCGGTGAACTCCTGCTGCTTCTCGACGGAGTCACCGCTGATGCCCACGGGCCGGGCACCGGCGGCCGCGAACTCGGCCGCCAGGTCGCGGAAGTGGCAGGCCTCCGCGGTGCAGCCCACGGTGAGGGCGGCGGGGTAGAAGAACAGCACGACCGGTCCGTCGGCGAGCAGCTCGGACAGGGTGCGGGTGGCGCCGGTCTCGTCCGGCAGCTCGAAGTCGTCGATCTTGTCGCCGACGTTCACACGCTCGCTCACCTAGCGGCCCTCCCCGTTCTTCGCGACGCTGCGGGCCCACAGGACGAGGGGCACCTGGAGCGGCAGCCGTCCGATGGCCGCGGCCTTCTGCGGGGTGGGGCGGTGCCGCCAGTCGACGGCCATCTTCACGTTGGCGGGGAACACGCCGACGAAGAACGCGGCGGCGGCGAGGGCCGCCGGCTTGCGGGTGCGGGGCAGTGCGATGCCCGCCGCAAGGGCCAGCTCGGCGGCGCCGCTGGCGTACGTCCATGTCCTGGGCCTGCCCGGCAGGGCCTCGGGGATGGTCTCGTCGAACTTGCGCGGCGAGGCGAAGTGGGCGACACCCGCGGTGGCCAGCAGGCCGGCGAGCAGCAGGGGCGAGCGTTCGGACCGTGGCACGGTTCCTCCTCTGATGACCTGCTGCCGGATGTTACCCGAGGGTAGAGGGGGTGGTTCCGGCGGCCTGGCCCGGCCCGGAGGCCGGGCCCTGCACGCGGCGGTTATGGGTTCCCGGGGTGCAGCCGAACGAGCGGCGGAAGACATCGATGAAGGCGCTGGCGGAGGACCAGCCGCAGTGGTGGGCGACGGTCGTGACGGGGTTGCCGTCGGCCGGCATGCGCAGCGCGTAGCAGAGGCGGGACTGGGTGCGCCACTGCGGGAAGGTCATGCCGAACTCGCGGCGGAAGAGACGGCTGAGGGTGCGTTCACCGGCTCCGGTGGCGGCGCCGAGGGCAGCCAGGGTGCGCGGGTCGCCGGGGTTCGTGTGGACGATCGCGCATACGGCGGCCGGCCGGGGGGCGGTGGGGGTGGGCAGGCGCATCGGCTGCTGGGGCGAAGTGCGCGGCTGGTCGGGCGGGACGGCGCGGGAGCCCGCTGCGGCGGTGGAGCCGGTTGCCGTGCGGCGGCGTTCCCGCGCGGCCTCGGCGTGAGGTAGCCGTCGGATCAGGCGGTACCCGCCGGCGCGGTCGTCTGTTCCTGCGCCTCCATCTCGACGGCGGTGGCGAGGAAGTCGTCAACCATGCGGTGGAAGAGGGTGGCCAGCTGCCGCAGTTCCTCCGGTTCCCAGCGGGACAGGGCCACCTGCATGCCCCGCGCACCGGCGTCCCGGATGCGGTCGATGGCCTGCTGCCCGGCCTCGGTCAGCTCGATGCGCTGGGCGCGCCGGTCGTCGGGGTCCGGGACACGGGTGACATAGCCGGACTTCTGGAGCTGCTGCACGGTGCGGGTGACATGGGACGCCTCCACTCCCAGCCGGGCGGCCAGCTCCCCCGGGCGCAGCGGCTCCGAGTCGGCGATCTGCCGCAGCAGCGCCACGGCCGCCCGGTCCAGCGGCACACCGGCCAGGGCCATCAGCCGGTCGTGCTGGCGGGCACGCGTGCTCAGGTAGGTGATGCGGGTGAGCGCACGCTCGATCTCGATCACTTCGTCCGAGGCGGGCGTCTCGGGGATCTCGGGGAGCGGTGGAGTGGACATGCGGCCCACTTTACCATTCGTTGCGTAACTCAAGTAATCCACTGCGGGCGTTTGCGCAGCGTACCGCGGCCGCATGACGCGGCTGCCTTACGTCCCCGGGCCGTCGGGGCACCGCGTGCCCGTCCCCCGGATGTCGAGCCCGTCCGGCCCGGTGACGGTCACCGGCTGCGGGTCGGCCCCCGGGGCGATGACGCGTTGTGCCGCGACGGCCGTGCAGATGAGCTGTGCCGCGGCCAGTTCGCCCGAGCCCCCCGGACCGGCCGACAGCCGGATGGTCACGCGGCCGTCGCGGGAGGTCACCGTCACGCGGGACATCAGGGACGCCTCGGGCGGCAGCACCGTGTACAGGCCTTCGGCCTGTTCCGCCCGGGTCGGCCCCTTCAGCAGCACCCGTACGGCCGACTCGACATCCACCGGCCCGGCAAGGCTGCGGTCCACGCCGCGCAGGGTGCGACCGGCCACGAAGTAGACCCGCAGCGTCGGCGCGACCCCGCTCGCGGGTCCGCCCGCCTCCACGACACCGGTCGTGGGAATGCCGCAGGAGGTGAGCGCCCCCAGCATCGGAAGCCACAGCAGGAAGGCGGATCGACGACCGGCCCTCATGGCCTGCTCCCTCGTGCCGATGCATCGCCTTCGGCCCGCTCCTGCGTCAACTGCTCGCTGTGCAGGGGAAGTTCGACGGTGAAGACGGCGCCGCCCTGCGGCCGGTTCGCGGCGCTCACGCTGCCGCCGTGCACGCGGACGTTCTCGGCGGTGATCGCCAGGCCCAGGCCGCTGCCCTCGGTGCGGGTGCGGGCGGCGTCCGACTTGTAGAAGCGCTCGAAGACATGGGGCAGCACGGTGTCGGGGATGCCTGGTCCGCTGTCCAGTACCTCGATGACCGCCCGCCGCTCCGTCGCAAGGCGTCCCGCCCCGGTCAGACGCAACAGGACGGGGCGGGCGCCGTGCCGCAGGGCATTGCCGACCAGGTTCGCGACGACGACGTCGAGGCGGCGGGGGTCGACGCGCCCCCGCAGTGCGTCGGGCGGCGGCAACTCCGTCTCCACCAGGTCGGTCCAGCCGCGGGCGGCGAGGGTGCGGCGCAGCGACTCGGCCAGGTCGATCTCGTCCAGGTGCAGCACTGCCGCGCCGGCGTCGAAGCGGGAGATCTCCATCAGATCGTCCACCAGACGGGCCAACTTCACGGTCTCCTCGCTGATCAGCCGGACCGCGGTGGCGGTGTCCGGGTCGAGTCGGGCGGCGTCCTCGTCGAGGACGTCGGTGACCGCGGACATGGCGGCCAGCGGGGTGCGCAGCTCGTGCGAGACGTCCGCGGCGAACCGGCGGGCCCGGGCCTCCATGCCGCGCAGTTCGGCGACCGACGCCTCCAGGGCGGCGGCCGTCTCGTTGAACGTGTGCGACAGATCGGCGAGTTCGTCGGACCCGTCGACGGCGAGCCGGGTGTCCAGCCGCCCCTCGGCGATGCTGCGGGTGGCGCCGCGCAGCGCCCGCACCGGCCTGAGCACCCCGCGCGCGGCGAGCAGGGCCAGCAGCACGGCCAGAACGAGGGCGGGCACGGTGGCCCGTTCGATGGCGGTGACCAGGGCGTCGACGTACGCCTGTTCCTTGGTCTGCGCCACGATCAGGAAGACCTTGAGGCCCGAGTCGCCCACGCCTCCGGCGAAGGTGACCGACATGCCGACGACGAGTGCGGTGTGGTCGCCGCTGTTCACCCGCTGGAAGACGGTGGCCAGTCGGGTGTCCACCGCCGTGCGCAGGGCCGGTGTGAGTTCCTCGAACCGGTCGCCCGGGAAGGACGTCGCGCTCAGATCGCGGTAGGTGGCCATGACCCGCCAGGTCCCGGAGGGATCGGTGGCGGCCATGGCGGCCGCGAACCGCCGCAGTTCGGCCTTGTCCGGCGGTGCGACGACCTCGGGGGCGAGCCGGTTCGCCTGGGCGCGCAGCTGCGCGATCACCGTGTCCTGACTCTGCTGGAGCAGGCCTGTGCGCGCCTCGCGGAAGCTCAGGGCGCCGGTGGTCCCCGCGGTGAGCGCGGCCACGAGCGCGAACGCGACGACCAATCGGGTGCGCAGACCACGCAGTTGGGGCAGCCGGAAACGCTCCGCGAACGCGCGCCCGGCCTTCGGCGTGCGCGTCACCGGGAGGCGAACCGGTAGCCGAAGCCGCGCACCGTCTCGATGTAGCGGGGTTCGCCCATCTTGGCACGCAGCCGCTTCACGCAGGCGTCCACCAGGCGCGCGTCCGCGTGGTAGCTGTGCTCCCAGACCGCTTCCAGGAGTTGCTGCCGGCTGAACACCTGGCCGGGTGAGGCGGACAGGGTCATCAGGAGCCGCAGTTCGGAGGCGGCGAGCGCCACCGGCGCGCCCTTCAGGGTGACCGAGAAGCCGGCTCGGTCGACGGTGAGGTCCCCGTAGCGGTCGAGTTTGGGTATGCCGCCGTCGCCGGGTGTGCCGGCCACGCGGCGCAGCACGGCACGGATCCGCGCCTCCAGCACGCGGGCCTGCACGGGCTTGACGACGTAGTCGTCGGCTCCGGCCTCCAGCCCTACGACGATGTCCTCGTCGTCGCCCCGCGCGGTGGCCATGATGATCGGCAGCGTCTGGTCGAGGGCGCGCAGCGCACGGCACACGTCAAGGCCCGGCATACCGGGCAGCATCAGGTCCAGCACCACGACATCGGGCCGGAAGGACCGCACCAGCTCCAGCCCCTCCTCCCCCGTCACGGCGGTGGCGACCTCGTGTCCCTGACGGCGCAGGGCAAGGGCGACGCCCTCCCGCACGGCACGGTCGTCTTCGATCAGCAGAACTCGCGGCATGGGCTCAGTATCGGCACCTCCACCGGCCGCCCGGGCTTCTGTTACCGGATGATCATATGCTCCCGCAGTCGACTGGGCGTTACCTTTTCGTTATCGCTCGCGCCAGGTCCGATCACATATCGATCACAACCTGAACGACCATGACCGCGCACAAAGCAACTCGCTCGCCCCGTCGCCGTCGTCGCAAAGGTGTCTCGCACGCCGCCGCTCGACGGTCGAGGACGAAGGTGTGGGGAGGTCTGGCCGCGCTGACCGTCCTGAGCATCACCCGTTTCGCGGCCGTGGGCTGGACGTCCGCCGACGCCCACAACGACCGGCCCCGACCCACCGCACACGCGAAGCCGGGCTCCGAGCCCTCGCACCCACCGCGCCCCGTCACACCGTCGCCCAGCCCGTCCCACAGCGCCTCCACCCCGCCCGCCCCGAAGATCCCGGCCACCGGGCCGGACACGTTCACCACCGCCGCCGGCACAAGCGCCAAGGCCGGGACCGGCAAGGCGCTGCGCTACCGGGTCGAGGTCGAGGAGAACATCGATCTGTCCGCCGCCTCCGTCGCCAAGGAGGTGGAGCGCATACTCGCCGACCCGCGCGGCTGGACCGCCGACGGCCACTCGGCGTTCCAGCGGGTCTCCGGCGGCACCACCGACTTCGTCGTACGGGTCGCAACCCCGGGGACGGTGGACAGGACGTGCGCCGAGGGAGGCCTGGACACCGAAGGCCGCTACAACTGCAGCGTCAACCACAAGGTGATGGTCAACCTCGAACGCTGGCTGCTCGCCACCCCCGTCTACGCCAAGGAGGTCACCGCCTACCACGCGCTGATCATCAACCACGAGGTCGGCCACTTCCTCGGACACGGCCACGTCACCTGCCCTGGTGCGGGGCAGCCGGCCCCGGCGATGATGCAGCAGATCAAGGGCATGCACGGCTGTGTGCCCAATGTCTGGCCGTACGACGAGCGGGGACGGTACCTCACCGGCCCCGCCGCCCCCTGAAGGTCACACCCCCGGCACGGTCGCGTCGATCCGCACGGCCTCGTCCCAGGCCACTCCGGCCGCGATCGCCTGCCGCCACGGCCGGAGGGCCTTGGGCGGCAAGCCCACCGCAAGCGCACCGCTCACCCGCTCGCCGGTGCGGTACGCGGCCACGAACCTGCCCTCGGCCAAGTGGCGGGGCGCAGTGCGTCGATGCGGATCGAGCACCGCACCAACGCCGCCGAACAGGGCATGGCCGCCGCCCGCAATCCCCGAACAAGGGGTTGTGCCGGCGGGCGAGGTCGCCGGCCGCGTACACGTCCCGGGCGGCCTCGCAGTACTCGTCGCAGAGCACGCCGTCGCCGACGGCCGGGCCGCTGCCCTTCAGCCACTCGGTGTCGGGCTGCGAACCGACGACGACCAACACCTCGTCGTCCTCGACGAGTTCGCCGTCCGCCAGCCGCACCCCGTTGTGCGTCACCTCGCTCACGGTGACCCCGCAGCGCAGGTCCACACCCCGCTCGACATGGGCGCGGGTGAGCATCCCCCCTCGGCGCCGAGGGTGTGGGCCAGCGATACGGGCGCGGGTTCCAGGAGGGTGACCTCGCCGCCCACCCGTGCCGGTCGGCAGTGTTGCGGTCCGCAGGGCCCCCCTCGGCCTCCCGGAGGGCGATCACCCGCAAGGGCCTGCGCGATGCGCACGCGCCAGAGCCGGTCGCCCAGCAGCCCCTCTGCGTCTGACCTCGCACGCTTCCTCCGACAGGGCCGTCCGTGTCGCAGGACACGGACGGCCCTCGCCCGTCGTTCCCGGCGGGGATCACCCACCATGGCTTCCAGGACCCGACCGGAGAGACGCGATGAGCATCCCTTGGCAGCGACACATGGACGAGCATGCGCGCAGCGCCGACACCGAGACGGACCGTGGTTCTGGTCGCCGTCTTCCTCCTGGGCAGCGAGATCTGCGTGTCCGCCACCCACCGGCCGGACGCGGTGGGCCCGTCACGGGCCCTGGCAGCACGCTCCTGCGGGGCCCGTTCCGGCAGCGGACCCGCCCCCGCACGGTGCTCACAGTGACCGCGCTCAGGGGCGGCCGGCGCCGGCACGCTGCGCCGTCTGCTCGCGCCGTCGCTGTCGGCACCGGTCATGGTCGCGCCGTTCCGGCCGGCCGTGCCGACCGGCCGCGGGACCACTCGGACGTACTACGCGGTCCGGATGCGCGGGGCCTGTCTGAAGGCCGCCCAGGTCCGCACCGAGTGCGCCCGGCGCAGCCGGGAGGAGGGGGCGCATCTGGCGCGGACGCATCCCGAGCAGGCCCGGGGGAGCCCGGACGCGCGCCGGGTCCCGAGGCCGGGGCCCGGCCAACTCGGCCGGCTGGTGGGCACGTTCGAGCCCACGGACCTGAACGAGCGCATGATCCGGGAGGACGCGCCGCGGCGGCCGGCTCCGGAGGCCGACCCGATGGCGTACCGCATCGCGCAAGAGGCGTCGGCCGACCTCGCCGAGCATGCCAGTCCGTCCACGGCGCCCCGGCCTGGACGGCGGCTTCGAGATCACCACCCCCGCCCCTGTCCCCCGCCGCTCCCTGACGCCCAGAAACCCGTGACGCATGGAACGGGCACCATGAGACGACAAGAACGGACACCATGACCATCCGCGTGCTGTTCGCCGACGACCAGGCCCTCCTGCGGGCCACGTTCCGGATCCTGATCGACTCCTGTGACGACATGGCGGTGGTAGCCGAGGCCACCGACGGCGCCGAGGCCGTCGCCCTCGCGCGCGTGCACCGCCCCGACCTCGTCCTGATGGACATCCGCATGCCCGGCACCGACGGCCTGGCCGCCACGTCCGCGATCTGCGCCGACCCCGAGCTGTCGGACACGCGCGTGCTGATCCTCACCACCTCCGAGATCGACGAGTACGTCGCCGAGGCGCTGCGGGCCGGCGCGAGCGGCTTCCTGGGCAAGGACGTGACCGCGGACGCGCTGCTCGACGGCATCCGGACCGTGGCCGCGGGCGACTCGCTGCTCTCCCCGCTCGCCACGCGCGTACTGATCACGCGCTTCCTGTCCGCCCCCGCAGGGGATGCGCGGCCGGCGGCGTCCGGGGACCCCGGCGCGCTCACCGCCCGCGAGCGGGAGGTGACGGCCTGGGTGGCGGAAGGCCACTCCAACGAGGAGATCGGCGAGAAGCTCTTCGTCAGCCCGCTGACCGTACGCACCCATGTGCACCGCGCGATGACGAAGCTGGGGGCCCGCGACCGGGCCCAACTCGTCCTCATCGCCTACCAGTCGGGGCTCGTGCAGGCATCGTCGGCCGCGGAGCGGTGAGGACCGCGGGCCACGGCCTCAGCCTCAGCCTGCGGAGAGTTTGTCCAGCCACTGTTCCAGCAGAGCCGACTCCGCCGGTGTGAACACCGGGGACTGTGCGGCCCTCAAGCGGGCCGCGAGCGTCGCGGCAGCGACCGGGACGGCGCCGTCCGGCTCTCCGGGCTCACCCGGGCCGGCCGGGCGGGTCAGGGAGTCGAGCACACTGTCGCGCAGCCGTTCGGCGAACTGCGCGTCCGGATACTGCTCGGGCCTGGTCAGCATCGACAGGGCCGCCCCCACATTGGCGGACATGATCATCTGGGTGGCGAGGGCGGGCGGGACGGTGAGCCGGCCGGCGGCGGCGCAGCGTTCGAGGATCCCGTGCAGCAGGGCGTGCGCCTCCTGGGCCGCCGCGGGCGGGGCCGTCAGCTCGGGCGAGTACATCAGGCGGTAGTGGTTGGGGTGCTCCAGCGCGAAGCGCATGTGGTTGTCCCAGCCGCTCCTGAGGTCGGCGACCGGGTCGTCGCTGGGCCTCGCCGCCCGCTTGGAGGCGAGGTATTCCTCGAAGCCCCGGTCGACGACGGCGGCCAGCAGCCCGGCCTTGTCGCCGAACAGCCGGTAGAGCATCGGAGCCCCCACCCCGGCCGCCTCGCACACCGCCCGCGTGGAGACATCGGCGACCGGCGCTTTGGCCAGCAGGTCCGTGGCCGCTTCCAGGATTTTTTCCCTCGCATCCATGCGTCCACAGTACGCCATGCGTAGCACTGATACGAAATCGGCAATACCGTCGCTACGATCCTGTGTTATCGTCGATACGAAATCTCCGTAGCAACGCTACTCAGCGAAGGGTGCAGCCATGACCACTCAGTTCCCCACTGCCCGGCGTGTCGCGATCGTGACGGGCGGATCGCGCGGCATCGGCCGGCAGGTCGCCGAGCGGCTCGCCGCCGACGGGTTCGCGGTCGTCGTCGGATACGCGGGCAACAAGGACGCGGCCGACGACGTCGTACAGACCATCGAAGCCGCAGGCGGCTCGGCATACGCCGCCCGCGCGGACGTCGGCGACGAGACGGCGGTCGCCGCCCTCTTCGACCTGGCGGAGGCCACCTACGGCGGCCTCGACGCGGTCGTGCACGCGGCCGGACGGATGCCCCTGTCCCCCATCGCCGAACTCGACCTCGGTGAGCTCGACGCGCTGTACCACACCAACATCCGCGGCACCTTCGTCGTCGACCAGCAGGCCGCCCGCCGCCTGCGCCCCGGCGGAGCGCTCATCAACTTCTCCACGTCGGTGGTCGGCCTCGCCTTCCCCGGCTACGGCGCCTATGCCGCGAGCAAGGGGGCGGTCGAGGCGCTGACTCTGATACTCGCCCGGGAACTGCGCGGCCGCGACGTGACCGTGAACGCGGTGGCGCCCGGCCCCACCGCCACCGAGCTCTTCCTCGACGGCAAGGACGAGGAGACGATCGCCCGTCTGGCCGCGCAGCCGCCACTGGAACGCCTGGGGACGCCGCAGGACATCGCGGGCGTCGTGTCCTTCCTGGCCGGCCCCGAGGGCCGCTGGATCAACGGACAGGTGGTGCGGGCCAACGGCGGCATCATCTGACGGCCCGCCCGTCCTTCGAGAAGCCAAGAGTTCGAGAGTTCGAGAGGAACAGTCGTGACTGACAGCAAGGTCGTTCTCGTCACCGGCGCCTCCAGCGGTTTCGGCGCCCTCACCGTCCGCGCGCTGGCCGAGCGCGGGCACACCGTCTACGCCGGCATGCGCGCCCTCGACAGCCGCAACGCTCAAGCCGCCGCCGACCTGGCCGCCCACGCGGCCGAGCACGAAGTCGACCTGTACGCCGTGGAGCTGGACGTGACACGGCAGGACAGCGCGGACGCGGCCGTCGCCCGCGTCGTCGACGAACAGGGCCGCCTCGATGTCCTGGTCCACAATGCCGGGCACATGGTGCTGGGCCCGGCCGAGGCCTTCACCCCCGAGCAGCTGGCGGGCGTCTACGACACCAACGTGCTCGGCACCCAGCGCGTCAACCGGGCGGCCCTGCCGCGGCTGCGCGCGCAGGGGCAGGGACATCTCGTGTGGATCGGCTCCTCCAGCACCCGCGGCGGCTGCCCGCCCTTCCTCGCCCCGTACTTCGCGGCGAAGGCCGCCATGGACGCGCTCGCGGTGAGCTATGCCGCCGAGCTCATCCGGTTCGGGATCGACACCTCGATCATCGTGCCGGGCGCCTTCACCTCGGGCACGAACCACTTCGCCCACGCCGGATCACCGGACGACGCCGACCGGGCGGCCGCCTACGACGCCCGCTACAAGGCGCTGATGGACGACGTGAACGTGCGGCTGGCCGGGCTGATACCGCCGGACGCGGACGCCGCCGAGGTGGCCGAGGCAGTCGTGCGGACCGTCGAACTGCCGTCCGGCAGGCGGCCGTTGCGCCTTCACGTGGATCCGAGCCGCGACGGCAGCGAGGTCGTCTCCGCCGTGGCCGACCGCGTCCGCGCCGAGTTCTTCCGCCGGGTGGGCCTCGACGACCTGCTGACGACGGCGAGCAGCCTGTAGGCAGCGCCGTTCACAGCCGCCCGCAGGCAGCGCCGTTCAGGGGAACCCGGTCGCCGGGACGAATGGCGGCGGACCGCACCGTCGACAACTGACCCCGTGACGCTCCCCCTGATCCCGCCCATGCTCGCCACGCCCGGCTCGCTGCCGCCCGCAGCGCAGGACTCCCGCTGGGCCTACGAGACCAAGCAGGACGGCCAGCGCGTGGTGGCCTACCTCGAAGGGGACGGCGGCATCCTGCTGCGGGCGCGGTCCGGGGAGGACATCACCGGCGCGTATCCCGAGCTGCGACCACTGAGCGAGGCGCTCGGTGCGACGCCGGCCGTACTCGACGGGGAGGTGCTGGCACTGGACGAACAGGGCCGCGCCGACTTCCAGTTGCTGCAACCCCGCATGCAGCTGGCGCACGCACCCGGCAAAGCGGCACGACAGGCGGCGAAGGCACCCGTGCACCTCGTCCTGTTCGACGTGATGCATCTGGACGGACGGGATCTCACCGCGCTCCCCTATGCCCGACGCCGCGAGCGGTTGGAGCGGCTCGGTCTCCGCGGCCCGTTCTGGTCCACCCCGGCCGCCCTGGTCGGGCACGGCGAACAGGCCTTGCAGGCCACGCGTGAGCACGGCCTGGAAGGCCTGGTCTGCAAGCGGCTGGACTCGCCGTATGAGCCCGGCGTGCGCTCCCGGGCCTGGATCAAGATCCGCAACATGCGCAGCGAGGACGTCGTGGTGGGCGGCTGGCTGCCCGGCAAGGGAAGGCTGTCGGGGCTGCCCGGAGCCGTCCTGGTGGGGCAGCGGGCCGCGGGCCGGCTGCGGTACGTCGGGAGTGTGGGCACCGGCTGGAGCGAGGCCGAGCGGTCGCAGCTCGCCGCACTGCTGCGGGCCGCCGCGACCGACGTGTGCCCCTTCGATCCCGTGCCGTCGGTGGCGGGGGCCCGCTGGGTGGTGCCGCGGCTGGTCGGCGAGGTCCGCTACAGCACCCGCACCCGGGCGGGGCTGCTGCGCCAGCCGTCCTGGCTACGGCTGAGACCCGACCTGGCGCCCGAGGACGCGGCGGCCGACCTTCCCGACGACGCCGGCTGAATCTGTCCATCCGGCACACCGTCACCGCCCGGACCGCTCCGGGCCGACGGTGTATGCGCCGTCACGCGGGATGGCCGGGGCTGATGTCCCGGGCGTCGTCGAGCCGGAGCAGGGGTCCTTCCGCGCGGCTGCCCCAGTCCTCGGGGGTGAGGACGAAGCCGACGTGGTCGCCGCCGTCGACGCGCTGTTCGACGCTGCCGACGAACCAGGCGGCAGCCTCCTCCAGGACGACCGCGCCGCCGTGTCCGCGCGTCCACGGCACGTGCGCGAACTTGTCGGTCCGATCACCCGTCCGGCCGCCGAACAGGGCTGCCAGCTCGTGCTGTTCACGGGTGAGCAGATGGACGGCCAGGCAGTCCGCGGCACGGGCCACGGCGTAGGTGTGATTGGCCCTGGAGATCCACACCACGTACCGCACCGGCCGGATGGAGCACTGGGAGGAGAAGGAGACCAGGCAGCCCGATCGCTGCTCGCCCGCCGCGGCGGTGACGACACACATGTCGGGACTCAGCCGGCCCATGAACGCGTCGAGGTCCGTCATGTCTCCTCACTCCTCGCCTTCGCCAGCTCGCCACTCCTCGCCCTCGGCTGCTCGCCGCAAGCCCTGTTCGGGATCACCGCAGCCCGACCGTCACAGCGGTGTGCCGGGGTCCGCGGGCCGGATGCGGCCGCGCCAGCCGCCGGTGGCGCCGCCCTCGCGCTCCACGTAGTCCTTGAAGCGGTTCAGGTCGCCCTTCACCCGCCGGTCGATCAGGCCCAGTGCGTCCGCGCTCTGCTCGGCGACCCCGCTGGGTTCGACCTCCATCACGAGTTCCACGCGGGTGTGCGTGTCGTCCAGTCGCTCGAACCGGACCGATCCCCTCTGTTGTGTGTCGCCGCCGACGGTCCGCCAGGTGATCCGGTCGTCCGGCAGCTGGTCCACGATCTCGGTGTCGAACTCGCGTCGCACCCCGCCGATGCTGGTGGTCCAGTGGTTGTGCCGGTCGTCGAGCTGCCTGACCTCGTCGACGCCCTCCATGAAGTTGGGGAACTCCTCGAACTGGGTCCACTGGTTGTACGCCATGTGCAGCGGAACCTGCACGTCCACGGCCTCCTTGACCGTACCCATCGTTGCCTCCTTGCCCGCTTCTTGCCGGGGCCGGCCGCGCCGGGCGACCGGTCTCCTGCGCGTGTGCGTGGCACCGGGTACCCCGCAAAAGCGTCGGTCAGCCCATGCGGGGAACCCTGTGGGTCATGGCTGAGCACCCAGACCCCGATGATGTCGTGCTGTCGTCGCACGAACGGCTTGCCCTGCGGAGTATCGAAGCGGAACTGAGCTGCGACCGGCGCCTCGCCAGAAGCATGCGCGGCCACGCGGGCCACCGGCTCCGGCTCGCCCGAAAGACACCCGGCCACCCCGGCTCCCGGCTCTGGCTCCCCTTCTCGGTGGCCCTGCTGGCCTGCGCCTCCCTGTTCCTCGTCGTCATGGGGATCCGCACCGCGGACCCGGCCCTCATCTGCGGCTTCGCCGGCCTGTGGCCCTTCACCGTGTTGCTGGCCTTCCGGCTGCTGCGCCGTGCGAGCAGGGGCGGAGGCCGCATCACCTCGTGGCGGTGATCCCCCGTGTGTGTGTCCGGGGCACCGCTGGG
Organism: Streptomyces sp. NPDC001492; assembly: GCF_053597275.1. Lineage (NCBI taxonomy): Bacteria > Bacillati > Actinomycetota > Actinomycetes > Kitasatosporales > Streptomycetaceae > Streptomyces > Streptomyces sp. NPDC001492. Next base: position 20,697 of record NZ_JBSFHW010000043.1, on the reverse strand, counting down.
GGAACTCGGCGCTCATGACCGCTGAGACGGAAATCCACGGATCGTACTGGCTCGAGACGGCGCCCCCGGGTGAACCCGCTCCCCCGCCGTCCGGCGACATCGCCGTCGACGTCGCCGTGGTCGGCGGTGGCATCGCGGGCCTGAGCACGGCGTGGGAACTGGTCCAGCAAGGACGCAAGGTGGCCGTACTGGAGGCGGACCGCCTCGCCGCCGGGGTCACGGGCCACACGACCGCCAAACTGACGGCCTTGCACACGCTGACCTACGACCACCTGCGCCGCACCCGCGGTCCCACGGGGGCACGGCTGTACGCGGACTCGCAGACCGCTGCGATCCGGCACGCCGCCGAGCTCGTCGACGAGCTCGGCATCGACTGCGACTGGGAAGAGGCCGCGGCCTACACCTACGGCGAGCAGCCCCGGCTCCTGGGAAAGCTCAAGGCGGAGGCGGAAGCGGCGCGGGAGGCGGGCCTGGCGGCCGAGTTGGTGACCGAGACCGAGCTGCCCTTCCAGGTCGCCGGTGCGGTCCGGGTGACGGAGCAGGTCCAGTTCCATCCCCGCAAGTACCTGCTGGCTCTCGCCGACGACCTGCGCCGACGCGGAGGTGCCGTGTACGAGCGCACACGCGTCGTGGGCCTCACGGAGGGCGAGCCCTGCGTCCTGGAGACGGACGCGGGGGTTTCGGTGCGGGCGGACGAGGTCGTGATCGCCACGCACTACCCGGTCTTCGACCGTGCGCTGCTCTTCACCCGGCTCTCCCCGCGGCGCGAGCTGGTCGTGGCCGGGACCATCGACGAGGACCGGGCGCCGCGCGGCATGTACATCACGCCGGAGCAGAACACACGGTCCGTGCGCAGCGCGCCGTACCGTGACGGGAAGCGCCTGCTGATCGTCACCGGCGAGCACTTCACTCCCGGCACCACCGATGTCGAGGCGGGATTCGCACGGCTCTCCGCCTGGGCCGTAGGCCATTTCCCGGGGCTCACGATCAGTCACCGGTGGGCCACGCAGGACAACGACGCCACCGACTCCGTGCCGCTCGTCGGGCCGCTCTGGCTGGGCAGTCGTCACACCTACGTCGCCACCGGGTTCGGTGGCTGGGGGCTGAGCGGCGGCATCATGGCGGGCCGACTGCTCAGCGACCTCATCAATGGCCGCGAGGTCGCCTGGGCCGGCCTCTACGATCCCCGCCGTCTGATCCCGGTGGTCCGCGAGGGAGTGTCGTTCCTGAAGCATCAGGCGCAGGTGGCGCGGCACTTCGTCGGCGACCGGCTGCCCGCGATCGCGGGGCCCCCGACGGGGGACATCCCCCGGGGCGGCGGTGCCGTGGTGCGGGTGCGAGGGCGGCAGTGCGCCGTGCACCGTGATGAGAACGGTCAGCTGCACGCCGTCTCGGCCCGCTGCACCCACCTCGGCTGCCTCGTGGCGTTCAACCGCGCGGAACAGGCCTGGGAATGCCCCTGCCACGGCTCCCGCTTCGCCCCGGACGGGCAGATCCTCCAGGGCCCGGCCGTGCGGCCCTTGGAACAGCGCGACATCTAGAGAAACGACCGCCTGCGGTATGCACTGCCGCTCACACGGGCTCAGCTCACCGGTGCGCTTCCCGCACCGGAAGGTGGTACACGTGAAACGCCCGCCGGATGACCGGCTGAGCCACGTTCCGCACCTGTACTCCGCCGCTGGTCATCCCGTGCTCGGTGCCGGAATGGGCGTGTCCGTGGACGGCGAGGTCGGCGCCCTCGGCGTCGATCGCCTCGGCCAGCAGATAACTGCCGAGGAACGGATAGATCTCCAGCGGCTCACCCGCCAGCGTGTCCGGCACGGGCGAGAAATGAGTCAGCGCGATCCGCACGTCGCACTCCGCCCGGGCAAGTTCCCGCAGGCCGGTCCGCAGGCCGTCCGCGCACCGGCGGGAGTAGCGGACGAACTCCTTCATCACGGGCTCGCCGAACTCTCCCGCGCACCTGCCCGCGAAGCCGCCCCCGAAGCCTTTGGTCCCCGCGATCCCGACACGGATGTCGCCACGGGTCAGCACGGCGGATTGCCCTTCCAGGACCCGTACGCCGGAGTCCTCGAGGACGGCCGTCACCTCGTCCGGGCATCCGCCGTGATGGTCGTGGTTGCCGAGGACCGCGACGACCGGGACCGCCAAGTCCTCGACCTCCTTGGCGACGACCAGGGCCTCCTCCGGTGTGCCGTGGCGGGTGAGGTCGCCGGCCAGTAGCAGAAGATCCGCGCACTCGGGCAGTGTCTCGAACGCGGGGCGGAGCACTCCGTGGCTCTCCGGCCCGAGATGGATGTCGCCGACGGCTGCGACCCGGGTCATGCGAGGTCCTCCGCGTCGTCGGGCGGGGCGGTTCGCGCGGTGACGATGTCGCAGTGCAGCGGCACGTCCGGGAAGGCCTCGCGGGCGATGCGCATGATGTCCTCACGGCACCGGGCCGAGGGGACCGTGCCGGTGAGCAGGACGGCCTCGCCGCGCAGTTCGGCCCGTACACCCAGTTCTCCGGGCAGACCGGCCGCGAAACGTTCGGTCAGGTGGGCGACCCGGTAGTCGAGGCCTGCCGGGGCGCCGGAGGGCGGCTGGACGGCGTGCTCGCTCATGGCTGTTCCTTCGAGGATTCGGCTCGCTGCTCCGGCTCGGCATCGATGACGTCCAGGCGCTCCAGGAGGAACAGGAAGGCTGCGGGCATGGGCTGGTCGCCGCAGGTTCGCCGGACCTCCTGCCAGTCGACCTTCTCCCGGAGCGACCTGGCGACGGGAAGTACGGCCCCGAAGTCGCAGTGGTGTTCCGAGAAGGCCTTGAGCAGACTCACCAGCATGTCCGTCGGCGACAGCACGGGCATGCGGACCGAGTCGACGGGCAACTCCTGGGCGCGGGCGAGCAGTTCCGGTGTGACGGGGCGGTCGGACAGTTCGAAGATGATGTCGACGCTCTGCCCGAGGCAGCTCGCCTTCAGCAGCCAGTCCTCCGGGGCGTGGTGGACGGTGAGACCACCCTCGCGCAGGGTGGCCGCCACGGCGTCGGCGTCCTCGGGGAGGACGCAGAAGTCGGCGTCGTGCTGCAGCCTTCCGCTGCCGCCGTGGGCGTAGGCCGCCACGCTTCCGGCCAGGGCGAATCCGTGCTCCTTCTGCTTGAGGAGAGCGGCGACCTGTTTGGTCGCCTCCAGGATCGCCTGGGTACGGTCTCGGGGCAGATCCGCGTCCGGCCCCGGGGCGGGCGACGGCTCCCCCGGGGCGAGGTGCAGGCCGGTGGGGCCCGAGTCGTCGGCGCGGGCCGCGCCGTGCGCGTCGTGCACCATGGGCGCTCCCTTCGCGATTCCTGCGTCGGGGCAGGACACGAAAGGGATGTGCCCGCCCCGCCCGTGTGTACGTCCGGGTACCCCCCGCCACCTGCGCGACACGGTCCGGACCTCGTGTCGGCGGACGGTGTCAGCCGTCGCCTTCCCGGCCGGGCGCGGCCGCCCCTTTGAGGTGGACGATGAGCAGGGCCAGGTCGTCGGCGAGGTCGGCGGCGTGACGGATGAGGGTGTCGGCCATGGCCTCGGGGTCTTCGGGATCGGTGCGTGCAACGAGTGCGGCGAGCGTGCCGATGGCGTCTTCGAGGTCGACGCCGGGCCGTTCGACGAGCCCGTCCGTGTACAGGACGAGGACGCAGCCGGGGTGCAGGGGGAACTCGGCGGCCTGATAGTCGGTCCGGTCGTCGATGCCGAGGAGAAGGCCGGGGGGCGGGCTCAGGACCTCGGTGTGGCCGTCGGCGTGCCGCAGCAAGGCGGGCGGGTGGCCGGCACTGGCCAGGCACACGCTGTGGCGGCCGAGGTCCAGGTGGGCATAGAGGCAGCTGGCGAACCGGCCGGGGTCCAGGCCGACGAGCAGCCGGTTGGTCCGGCCGAGCACGTCTCCCGGGGAGGCCCCGGCCGCCGCCTGGCTGTGCACGGCGGTGCGGACCTGTCCCATCAGGGCCGCCGCGTCGATGTCGTGTCCCTGGACGTCCCCGATCGCGGCGGCGACGGTGGTGTCGTTCAGACGGATCAGGTCGTAGAAGTCACCACCCACCTCCACCCCGTGGCCGGCCGGCCGATAGCGGGCGGTGACCTGCAGCCCGGGCAGGGAGGGCAGGTGCCGGGGCAGCAGTGCGGCCTGGAGCTGATGGGCCACGGCGAACTGGGTGTCGTAGAGGCGGCCCCGTTCGAGGGCCTGGCCGACGAGACCGGCCAGCGCGGTGATCACCGCCCGCTCGGTGGGCGGGAAGTGCCGGGGGCGGTCGTAGGCGAGGACGAGCGAGCCGACGGCCCGGCCGGAGGCGATCAGGGGGAGAAACGCCCAGGACGTCTTGTCGTCGAAGTGGACGGCTTCGGGATACGACCGCCTCAGTTCGTCGAAGTCGGTGAAGAAGTGCGGGTTGCCGGTCTCCATCACACGCACGACGGGCATGTCGGCGTTGAGGGGCATGTGGTCGAAGCGTTCCAGGCGTTCGGCGTCGTAGCCGCGGTGGCCGAGGATTCTCAGTCTGCCGTCCCGCGGCGCCATGACGGCCATGGCCGTGGCACCGAGGGCGGGCATGAGCTGGTCGGCGGCCTGGTCCACCACGTCCTGGACGCCGAGGGCCTCGGTGAGCGTGGCGGCCATGTGCATCAGGTGGTACAGGGAGCCGGCCCGGCTCGGTCCGCGCGCGGCGGGCTCGGCCGTCCCGGCGGGGTGAGCGGGGGCATCAGCCGGATTCGGCGCCAGTTCGTCGCGGGGGCCGCTGCGAGTGATCCGCACGCTGATCCCGGAGGGGTCCGGGTAGAGCGCGAAGGACAGCCGGGTGTCCGGGGGTCGCACCGCGCTGAAGGTGGTGGGCCGTTCACTCACCAGAGCCGACCGGTAGCAGTCCTCGATCTCGGGGACGTCCATCCACGGCAGCACTTCCCAGGGCAGGGCGCCCAGCAGGGTGTCGGCGTCGGCGCCGAGCAGGCGTGCCGCCTCGGGCGTGACGAAGGTGAACCGGCCGGTGTCGTCGAGCGCGCACGCGCCGCCCGGCAGCCTGGCGATGAACGCCGCCTGTTCGCTGCCCCCGGCTCGCAGAGCACGGGCTCGGGAAGGGTGCGGCAGGATCCGCGGTTCGCCCGGCGGAGGCAGCGCGCTGTGGTCCGCCGCGTGGTGCAGCAGACGACTCAGGCGCCGGCAACCGGCCTCGATGACGGTGCGCTCCGCCCCGCTGAGACCCGGCGGATGAGCGGCCGGCCACAGCAGTACCAGTCCGCCCACGACCGAGCCCCGGGCGGTGAGGGGAGCGGCCGCCAGTGCGAAGGCGTACGGCAGGACGAGTGAGGTGCGCGGGTAGCGGCGGGCCATGTCCTCCATGTCGCTGATCCACACCAGGCGACCGGTGCGCACGGCGTCCGCCACCGGGATGGAGTCCGCGAGGCCCACACGGGTCCACGGAACGGCCATTTCACGGGGAGCCCCCGTCAACGCCACCAGCCACAGGGCGTCACCGTTGCGCGGCAGGACGTAGAGCAGGCCCCTGGACGCCCCGCAGTCCCGGACCACGTCCAGCAGCGCCGTGTCCACCGACTCGGGTGCGACATCCGCCGTAGCGTCGCTCTGGCTCACAGCACCTCCTGTCGAACATCCGACGAGTTCCCAGGTCGACCGACCCGAAGCAGGGTCGGCGGGCAGCGCTGCCGACCTCCCGGGACGCGCGGCCTGCCGGGGCGGAGCGCCCAGTCATCCCGTTCTGGTGATATTCGATCAGCCACGGGGACTCGGACGTCATGACTTTCACCAAGCCTGATCCCGAGGCCGGTCCGCGCGAAGTGCGCGTGGCGGCCTTCTTCCTCGCCTTCGCCCTGGATCTCATCCCTTGATCGCTCTCACGTTGCCGAGGAAGCTGCGGGGTGCGGCAAGGGCCGTGCAACGCGCGTGGAAACAGCCGGGCAGGGAGCGGGATCTCGCCGCGCAGGCGCTGAAGGCCGCCTTCGCCGCCTGGGCGTCCTGGGCGGTGGTGGGCTGGTGGCTGCACGCGCCCATGGCCTTTGTGGCGCCCTGGGTGGCGATCCTGCTCGTCGAGTCGACGGTCTACCAGTCCGTCGCCCATGCCCTGCAGCAACTGGCGGCGATCGCCTCGGGAACCGTCATGGCCACGGTGCTGGTTCTGCTGCTGCACAACAGGATCGGCGCCATGGGTCTCGTCCTCCCGCTGGTGGTGCTGCTCAGTTCGTGGTCACGGCTCGGACGGCAGGGGATTTACACGGCCACCGGCGCCCTCTTCGTCCTCACCGACACGCACGTCGGTCTGACGGCGTGCGCGGCCCGGATCGGCGAGGCCGTGTTCGGAGCGGCCGTCGGCATCGCGGTCAACGCGCTGATCCGGCCGCCCGTCTATCTGCGCCATGCGCACGCCGCGATCCATGAGGCCGCGCAGGAGACGGGCAGGCTCCTCGAAACGGCGGGCGGCCGTCTCGTCGACGGGCAGTGGGACGTCCACGAAACGGAAGCCTGGCATCGGCGGGCCCAGCACCTCCAGCACCTCGTGACGCAGTGCCGGTCGGCGGTCGGCTGGAGCCGGGAGAGCCTGTGGGGCAACGTACGCCGCCGCGCCCACGCCTCGTCACGGCCGACGAAGGACTACGAGAACGCGACCGTGGTGCTGGACCACGCGGCCGTGCACACGACGGAACTCACCCGCACCCTGCTCGAAGCGGCCACCCGGAACCGGCAGGCGCACTGGTCCCGGCTGCCCCTGATCCGCGGTTACGCCGACTTCCTGGCCCACGCGGCCCACATCGTGCGGCTCTCCGCGGACGGCGGACCCGACCAGGGCCGGGAAGACACGCTGCGGCAGACCGTGCGGGAGATGTGCGCCGCGATGGACGGCCTGCGGCGGCAGCTGCCCGACCTGGTCCGGGGCGAGCCCGAGGAGGCCTCGGCGTACGGCGCTCTGCTTCTGCAGGCCCAGCGGCTGGCCGTGAACCTCGAGGCGTCGGCGCGGCAGGAGGCTCCCCCCGGGCACGCCTGAAGCCGCATGCAGTTTTGTGCAGGGGGGCCAGGGAACTCGTGCGGCACGACATCGGGACCCGTGCACTGTGCGGCGCGCACCTCAGCCACAGGAGCTGAGGGCGCGTGCAGCCGCCCCTGTGACACCAGGCCGGTGTCGGTTCTCCCGGTGCCATCGGTGGGAGTACTGGTGGATCATGTCTGTTGACGGTGCTTGCGGTGACAGGGGACCGTCCGAGGCCGAGGAACGCGCGCGGGTCACCGAGACGCTCACGGCCGCGGCCAAGGGTCTCGGTCCCGACGACGTTCCCCAGGCGCTGTGCAGCGCCTGCGTGGCACTGCTTCCCGTCACCGGCGCGTCCGTGTCGATCGCGAGCGGCCCTACGGTACGGGCCACCTGGTGTGCCAGCGACCCGACGGCAGCCCGGCTGGCGGAGGCGCAGTACACGCTCGGGGACGGCCCCTGCCAGTCCGCGATCGAACGCGCCGCCGCCGTGCTGGCGGACGACCTGACCAAGGCGCCGGACGCCGGGCGCTGGCCCGTCTTCGCCCACGAGGCCGTCGAGCTGGGCGTGCGGGCGGTGTTCTCGCTGCCGCTCGGACTGGGCGGGGCGACGATCGGCACGCTCGACCTGTATCGCCGCACGCCCGGCGCGCTGTCGGCGCGCGACCTGCGGATAGCGCTGTGGGCGCGGGACGCCGTCACGTTCGCCCTCGTGAACCTTCATGCCGGACACGACGCGGAGGAACGAGCGAGCGAAGAAGGAGTAGCGTCGTGGATGGAGGCTTCCGAGGCCGACCACAGTGAGGTCTACCAAGCGGTCGGCATGGTGATGGTGCAGCTGAATCTGGGCGCCGAACAGGCTCTGGACCGGATGCGCGCGCGGGCGTTCGTCCAGGGCCGGACGGTGACCGAGGTGGCGCACGACATCCTCGTGCGCACGCTCCGGCTCGGGTCCGAGACCGAAGGCGGCAGCGAGGACGCCGGCCGGCGGGACGCCGGGGACGGCGGACGAGAGGGCGATCGGTGATGAACCGGGAACGGCAGCTCGCCGAGGCTCTCGTCGGGCCGGCCGACTCCCTCGCCGACGACGTCGATCCCGTCGTACTCCTCGACCGGCTGATTCTCGACTGCCTGGACCTCGTGGGCGCCGACGCGGTCGGGGTCATGATCGCCGGAGTGCGCGGGGAGCTGCGCCTGATGGCCGTCACCGACCAACGGGCGGCTCTCATGGAGCTCTTCCAGCTCCAGACCGACGAAGGTCCCTGTGTGGACTGCTACCGCAAGAGCGAGCGAATCGACGCTCCGGACCTCGGTGAGAGCGCGCACCGCCGGCCGCCCGGCGGACTGCCCGCGCTCGATCTGCACCTGGCTCAGGCGCCGGCCATGTGACCACGGTCGCCCTCGTCAACTGGAGCCCGCAGGCGCTGCGTCCCACCGACGTCAGCAGCAGTGTCGAAAGGGCGGTGGCCGCCAAGGCGACCGTCGGCATGGCCACCGGCATGATCGCCGAGTACGGCGGCCTCTCCCCGCCCGACGCCCGCTCCGCCCTGGCAGCCTGGGCCACCCGCAACGGCCGTCGGATCACCGACGTCGCCCACGGTCTCGTGCCGCGCACCGAGCCCTTGACGGTCGTGCTGAGCGATCCTCCTTGACCATCGCGGCCGCCGGCACTTGCTCGGCGTCTCAGCGGGCCACGGCCGTCGCCCACAGCGCGGCCACGACCACGACGACGGCTGCCGCCGTCATGACGCCGCGCAGCACCGGCGACCACCGGTCCGCCACTGATGCGTGCTGTCCGCCGCCGTCACGGGCCCGGACGACGGACATTGGCCGCGGCGGCCGATGCGCTCCCTGATGCATGTGCCCCACTCCCTCGTTGCGGACGGCCGTGCGGGTTCCCGCCACGGCGCCTTCCATTCCCGCGTCCCGCTAGGGCAGTGGTGTGCCTCCGGTCGCGTTGAGGATCTCGGCCGTGACGAAGCCGGCCTCCTGGGAGGCGAGGTAGACGTAGGCGGGGGCCAGTTCGGCGGGCTGGGCCGGGCGGCCCAGCGGGCTCTGCTTGCCGAACTCCACCGTGTCGGGCATGGTCGCGGGAATCAGCGGTGTCCACACCGGGCCCGGCGCGACGGCGTTGACGCGGATACCGCGCTCGGCGAGCATCTGGGCCAGCCCCTGCGTGAAGGTCACGATCGCGCCCTTGGTCGTCGCGTAGTCCAGCAGATGCGGACTGGGCTTGTAGGCCTGCACCGACGTGGAGTTGATGACACTGCCGCCCTTCGGGATGTGCGGCAGGGCGAACTTGGTCAGCAAGAACATGCCGTACACGTTGGTGCGCATGACCCGGTCGAACTGTTCGGTCGTGATCGCCTCGATGCCGTCGGGCTGCGACATCTGGTAGGCCGCGTTGTTCACCAGGACGTCGATGCGCCCGAACTCCGTGACGGCGCGCTCGATCAGCGCCCGGCAGTTGTCCTCCTCCCGGATGTCGCAGGCCACGGCCACCGCCTTGCGCCCGGCGTCCTCGACGAGCCGGGACGTCTCGCGTGCTTCGTCCGCCTCTTCCTCCAAGTACGTGAAGAGGACATCGGCGCCCTCGCGTGCGAAGGCCAGTGCGACCGCCCGCCCGATGCCGGAGTCGCCGCCGGTGACGACGGTCTTGCGGTCCTTCAGGCGGTCGGCGCCCCGATAGGTCTTCTCCCCGTGGTCGGGCGGCGGGTCCATGGGCCCGGTCCACCCCGGATGGGGCTGGTCCTGCGCCGGGAACTCGGGGCGCGGGTGCTGCGTCGTAGGATCCTGCTGCGTGTGCTGGGAATCGGCCACGTCGGCCTCCTGACCTGGGGGCGGCTCCGGACGGCCACCGGGTTCCCGGCGCGCCGCGGCCGAAAAGCCCGAGGTGGCCGAGATCGCCCGGGCGCCTTCGACGGACCCGGCGGGATCGCCCTACGCCCCTGCAGCCGGCCGGTCTCCCAGGGCGGTCCGCCCGTACCGCACGTAGTAGCCCTGGCGGCGGGCATCGAGCAGTCCCGCCGTGTGCAGGGCCGTCAGGTGGGACGACACGGTGGAGGGGGCCAGGCCGTGTCGCGCGGCGAGTTCCGTGGTGGTGGCGGGAACCGTCAGGTCGGCCGGCAGCGCGGCCCGCCGGTGCCCCAGGAGGCGGGCGAGGGCGGCGGGCGGGCGCGGGCCCGGGGTGGTGTGCAGGCGGCCCATGCCGCGGGCCGGGCAGATGACCGTCGGCTGCCGGGGCCGGGCGAATCCGCTGACCACGTCCGGCCGGACGAACACGCTGGACATCAGCAGGATGCCTCGCCCGTCGGCCGGCGGGCCGCTCACCGCCCGGGCGCTCGCGTTGCTGATCCGGCCGGATGCCCGGGCGTCTCAGGGCGGTGTGCGCACACCCGTCGTCCCTGCCGAGTGATTCGGATCCCCAATGGGGCGGTAACGGTCATCGACCCTCTGGCGACGGTCTATCGTGGCCGCATGTCCGTCCCCGAAATGATCCGCATCGTCTCCCGTGACTCGCCCATGGCGCTGGCCCAAGTGGAGCGTGTGCGCACCGAGTTGGCGGTCCTGTATCCCGGTGTGCGCACCGAGGTCGTGCCGGTGAAGACGACCGGTGACAAGTGGATGGGTGTCCTGTCCCAGGTGGAGGGCAAGGGGGCGTTCACCAAGGAGGTGGACGCCGCGCTGCTCGCGGGCGAGGCCGATCTCGCCGTGCACTGCCTCAAGGACGTGCCCGCCGACCGGCCGCTCCCGGCCGGCACGACGTTCGCCGCGTTCCTGAAGCGGGACGACATCCGTGACGCCCTGGTGCACCCGGACGGCCTCACCCTGGACGAGCTGCCGGCCGGCACCCGCATCGGCACCTCCGCGGTGCGCCGGGTGGCCCAGCTGTCCGCCACCCACCCCCACCTGGAGTGTGTGCCGTTCCGCGGCAACGCCAACCGCCGGCTGGCGAAGCTGGCGGCCGGCGAGGCGGACGCGGTGCTGCTGGCGGCGGCCGGTCTCGAACGCATCGGACGCCAGGACGTGATCAGCGAGGTGCTGTCGCCGGACACGGTGATGCCGTCCATCGGCGCGGGCATCCTCGCCCTGCAGTGCCGTGAGGGCGACCGCGACCTCATCGACGCGGTCAGCGCACTCGGCGACCGGCACACGCACCAGGAGGCGACCGCGGAGCGGATGTTCCTGCACGTCCTGCAGGGACACTGCAACAGCCCGATCGCCGGGTACGCGCGCGTGGAGGCCAATGGCGAACTGTCGCTACGGGCCTGTGTGTTCACCCCGGACGGCAAGACCCGCCTGAACGCCCACGAGTGGGCCGGACGGCTCGACCCGGCCACCCTGGGCACCTCGGTGGCCGTGGCGCTGCTGCGCCAGGGTGCCCGCGAGATCATCGACGGCATCCCGCACTGAGCGGGCTCCGGGGCGCGCGGGGTCAGGCAGTGCCCTCTTCGGCCTGGTCCCGGAGGAAGTTGCTGACCTGGTGCGCCAGGCCGCCGTCCCGGCCCGTGCCCGGGTAGGCGCCGACGGGCTCGTCGTGCAGACCGATGCCGCCCGTCCACAGCCGGCGGTCGGTCCACTCCTCCTCGACCCGCAGCTGGATCTGCACGTCGACCTGGCTCAGGCAGGCGTCCGGGCCGGCCGCGTACAGCACGGCGGTGGCCCGGCGCAGCGGGTAGACGTCGAAGCCCTCGATGAACTGCGAGTTGCGCCAGTCGATGAACGCGGCCTCCCCGTCGGGGCCCAGGCGCACGTCGATCTGGCCGTCCTCGAGGTGGATGCCGAAGGAGCGGCTGCCGCGGTTCTCAACGGTGACCCGGAGGCTGAAGTACGTCAGCCCGGCCGCCGCGTCGTCGCGTCCGCGTGGGGGCTCGGCGGCTTCCAGACGGTGGACGCGGACACGCAGGCCGGCATGCTCGTCGTACTCCTGCCAGTCCCCGACCACGTTCGGCTCGTACACAGTCCACCTCATCGACCTCAGAGAGCTGCTTCCTATCTGTGCGCTCAGGGCACTGTCAAATGAGCAGAATGCGCTGTGGCCAGCGCATTCACCCCCTTTGATCACTGATCAAGCCGTGCGCAGGAACAACGGTCGGAACACGCCACACGGACGTGCACGTGTGCGTGGGGCACATCACGTTCCGCGGGCCGTCCTCAGCGGGCCAGCCGGCCGAGGAGCGAGGAGGCCGCGGCGATGCCGAGCGCGCCGGCCACGAGCAGCACCGCGAAGTCGAGGGCCACGTGCGCGTGCGTGCCGAGGAGCAGGCCGCGCAGGGCGTCCACCTGGTAGCTCAGCGGATTGACCTTGCTGACGGCCTGGAGCCAGCCGGGCATGACGGACACGGGGTACAGGGCGTTGGAGCCGAAGAACAGCGGCATCGTGATGGCCTGCCCGAACCCCATGAGGCGGTCGCGGTTGAGGACGATGCCGGCGATGCTCATCGACAGGCAGGAGAAGAACGCGGACCCCAGGACCACGATCGCGGCGACACCGAGCAGCTTCAGCGGGTTCCAGGTCAGCGCCACTCCGAGCACCGCGGCGATCAGGATGACGACGACGGCCTGGATCAGGGACTTCACTCCGGCCGCGAACGCCTTGCCGGTGATCAGGGCCGAGCGTGGGGTGGGCGTGACCAGCAGCTTGTTGAGGATGCCGGCATCGCGCTCCCAGATGATCTGGATGCCGTAGAAGATGGCGATGAACATCGCGGACTGGGCGATGATGCCGGGCGCCAGGTAGTCGACGTAGGGGATGCCTCCGGTGGGGATGGCCTTGATGCGGGTGAAGGTCTGACCGAAGATCAGCAGCCACAGGGCGGGCTGCACGGCGCGGGTGTACAGCTCGGTGCGGTCGTGGCGCAGCTTCTGCAGTTCGACGGCGCACATCGCGAACACGCGCGCGGGCAGCAGCCGCCAGCCCGCGCGGGGCCGGGGCGGCCGCAGCAGCAGGTCGATGCCGGGTGCGCCGGTGGGGTCAGCCGACGCGGTGCGCGGTGCGGCGGGTGCTTCGGACATCGCGGAAACCTCCTGCCTGGTCGTCGAGTCCGCTGCCCGCGACGTCCCGGAAGACGTCCTCCAGGGTGGGCAGCGGGTCGGTGGCCGCCGCGCCCGCGGCGCGCCGGCGCTCCCCGAGCCCTTCCCTGAGCTCGTCGGGGGTGCCGAGGGCACGGATGCGGCCGCGGTGCATCAGGGCGACCCGGTCGCAGTACTGGTCGGCCTCGTCCATGTAGTGGGTGGTCACCAGCACGGTCATGCCGGTGGCGGCGCGCACGGCGTTGATGTGGTCCCACACTCCGGTGCGGGCTATCGGGTCGAGGCCGATGGTCGGCTCGTCGAGGATCAGCAGCCGGGGGGCGCTGACCAGTGCCTGCGCGAGTTCGAGGCGGCGGACCATGCCGCCGGAGTAGGTGCCGGCCAGCCGGTCGGCGGCGTCGGCGAGACCGACGGCCGCCAGGGCCTGGCCGACGCGTTCGGCGCGTTCGGCGCGGGGCACGTCGAAGACGCGGGCGAACAGGGCGACGTTCTCACGGCCGGTGAGTCCGGCGTCGGCGGACAGCTGCTGCGGCACATAGCCCAGCAGGCGCCGCACGGCCATGCGGTCCCCCGCCGCGTCGTGGCCGAAGACGCGGACCATTCCGGCGGGGACCGGGAGCAGGGTGGTGATGCAGCGGATCGCGGTCGTCTTTCCGGCGCCGTTGGGTCCGAGCAGGCCGAAGACCTCGCCCTCGGCCACCGACAGTTCGAGTCCGTCGACCGCGTTCGTCTCGCCGAAGGCGTAGGCGAGTCCGGTGCAGGTGACGGCCTCGGCCTGTCCGGTGTCGGCGTTCCGCGTCATGTCTCCTCGGCCTCCTCGTGCAGGGTGTCGGCCAGCCTGCGCAGGGCGGGGATCGCCGTGCGCAGTGTCTCCCGGTCCGTGTCGTCGAGCCGGGACAGCCCGCCGCGTACGAGTTCGGCGCGCCGTTTGCGCCATTCGGCGAGCCGCGCCTCGGCCGCGGGCGTCGGCAGCAGCCGGGCGGCGCGCCGGTCGGCGGGGTTGGTCTCGCGGACCAGATAGCCCTGCCGGGACAGCTGGTTGACCAGCGTCGAGACCGAATTGCCCGCCAGGTACAGCTCTTTGGCGGCGTCGGATATGCCGATGCCGGGCCGGGTGACGACCAGGCGCAGCAGCTCGACCTCGGCGCCGCGCAACTGCGGGGCGATCTGCGGGCGCAGACGGCGCCGTACCAGCCGCTGGACGCCGACGAGGGCGTCGATCAGCTCGTCCGGGAAGGTTTCGGTTTCCACATCAGCAGATTATCTCTGTAGCAGAGGTAATGAACCCCAAGGGACGGTCAAGCACCCACCATCCATCCAGAATGTCGTGTTTGTTTGGGATGTACAGATTCTGGGCATCAGTACCTAGTGCTTCGGACAGGAGGCACGTCCGTGGGAGCCGGTCGGGCTCCGGATGTCTCCGCAGGTCCGAGCCGCATCTCCCATGGCGCCCGTCCCCCCATGCACCGCCTCAGGGAGGTGCGCACCATGCGTGTCGCCAGCGCCAGCACGAAACCCCATCCGCACGACGACGCCCCCGACACCGCCGAGGCCTTCGCCCGGCTCGCTCGGCTGTCCGAAGGGCCGCAGCGCAGGCAGCTGCGGGACCAACTGGTCCAGGCCTGGCTGCCGATGGCCGAGCGGATCGCCGTCCGGTACAAAGGGCGCGGAGAGTCACTGGAGGACCTCTACCAGGTCGCGGCCCTCGGACTGGTCAAGGCCGTCGACCACTACGACCCCGCCCGCGGCCACGCCTTCGAGGCGTACGCGGTGCCGACCATCACCGGCGAGATCAAACGGCACTTCCGCGACCACATGTGGACACTGCATGTGCCGCGCCGGGTCCAGGACCTGCGCAACAGGGTGCGGCAGGCCGCGAAGGACCTGTCCCAGACCACAGCGGGGCGCAGACCGACCGTCACCGAGATCGCCCGGCAGGCCCACCTGAGCGAGGGCGAGGTGCGCACCGGGATGGAAGCCCTGGAGTGCTTCACCGCGCTCTCGCTGGACGCCGAGATGCCCGGCACCGACGGATACGCCCTGACGGACGCGATCGGAGGGCCCGACCCGGCCTACGACGTCGTCGTCGATCGCGTGGCGGTCAGGCCGTGTCTGCAGGCGCTCCCGGAGCGCGAGCGCACCATCCTGTATCTCCGCTTCTTCGGAGGCATGACGCAAAGCCGCATCGCCCAGCAGCTCGGCATCTCTCAGATGCATGTCTCCCGGCTGCTCAGCGGCTGTTTCGACCAGCTCCGCGCGGAACTCCTCGCGGAGACCGGCTGAACGTTGCGCCGTTCGGCCGTACGCGGCCCCGTCGCCTCACCGCTCCGGTGGGGCCTCGGGGATCTGCGTGGGACCGTAGCGGTCCAGGGCGTCCTCGAGTTCGGCCTTGATCTCCGGGGGCAGGTCCCCGTTGCGGCCCCAGATGAGAATGAGCTCGGCGACATTGCGGAGCTTGATGTTCGTGTGCTGGGAGACGTCCTTCAGCACTGCCCATCCCTGGTCCGGCGCCACCCGGCCCAGCGCGACCATCATCCCGATCGCCTGGTCCACGACGGCGTGCGAGACGATGGCTTCCTTCAGCTGATCGACTTCTTCCTGCAGCGCGAAGATGCGATCCGTCTCGTCGGCAGGTTCATGCGGTACCTGTGCCACTCCTCCATAGTGGCACTCACCCTGCCCGTCGCCACCGGCGGCAACCGCCACGGCACCCGTTTCGGCCCCCCTCACGGGGTACTCGGCAGGCGCATCGTGCGGTTCCGGTTGGACACTGGTACCAGACCGGTGGCTGCCGATCGACGAGACCAGGACGCAACTGCCATGAACCACGACACCTCACGCCCGCGCGGCATGACGCGCATCGTCACCTCGGCCTCCGTGTTCGGTGCGCCGTGCTGGGTGAGCCTGACCAGCCGCGACGTCGACGCCACCGAGGACTTCTACGCGGCCGTGCTGGGCTGGGAGTGGCGCTCCGCCAAGCTGGGTGACCGCTTCCGGATGGCCATGGTGGACGGCACGCCCGTGGCCGGGATCGCCGCCGTCGCCGACATGTGGCAGATGGCGGTGGCGTGGACGCCGTACTTCGCCGTGCCCAGCGCGGACAAGGCCGCGGCACGGGCCCAGGAGCGGGGCGGGACGGCCGCGGTCGGCCCGATCTCGTTCCCCCCGGGGCGGGCGGCCCTGCTGGCCGACCGGGACGGAGCCACCTTCGGAATCTGGGAGGGGGCGCTGATCGCCGACTGGGAGAAGTGGCGGCAGGCGGCCCCGACCTTCATCAGACTGCACACGCGCGACGCCTTCGACGCCGCGATCTTCTACGGCGAGGTGCTGGACTGGGCCTCGGGGCGGCCCGGCAGCTGCGAGGTCCTCTACGAGGGCGGCGAGGTGGTGCTGCGCAGCCAGGGCGACATCGTGGCGCGCATCGAGTCCGGGGCCCTGGGGGCGGCGCCCGACCCCACCATCCGGCCCCACTGGCAGATCCACTTCGCGGTCGAGGACGTGGCGGCCTGTGTACGGGCCGCCGAGGTGCACGGCGGCAGCGTCCTGTCGAAGGGCAGCGACGAGGCCGTGCTGCGCGACGCCGACGGTGCGCAGTTCACGGTGACCTCGCGCCGCGAACGCTGAGGTGACGCTCCGCTGGGGCAGCCGGGCGCCTGTGGAAGTGCCACGTTGTGTCGTCGGTCGGCTTCTAGCGTCGTCGTGACGTGCCGCGCCCCGCGGCGGAGCCGCCGGTCGATGAAGCCCCGCGCCCCTTCGGGGCACAGGGGGGTCTCGACAGGAGCACCAGGCTGCGGCGCTCGACCAGGAGCCCGGTGTTCGCCTTGTACTCCGACTCGTCCGGCGGCCCGTGCGGCTCGGCGGTGTCGATCAGCGTCGTCCAGCGTTCGCCGTACGTGACGTCCGGCAGCCGGAACTCCACCGGTTCCCAGTAGCTGTTCAGCAGGAGCAGGAACGAGTCGTCCACGACGGGACGGCCGCAGTCGTCGTGTTCGGCGATGGCGTCGCCGTTGAGGAACACGGCGACGGAGTGCGCGTCGGAGCGCTGCCAGTCCTCCTCCGTCATCTCCTGCGCGTCCGGCGCCAGCCACACCAGGTCCGGCAGCGGCCGGCGCGGGTGGGTCGCGGTCTCGCCGCGGAAGAACCGGCGGCGGCGCAGCACCGGGTGGGCGGCGCGCAGTGCGATGACGTACCGGGTGAACTCGGCGAGGTCCCGCTGCTCCTCGGTCAGCTCCCAGTCGACCCAGGAGACTTCGTTGTCCTGGCAGTAGGCGTTGTTGTTGCCGTGCTGGGTGCGGCCGAGTTCGTCGCCGTGGCCGATCATCGGGATGCCCTGCGAGAGCAGCAGGGTGGCCAGGAAGTTGCGTTGCTGGCGAGCACGCAGCTCCAGCACGCCCGGATCGTCGGTGTCGCCCTCGACTCCGCAGTTCCAGGACCGGTTGACGCTCTCTCCGTCCCGGTTGCCCTCCCCGTTGGCCTCGTTGTGCTTGTCGTTGTACGAGACCAGGTCGCGCAGGGTGAATCCGTCGTGCGCGGTGACGAAGTTGACGCTGGCCCGGGGGCGGCGCCGGCTGTGCGCGTAAAGGTCCGCGGAGCCGGTCAGCCGGGAGGCGAACTCGCCCAGCGTGTGCTCGCCGCCACGCCAGAAGTCCCGTACGGCGTCGCGGTACTTGCCGTTCCACTCCGACCACAGCGGCGGGAAGTTGCCCACCTGGTAACCGCCCTCCCCCACGTCCCAGGGCTCGGCGATCAGCTTGACGCGGCTGATGACCGGGTCCTGCTGGATGAGGTCGAAGAACGCCGACAGCCGGTCCACCTCGTGGAACTGCCGGGCCAGCGTGGCCGCGAGGTCGAAGCGGAAGCCGTCGACGTGCATGTCGGTGACCCAGTACCGCAGCGAGTCCATGATCAGCTGCAGTACGTAGGGGTGGCGCATCAGCAGGCTGTTGCCGGTGCCGGTGGTGTCGTAGTAGTGGCCCCAGTCGCCGTCCACCAGACGGTAGTACGAGGCGTTGTCGATGCCGCGGAAGGAGAGCGTGGGGCCCTTCTCGTTGCCCTCGGCGGTGTGGTTGTAGACGACGTCGAGGATGACCTCGAGGCCGGCCGCGTGCAGTGCCTTCACCATCGACTTGAACTCGGTGACCTGTCCGCCGCGGGTGCCGTGGGCGGCGTAGGCGTTGTGCGGCGCGAAGAAGCCGATCGTGTTGTAGCCCCAGTAGTTGGACAGGCCGCGGCCCTGCAGCACCCCGTCCTGGACGTACTGGTGCACCGGCATCAGCTCCACCGCCGTCACGCCCAGCTTCGTCAGGTGCTCGACGACCGCGGGATGCGCGAGTCCGGCGTAGGTGCCGCGGAGTTCGGGCGGGACGTCGGGGTGGGTGCGGGTCAGGCCCCGTACGTGCGCCTCGTAGATCACACTGTCGGCGTAGGGCTGTCGCGGCGGCCGGTCCTCGCCCCAGTCGAAGGCCGGGTCGGTGACCACGCCGAGCATGGTGTGCCCGGCGCTGTCCGACCGGGACCGGCCGTGCGGTGCGCGCTCGAAGAGGGAGGCGTGGTTGTCCACCTGCCCGTCGACCGCCCTGGTGTACGGGTCGAGCAGGAGTTTCGCCGGGTTGCAGCGATGGCCCAGCTGCGGGTGCCAGGGGCCGTGCACCCGGTAGCCGTAGCGCTGTCCCGGCCCGATGTCCGGCAGGTAGCAGTGCCAGACGAAGCCGTCGACCTCGGTCACCGGGACGCGGTGCTCCCCGCCGTCGTCGACGAGGACGAGTTCGACGCGTTCGGCCACCTCGCTGAAGAGCGCGAAGTTGGTGCCTTTCCCGTCGTAGGAGGCACCCAATGGGTAGGGGTGCCCGCTCCAGACGGGCACCCCTGGCTTGCGGCGGCGCTTCGCCGTCACCGGGCATCCTCCAGGATGCCGTCCAGCTCGCGCACCTGCCCGGCCAGGGCCACGGCAGGCATCTCGCGGGGCACCTGGAGCACTTCGCGCAGACTCGGCGCGGGCGCCAAGGGCACCAGGGGCACCCGTTCGCCGGCCCTGGCCCGCTGCGAGAACCAGATGACCTTGCTGCCGGTGTCGGTGGCGCAGCAGCCCCAGCCGTCGCTCATCGCGGCGATCCACTGCAGACAGGAACGCAGGTCCTGGTCGGGACGCAGGTCGCAGTCGTTCTCTCCCACGGCGGTGATCAGATGCTGCCCGTTCCACCACATCTCGACCGAGGTGTTCTTGTCCGTGGCGTGCTCGTCGATGGCCTGCAACAGCAGCTCGGCGCCGCTGCAGACGGGCTCGACCAGTGTCTCGAGGTCCCAGAGGCGGAGATGCGCGGCCAGGATGCGCCGTACCTGTCCGACCCGTTCGGGGCTGACTTCCACATCGAGGTGGTAGTAGCAGGGCACTGCGGTCTTCATCTTCGTGGCTCCTCACCCGCGAAGCTCCCGCTCCTTCTCGCCCCTGTGGGACGAGCCCCGAACGCGAAGCGTGAGCGTTGATCGCTTCTGAGTCACCTCAAGAGTGGGTGAACTAGACCATTCGTGCAACCGGAGCGCACAGCCGGGGCGATGGAACCCACCACGCATAGTTGAAGATCCAACAAGACGCTGAGTCGCCACCCGTGCACCATGTGTGAAGACCTCGAGACCCGTAACGGATCCGTGCGTGCCCACGCGCGGCCGCCCGACGGTCGGGAGACGTGCGATCGAGCCCCGGAGAAAGTGAAGAGCGTCATGCTGCTACCGGCCAAAGCCGAAGTGGCCCGGCAACTGAGGCGGTACCGGGCCTGGGAACGCGTCATGCTCGCGTCTCCCGCCGACCGCGCGGTGCGCGCCACCTTCGAGGACTCGGGCTACACCCTGTGCGTGCTGATGGGCAAGCGCTGCGCCCGCGAGGCCGCGGACGCCGCCGAGCGCTATCTGGGGTCCACCCTGGGCGCCTATCTCCGGGAGCAGAACGAGCGGCCCCGACCGGGTGCGGCCGACCGGCGCGGCCCCCCGCAGGCGCAGGAGCATTTCGCCGCAGGGAGGTAGACCTCCCTGCGGCTCAACGCATATGTCGCAGTTTGTATCCCTCGACCGGGCCGAAGGCCCGGTCCCCAGCACGGCGGAGGTGAGACCCATGAGTTCGATTCCGGCCATCGGCCGCATCCCGGTGCGGGACGTCCATCCGGCGGTGGAGTGCGGAAGGCGCCCGGCCAAGGCGGTCGTCGGGGAGACGTTCCAGGTCACCGCGACCGTGTTCCGGGAGGGCCATGACGCGGTCGCCGCCAATGTCGTCCTGACGGATCCGGAGGGCCAGCACGGCCCGTGGACGCCGATGCGTGAACTGGCCCCCGGCTCCGACCGCTGGGGCGCCGAGGTCACCCCCACCTCCGCGGGCCACTGGACGTATCGGGTGGAGGCCTGGAGCGATCCGGTGACCACGTGGCGGCGCACTGCCCGCATCAAGATTCCGGCGGGCATCGACACCGGGCTGGTGCTGGAGGAGGGCGGCGACCTGCATGAGAAGCTGGCCGCCGGGGTGCCCGAGGGCCCCGGGCGCACTGCGGTGCTCGCGGCGGCGGAGACGCTGCGCGACGACTCGCTGCCGGTCGCCACCCGTCTGGCGGCGGCGTTGACGCCGGAGGTGGACGCGGTGCTGGCCCGGCATCCGCTGCGGGAGTTCGTGACCGCCTCGCAGAGCCTGCCGCTGCT
>NZ_JBSFHW010000042.1:0-93355 GCF_053597275.1 Streptomyces sp. NPDC001492 | reverse complement strand
GTCAGGGGCAGCGGCCGCTTGGGCCTGGTCGGGACGACGTCCTCAGACCGTCGGCACACGCCCGGGCTGCGGTTGTTCGGCGGTGGCCTCCCCGCTGGCCACCGTCATCCTCAGCAGGGGCAGCGAGGCGGCGAAGGTACCGACCGCCAGGACGAGACTCAGTACGCCGGCCCCGGCACCGTCGAGTATGGCGCCGACGGCCAGCGGCCCGACGCCGGTACCCAGCGCACCCGCCCCGCTGAGGGAGGCCACCAGGCGTCCGGTCGGGTCGATGAGCGCCGCGGCGGCGAGCATCTGCACCAGGACGGCCAGTTGGCAGGCCTGCCACAGGACAGCCGCGACGGTGAAGACGACCGGGTCGTGGGTGACGATCAGGACCGCCATCGCGAGGGCCTGCGCCGTGACGAAGGCGGCCATCGACCGCATGCGTCCGAAGTGCCGCGCGCAGAGGGGCCCCACCACGGCGCCCACGAGTGCCACGACGCTGGAGACGGCGAGGACGGCCGACACGGCCGAGTGCGACATGGCGGTGTGCTGACGCCCCAGCACCGAGGCGTACGACCACGCGCCCTGCGTGACGGCCCACAGGAGCCCGGTGCCGAGGAGCAGAAGGACTGTCGGTCCTGCCGAGGCCGCCCCTTCCGTGCCGGAGGAGCCGGCGTCCGGTGCCGCGGGACCGGACGCGCCGTCGGGGAGCCGGCGCAGCAGCGGCCAGGCGAGCACACAGCACAGCGCCATGAGCAGGAAGCCGGTGCCCTCCCCGAGGTCGTGGTTGGCCGCGGGGACGCCCATGATCAGCAGCGCCGTCACACCGACCACACCGGAGATGGTGACCGCGGAGGCCTTGTCGGCGTCGTCGGTGGCGGCGAGCGCGGCCGTGGCCGCCGCGTAGACCGCGCCGAGCCCCGCGCCGAGCACGAGGTTGGCCAGGACCAGGCTCACCGGGTCGGTGACCGTCGCCGCGCCCAGAAAGCCGACGCCCGAGACGGCCAGGCCCAGACGGGCCATCCGTACCCGCCCCGGGCGCGCCGCCCGCTTGGCCAGCAGCAGGGTGACGACGGCGGTCGCCATCAGCTGGGTCGCGGCCACGAGCCCTGCGGTGGAGTCCGACAGCGCGAAGCGGGTGGCGAAGTCGTCGACGAAGACGGGCATCACGTTCGCTCCGCCGTTCCCCAGGGTCACTCCGGCGATGAGGGCGACCGCCACGCCGAAGGTCAGGGCGGAACCGCTGCGCGCGTTCACCGGCCGCTCCTCAGCGGGGAGTAGGGAAGTGCGGGAAGTGCCAGCGGCCCCCGGCGGGGCGCGGAGCGTACGACAAGCATGGGAACCTCATGAGTTCGGGAGGGGCGGGCACGGGTGAAAGCAGAGGGACGCGGGGGTAGAAGACAGGGCCACGGACCTTGGGGGGAGTGTGTCCGTGGCCCTGTCGCTCAGTGGGGTGTGCGGTGGACGTCGGCCACCGCACACCGGGTGGTCTGCCGTCAGCCGGCCCAGACGTCCTCGACATAGATGCCGGACTCGATCAAGGCGTCCAGCCAGGCGCTCGCCTCGTCGTCACCGGTGCCGGTGTACTTGCGGTAGATCGCCATGAACGCCTCCCGTACCGCCGGAGCCATGCGGCGGCCGTCGCCGCAGATGTAGACGCGTCCGCCAGCCTCCAGCGCCGCCCAGACCTCCTCGCTCTCCTTGGCGATGCGGTCCTGGACGAAGCGGGCACCGTCCTCGGGGGCGCAGGAGAAGGTGGGGCGCATGCTGACGGCTCCGGCTGCCTCGGCCGCCTCGAACTCCGCGCGGTGGAGGTAGTCGACGTCCGGGTGGTCGCAGCCGAAGTAGCACAGCAGGGTGCCGGTCGACTTGGTGTGGTGGCGGTCGAGGACGGCCCCGCGGAAGGGGGCCAGGCCGGTGCCGGCGCTGACCAGGATCACGGGTACGGAGTCGTCCTCGGGCAGACGGAAGGCCTCGCTGCAGGGCAGCACCCGGGCCTGGACGGTGTCGCCGGCGTTCACGGTCTGCAGGTAGTGCGAGCCGATGCCGCGGAAGGTGCCCTCGCCGCAGCGGTGGGGCGCGGCGAGCAGCGACACCATCAGGTCGACCTCGCCGGGTGCCGCCGCGGCGGACGAGGAGATGGAGTAGTGGCGCGGGCGCAGGACGGGCAGCAGCTCCAGGAAGACCTCGAACGGCAGCTCGCAGGCCCGGTAGCGCTCCAGCAGGTCCAGGAGGCCGAGCCCGGCGGCGGTCACCTGCTCGCGGAACGTCTCCTCGTCCGCCGCCGCGAGTTCGGCCAGGGGACGCTTCTCGGGCGGGCAGGCGGTGTGCTCGGCGAGCACGGCGACCTGTTCCCGGGTGGCGGCATCCTGCAGTTCGACGAAGTCGGTGAGCAGGCGGCGCAGGGTCAGCGGGCGGTCGACGGGCAGGGCGCTACGGCTTCGGCGGCGGGCGCGGAGCCGGACGGTACGGTCCAGGTCGAGCGAGAAGCGGTCGGCCACGCGCTGGACGAGGTCGCGCGGGTTGCTCGGGAGGACAGCCAGGTGGTCGCCGGTGCGGTAGGTGACGCCCTCGGGCAGCCGGAGCCTCAGGAACCGCTTGGAGCGGCCCAGCCCATGGTTCATGTCGACGAGTTCGTACGCGTCGAGCACCTCCATCGGCTGGACGCCGTGGCGTGCCGCGAGCCCGCCGATGACCGAGTCGGTCGTGTCCTCCAGCTCGTACAGTGCCGTGTCCTCGTCGGCGGCCTGCTCGGTCTGCTGTACGTCTCCGGCGGCTCCGTACCGCTCCAGCAGGGCGGTCCACAGGTCCCCGGTCCACCGGTCCACCGTGCCGGCGAAGTCGCCGGCGGCGTCCGCGGCGCCACGCTCCAGCAGTGAGGTGGCGCCCGCGGCGGTGAGCCGTTCGTCGATGAGAGTGGGGACGCGTTGGTAGGTGGCGGCCCAGTTGCGGTCGCCGACGCCGAGCACGGCGTACTTCAGGCCGTCGAGTGCGCCGGGCTCCAGTCCTTCCAGCCATGCGACGAACTGCGTGGCGTCGTCGGTGGGCCTGCCGTTGTAGGAGGCGGCCACGATCACCACCGGCCCGTCGCCGGGGGAGAGCCTGCCCACGGCGTCGTTGAGGGGCGCGACGGACGGGGCGAAGCCTCGCTCGTCGCCGTCTTCGGCCAGGTCGCGGGCGATGCCCGCGCAGGTGCCCAGGTTGGAGCCGTGCAGCAGGGTCAGCGCGGTTCCGGTGGCGCGCCGGACGGCGGGGCGGCCCTCGGCGGCGGGGCCGGCGCTCGCGGAGACGGCGGGCAGGCGACGCTCGCCGCTGGTGCGCCGGGCCAGGTTCAGGGTGAACTCGTCGGGCTTGAGGGTGAGGGACTGCTTGATCTTCAGCTGGTAGTTGGTGTGGTCGATCAGGCGGTAGCGGTGGATCACCAGTGCGAGGACCAGCGTCGCCTCGTGCAGCGCGAACTGGCGGCCGATGCAGGCGCGTTCGCCGCTGCCGAACGGCTTGAACAGGTGGACCGGGCGCTCCTCCTCCCGTTCCGGCAGGAACCGGTCGGGGTCGAACAGCTCGACGTTCTCGCCCCAGGCGGGATCGCGGTGCAGCTGCGGGATGAGTATCTGGATCGACTCGCCCTTGCGCACGGCGTACTTCCCGCCGATGACCGTGTCCTCGAGCGGCTCCACCGCGAAGGCGGGCGCCGTCGGCCACAGCCGCAGGCCCTCGTTGAGCACCTGGCGGATGTACGTCAGCTTGCCGATGTCCCCGTAGTCGGGCTCGGGGGCGTCGGCGTCACCCCAGAGGGCGTCGACCTCGGCCTGGGCCCGGGCAAGAACCTCGGGGTGCTTGGTCAGGTAGTACAGGGCGAACGACAGGGCGCCGCTGGTGGTCTCGTGACCGGCGATGAGGAACGTGATCGCCTGGTAGCGGATGTTGACGTCGTCCAGGGGCTCGCCCGTCACCGCGTCGCGGGTGTGCAGCATGCGCCCGAGCAGGTCGTCGGTGCTCTGGTCGCCGGACGCCCGGCGCTGCCGGATCACGTCGTCGACCAGGTCCTTCATCAGGGTGACGTCCTTGCGGAACTGCTCCGTCTGCTTCCACTTGAACAGCTCCGTGCCGGGGATGGACTCCCCCTTGGCCTGGGCGAAGCCCAGAGCCCGCGACAGAGCGGTGACGAAGGGGTGCGGCTCCTGACGGCTGAACGACTCGAAGTCGTAGCCGAAACCGCACAGGCCGATCGTGTCGAGCGTCAGCCGCGTCATGTCGTCGGCGACGTCCACGGGCTCCGAACCCGCCGCCCGGTCCCACTTGCCGATCAGCTCACGGGCGACCTGGAGCATCGTGTCGTGATAGCCGCGCATCGCGCCGAGGGAGAACGCCGGCATCAGGACGTCGTGCGCCTTGCGCCAGTTGGGCTCGTCGTTGAAGGCGGTGAAGAGACCGTCGCCGCCGATCTCCCGGAGGATGACGAGGTCGGGGTGCACGTTCTTGCGGAACCGGCTCTCGTCCGCCAGCTCGGTGACCAGGTCGAGGCCCGAGGCGAAGTTGATCTCGTTGCCGAAGACGCGGATCTTGAACAGCGGCCCCAGCTCCTTGGCCTCCTTCATCACGTAGTGCAGGCCGTCGACACCACTGGGGATGTCGAACGCGTGGCCGACCAGAGGCAGGGCGGGACGCTGGGGAATCGGTTCGGTTCCGCGCAGGGTCTCGTGGGTCATGAGCATGCCTTTCGTTCCGCACAGGCTGTCGCTGTCCAGAACTATACGGGTGACATTGTCACTCGACAATGTCGATCGATTGTGGCAACTGACACAGTCGCCTGACGGAACCATTCGAAGCCCGGTCCGTCCGCCGGGGTCAAGGCCCCCGCAGGGGGCACGCCCCCCTCTGCCGGCCCGCCGCAACGCACGAAGTCCCTCCCGCGACTCACGTCGCGGGAGGGACTTCTCGGACCCGCCATGAACCGGGGCCGGCAGACGTCAGGGGGTGAGCACGAACCGGATCGGGTCGCCGATCTTCTTCTCCAGCCGGGCGGCGGCGTCAGCGGCCTCGGCCAGCGGTATGTGAGCCGTGACGGAAGGGGTCAGATCGATCCGTCCGGCGGAGGTCAGGCCGATGAGCTGCTCCACGTGCTCGAACCCGGAGCCGTAGTGGCCGCGGACCTGGTGGCCCCGGAAGCTGAACCCCGTACTGTCCTCGACGACGATCGACTCCGGAGTGAGCCCCGCGAGAACCAGGACTCCGCCGGCTCGCAGCGCGGCAACCGCCTGAGCGCGCGCGGCGGGTACGTCGACGAAGTCGAACGCGACATCGACACCCTGCCCCGCGGTGGCCTCCGCCGGCGCCTTGGCAAATCCGTCCACCGTCGGGTGGAGCGGGAGATCGGCAGTGATGGCCGGACTGATCGCGGCCGTATGGCCGGGTCCGACGGCCCTGGCGCTGTTGATCGTGGCGGCGCCTGGCCATCGTGACGGGCTGCCTGGAGCTGTGGGTCGCCACGCGGATGCGGCATGAGTTGCGGCACGCGTGGTGGTGGCGGGCCTCGGCCGGCGTGTCGGTGGCGGCGGGTGCACTGCTGTGGCTGCGCCCGGAGGTCGGCGCGGTGGTCATCGCGCTGGTGCTGGGCGTGTACGCACTCGCGGGCGGACTGTGGCTGCCGCCTGGCGGGAGTACCGCACCCCTCCCGGGCGCGGTGCCCCGCGGGCGAACTGGAGCACCCCCGAGGCCGGGACGCACCGCAGGCGAGCGGGGCATGCGGTGCGCCCTGGATACCCGAAAGGCAGGTGAGCATCGTGACGCGGCTTGCGCATCGACGGCGGCGACCTGGTGGTGCACCTGCCGTGGCGGTGGGCGCCGGCGGCGCGGCGCCGCAGCGTGCGCCTGCGACTTGAGTTCGTGGACGAGGTCCGCGTGGATCCGCACGGGTGGCGCGCGGTGCGCCCGCATCCCGGGCCCCGCTACCGCTTCCGTCCCGGGCGCTGGTGCGCGGGCGAACGGGAGCACCCCCGAGGCCGGGACTTCGCCGCCCTTGACGCTCGGGGCCCGGTGCTCGTGGTGACGACCTTCTCCCGCGACACCCCGTATACCCGCCTGGCCGTGTTCACCGGCCGACCCGGAGGGGGACGCGGTCTGGCTGCGGCAGGTCACCGCTCAGAACAGAAAAAAGTTGAGCCGATAGTTGGCAACTTTACGGCGTGGTGCTATATCAGAAGTGGAGCGGATTACACGCAAGGAACGACGTGAAGGAGGGATGACAGATGCTGATGCGTACGGATCCCTTCCGCGAGCTTGACCGGCTCGTCGAGCGGGTCTGGGGCACGGCCGCGCACCCGGCGGGCATGCCGCTGGACGCCTGGCGTGAGGGTGACACGTTCTTCGTGGAGCTGGACCTGCCGGGCGTGGACGCGGAGTCGATCGATCTCGATGTCGAGCGCAACGTCCTGACCGTGAAGGCCGAACGCAAGCCGGCGTACAGCGAGAACATCGATACGGTGGTCACCGAGCGGCCCGCAGGGACGTTCAGTCGGCAGCTGTTCCTCGGCGAGACCCTCGACACCGACAAGATCGAAGCCACCTACGAGGCCGGTGTGCTGAGCCTGCGGATCCCCGTCGCCGAGCAGGCCAAGCCCCGCAAGATCGCCATCAGCGGCGGCAGCGACCGCAAGGAACTGGGCAGCTGACGCCACAGCGGCTCCTTTCTCAAGGGCCTCGGGCACCAGCCCGGGGCCCTGACGTCGTCTCTGGCTCCTACGCGCATTTGCGACCGCGGGGCGCCGCCAGGTGCCCCCTGGGACACCTGGCGGGCATCGTCATCGGGGGCATCCGAGTGGCCCACCCCACCGACACGACGGCGTCGGGGCAGTGCGCGTGATGCGGGACCACGTGCACCACGCCGGCGGTCAGCAGCCCAGGCCTGGATCCTCGACCGAGTACGCGGACCTGCGCTTCTCGACGCAGTAGGTGCGCATTCCGCACGACAGCGCTACGCCCCCCGGCGGGAATTCCTGCAGGATCAGCCTGCCCACCCGGTCGAAGAGCGGGCGGTGACCTGGCGCGATGGCGTCGACGTGCTCCTGCACGGGGTCCCTACGACCCGTCGTGGTCCTCCCGCGTCCGGCACCCCGCAGCCTCAGCTCGGCCGCTCGTGTCCGACCGGCAAGCGGCTGATCAGGGCAGATGGAGAACTGGGACCCGAGTATCTAGGGTCGGCACGTGGCTTTCATCATGGTGTGCGAAGACGACGCGGCGGTCCGCGGCATCCTCAAGCGCGCCCTGGAACACGACGGCCACACCGTCTCCGTCGCCGCCACGGCCGACAGCCTGCTGCGGCAGCTCGCACCGGCGCCCCAACTGGTCGTCCTGGATCTCGGGCTCCCGGACGCCGACGGCCGCGATGTCTGCCTGGCCCTGCGGGCTCGGGGCGTCGACGTGCCGGTGTTGATGCTCACCGCCCTGGACGGCCTGCATCACAAGGTGGGCGGCTTCGAGGCCGGCGCCGACGACTACATGACCAAACCCTTCGACATCCCGGAACTGCTGGTCCGCGTCCGAGCCCTGCTGCGCCGGGCCACCGTCGCGGCCGCACCGCACGAGGTCGTCCTCGACCCGTCGAAGCACGTGGTGACCTACGATTCGGTGAGCATGAGTCTGACCCCGACGGAGTTCCGGCTGCTGGGCCGCCTGATCGCCTCGCAGGGCGACGCGGTACGCCGCCACGCCCTCGTCGCCGCCGGCTGGCCGCACGGAGCGCAGGTCAGCGACAACACCCTCGACTCCTATGTGCGCCGGCTGCGGGCCAAGCTCGGTCCGTTGGGTGTGGCCGAGCGTCTGGCGACCGTCCGCGGCGTGGGCTACCGATGGCAGTGACGGGATTCCGCCGAAGCGTCGTCGCGCTCACCGTGCTGATCGCCACCGCAGTGGTCGCGATCCTGGTCGTGGTCTCGCACGTGCTGCTGAGCAGGGTGACAGACGCCGACGCGCACGATCTGGCCCGTACGCGCGCCGAGGCGGTCGCGGCGAACGTCAGCACGAAGGGTGGCCGTGTCGTGCTCACGGAGAACAGCAGCGAGGCACTGGACGAGGTCGCCTGGGTGTACGCCGACGGCAGTCTGATCGACGGGAACGTACCGGCGAGTATGGTCGGGCGCGTCGAGGAGCTGGCGGACTCGGAACGATCGCAGACCGCGTCCGTCGGTGACTACCTCCTGTACGCGCGGCCGGTTCCGATCGACGCCCACCACGTCATGGTGATCGTCCGAGTGGACCTCACGCCCTATGAGACGTCCGAGCAGCGCAGCCTGACCTTGTCGTTGATTCTGGGCGGCCTCACGATCGTCCTCGCCGGGGGTGTCGCGCACCTGGTGGTGCACCGCGCGCTGCGGGTCGTGCACGAGATGGCCGCTCTCGCCGACGACTGGGGCCATCACGAGCCCGGGCGCCGTTTCAACCTCGGAGTCCCCCGCGACGAGTTCGGGGAACTGGGACAGACTCTGGACCGCCTCCTGGAGCGCGTTGACAACGCGCTGGCGGACGAGCGACGGCTCACCGATGAGATCGCCCACGAACTGCGCACACCGCTCACGGTCCTGCGGGGCGAGGCGCAGCTGGCGCAGCTGTCCGGTGAGCACGTGGTGCCGGAGGCGGTGCTGAGCGAGGTCGACCGCCTCGATGCGGCGATCACGACGATTTTGCGCGCCGCGCGCGCACGGACGGACGAGGGGACCCGCTGCGATCTGCGCTCCGCCGCGCGGCGGGCGATCGGCAGCCGCGCGGTCGAGATCGCCTTCCCGGCGAAGGTAGAGGTGGCCGTGGCGCCCGACGTCGCCGTGTCGCTGCTGTCACCCCTGCTGGAGAACGGCCTGCGGCATGCGAAGTCCCGTGTGTGGATCACCGCACGCAGCCAGGGCGAGGCCATCGTGGTCGACGTCCTGGACGACGGCCCCGGGTTCGATCCCGCTGAGGTCGACCGGGTCTTCGAAGCGGGTGTGACCGGTGGCGGAGGGTACGGGCTGGGGCTTCCTGTGGTCCGGCGCATCGCCGCCTCGGCCGGTGCGGAGGTCCGGGCCATCGCGGACGGCCGCGGTCACGTCGAGGTGACACTCCCGGCCGCGCGTGCGGGCACGTAGTCAGGTTGCTTGCAGGTTCCCCGCGTAAACCTCCCCGCATGACAACGACAACGGAAGCACGCCCACGCAGCGGGCGCCTCATGCTGAACAAGGTCCCCGAGGTCACCATCTGGTTCTGGGTGATCAAGATCCTGTGCACCACCGTCGGGGAGAGCTTCGCCGACTGGATCAACATGAAGCTGGGCGTCGGTCTGGTGAACACGGCCTGGATCTTCACCGCGGTGTTCGTCGTGGTCCTGGCCGTCCAGCTGCGGCTGAAGCGGTACGTCCCGTTCCCGTACTGGCTGACCGTGGTCGTTGTCAGCGTCACGGGCACGCTGTACACCGACATCCTGACCGACCAGCTGACTGTGCCGCTGTGGATCAGCACTGCCGTGTTCTCGGTCCTGCTCGCCGTGGTCTTCGGCGTGTGGTGGCTGCGTGAGCGCACCCTCTCGATCCACTCGGTCACGACGCTTCCGCGTGAGTCGTTCTACTGGCTCGCCGTCCTCGTCACCTTCGCGCTCGGCACCGCGACCGGTGACTGGACCCTGGAGCTGACCGGCTGGAGCCCGGGCGCCTCGGTGCTGCTGCCGCTCGGCCTCATCGGCGCGATCACGCTGCTGTGGAAGTTCGGCGCGAACCCGGTGCTGTCCTTCTGGCTCGCCTACATCCTGACCCGCCCGCTGGGCGCGAACATCGGCGACTGGCTGGCCTCCCCGAAGGTCGCTCAGCCGGGCGAGCCGACCGGTCTCGACCTGGGAACCTTCACCACCAGCCTGATCTTCCTCGGCCTGATCCTGGCGACGGTGGTCTATCTGACGGTGACGCGCTCGGACGTGACCGAGACCTACGAGGCCGCCCACGCCGCCCATGCCACCGGCGATCCGCGCAAGGAGCGCGTCGGGCTGGCCGGCTTCGGTCTGCTGGCCGTCGCCACCACGGGCCTGCTGGTCTGGGCCCACGGTCAGCCGCACGTCGGCCCGGCGCCGGAGGAGGACAACACCTCCGCCGTCCAGATGGCTCCCGGCCAGGCGGTGAAGAAGTTCCCGCCCGCCAAGGTCGCCGCGCTGAAGAACCTCGCCTCCACCTCGCTCAACGACGCACGCTCGGGCAACGAGAAGGGAGCGCACGCGGCCGCACAGTCGCTGCGTGACCTGTGGGATGCCGACCAGGCATCGCTCCAGCCGCTGGACAACACCGGCTGGACCTCCATCGACGCCCAGATGGACAAAATGCTCAAGACCTTCGGCATCGACCACTCGAACCCGCCGATGTCGCCCGCGCAGCAGGAGAAGGAACTGAACGCCCTCCTGACGGACATGGGCTGACCAGTGGCGGACAGCGCAGGCGGCCGCTTGGAGCGGCCCGGGCATGTCCGCGGACTCACCTGGGCGGTCGAAGCCGGCGTCTCAACGGCTTCGACCGCCCACTGTTCCTCCGAGCTCATCGAGGACGACGCTTTTCATGAAAGGCGGTGTCCGACCCCGCGGGCCGTGCCGATGGTCAGCGCGCTGCCGGCTTCACGCAGCTTCCGCCGCAGCCGGGTCAGGTACTGGTCCAGCGTGTTGTCACTGACCTGGGCACCCTCCGGCCAGCCCGCCCCGATCAGTTCGCGGCGCCGCACGATGGTCCCGCCCGCGGCCACGAGTGTGGCCAGCAGCCGGAACTCCGTGGGGGACAGGGCGACGGCCGTGCCGTGCACGGTGACGCGGTGGCCGAACGGGTCCAGAATCAGGTCCCCGGCCGCGATCGCCGGGGCCGGCGCAGCCCGCTTCACGGACGCCCGCAGCCGGGCGGCGAGTTCGGCCAGATGGAAAGGCTTGTGCAGGTAGTCGTCACCGCCTGCCGAGAAGCCCGAAAGCCGGTCCGCGAGCCGTTGCCGGGCGGTCAGGAAGATGACCGGGGCCACGAATCCGTTGGCGCGCAGCGCCTGGCACACGTCCCGGCCGTCCGCGTCGGGCAGCCCGATGTCCAGGACAACCGCCGCGATGTCGCCGGTGGCCAGCCGCAGGGCGGTGGCACCGTCGCCGGCGAGGACGGGCTCGAAGCCCTCCTCGTACAGCCCACGACGCAGCACGTCCAGCAGCACCTGATCGTCCTCGACGACCAATATCTTGTGACGCACGGTCTCCCTCAGGTGCTCCGGCCGGGCGGGTCCTGTCCGAGATGAGCGATCCGGGCGGTCAGCGGGCCAGGGCCCACGGACACACCGCCGGCCGGCCTACGACGAGTCGCGGCGGCAGCGCCCCTTTCCTTCGGGCCGCCTGACGCAGGTGAACGGCTGGATACGAATGACTACAAGGGTGTAGACGTTCTTCGCACTGTAGACGATCGGCGAGGGGCGGCGTTCCCGGGGGTGCACTACCTGTCCGTCGGCTCGGCGGCGTCATGCTCGTTTCGGCGGACCGGGACAAGCAAGGTGAAGGTGGCCGGGGTGTCACTGGTCAGGAAGAGCCGTCCGCCCATGGAGACGGCCAGGTCGCGGGCGAGGGCCAGGCCGATGCCGGTTCCCCGTCCGTCGCCGGTCTGTCCTCGGTCGAACAGCTGCGCCGGTTCGCCCTGCACGCTGCCCTCGTCGCTGACGTCGAAGGCGAGGGCGTCGTCGAGGTCCCGTACCGCGACCCTGGTCGTCCCCTGCCCGTGCGTCCGTGCGTTGTCCAGCAGCACGTCGAGAATCTCCGACACGGGGCCGCCGGGCACCCGGACATCCGCCGGTACCTCCCGTGTGCCGCACTCCAGACGGCGGCCGCCGTCGGCGAACAGGCCGTGCCACCGCTCCTGCGTCTCCTGCAGAAGGCGTGTCACCGCAATCTGCCCGGCGGCGAGGCGGGGCGTGTCCTGGGGGCGGGACAGCCGGAGAACTTCCTCCACGGTGCGGTGCAGGCCCTGGGCAGCGGTCAGGGCCTCGGCCAGGATCGGTCGCAGCCGGGCGTCGTCGTCCTGCTGGAGGCCCGCCTCCAGCGTGAGTTGCAGACCGGTCAGGGGTGTGCGCAGCTGGTGGGAGGCGTTGGCGGTGAAGTCGCGTTCGCGGCGCAGGAGTTCGGACAGGCTGCGCAGCATCTCGTTGTGGGTGCGGGCGACCTGGTCGATCTCGGCGATGCTGCTGGGCGCGGCACGGGCGTTCAGGTCGCCCTCGGTGACGGCCCGGCAGTGGCGGGAGAGGTCCTCCAGGGGTGTGGCCAGGACCCGGGCCTGACGGCGGACGACGAGGACGGCGACACCGAGCGCGAACAGGGTCACCCCGAGCAGCACCGCCCACACGGCCAGGACCCGGTCCCGTACCGCGCCCGCGGGTGAGGACGCCCGGACGACGCCGATGACCTGTTCGGTGTGTGAGACGGGCACGGTGACCACCAGATCGCCGTCCGACCGTCCGCGCACCGGCTCACCGCCGAGCGCGCGGCCGACCGGTGCGTCCCCCGTCCCGGGGCCGCTTCCGGACCGTAGACGCTGGTGCCGGTCGTACAGCCCCAGGTGCCCACCCGCCGGGGCGGCGGGAAGTTCCACCGGATCGCCGGTCGTGTAGTCCGGGCTCACCCGCACCGCGGCGGCCAGGGCCGCGCGTTCCAGCGTGTCGCGCTGGTCGGCGTACAGGGACGACCTGATGGCGAGGGCCAGCGGTACGGCCAGCAGGACGACGGCGACCAGGGCGGCGGTGACGGCGACTCGCACCACGCGCTGTCTCATGCCTTCATCATGCGGGCCCGCCACCTGGCCGGGCGGCCGCGGCACAGGCTTTTGCCGTCGTCTAACCCTCGGCGGGCCGGGCGCTAACCGGCGGCTTCCTAGTGTCGGTGCCATGACCGTCCGCTCCGGGCGCTCCTTGGAGGTCAGTGGCCATGGCAGCACACCCCCGTTCATCTGCGATCGCCGGACTGGCACTCGTCGCGGCGGTGACCGCCGGCTGTTCCGGTTCGACCTCGCACTCCGGTTCCGGTACGACGACGCCATCGCCGTCGGCTTCCTCGGCGGGAGGCGGCAGCGCCGGCCGGGCAGCGGCTCCCACGGAGTCCAATCCGCCCGGTGACATCCCCGACAACCAGGTCTACGTCGCCTACCGGCCGGCCGGCGGAGCCTTCACCGGCTTCACGGTCAAGGTGCCCGAAGGCTGGGCCCGCACCACACAGGGCGGTACCACTTCGTTCACGGACAAGCTCAACACCATCACGATCACGGCGGTCTCCGCGGCCAACGCACCCACGGTCGCCTCCGTCACCCACACGGTCGTCCCGCAACTGCGCTCCCAGGTGGCGAAGTTCGCCGCGCCGAAGGTGTCGGAGGTGAACCGGCACGCAGGCCGTGTCGTGCGCCTCACCTATCGGGGCGATTCGGCGAAGGACCCGGTCACCGGCAAGGTGGTGCGGGACGCGTTCGAACGGTACGCCTTCCACCGGTCCGGTCACGAGCTGGACTTGACCCTGTCCGGCCCGGTCAACGCCGACAACGTCGACCCGTGGCGCATCGTCAGCGACTCTTTCACCTGGCGGTGAGCGCGGTGTCCCTCCACTCCCAGGGGCCGGCCGAAGTCGTGCTGGCAGCCCGCGAGTTGTACCGCTTCTACCGGGCCGGCGACGAGGAGACGCTCGCGTTGCGCGGAGTCTCACTCGCGGTACGCCGCGGCGAGACGGTCGCGGTCGTCGGCCCGTCCGGGGCGGGCAAGTCGACCCTGCTGGCGTGCCTGGCCGGCCTCGACGAGCCCTCCGGCGGCGAGGTGTGCGTCGCGGGCGTACGGATCAGCCATCGGCCGGAGACCGAGCGGGCCCGGCTGCGGGCCCGGCATGTCGGCGTACTGCTGCAGTCCCGCAACCTGCTGCCCCACCTGAGCGTGCGCGACAACATCCGCCTGCCGCAGCGCTCCCAAGGCGGCACATCCGCGACTTCGGCCGGAGAACTGCTCGCCCAGGTGGGCCTCGCCGACCGCGCACACGCCCTGCCCCGGCAGCTGTCGGGCGGCGAACTGGCCCGTGCCGGTCTCGCCGTCGCGCTGGCCAACTCTCCCGCCGTCCTGCTGGCCGACGAGCCGACCGGTGAACTGGACGGCGAGACCGAGCAGTTGGTCCTCACGATGCTGCGGGAGCGGGCCGCCCAGGGCTGCGCGGTACTGATCGTCACGCACAGCGCAGAGGTCGTCCGCAGCGCGGACCGGGTGATCGAACTGGAGGACGGCAGGGCCAGGACCACGTCGGCGCGCCAGGATCGCCCTGTACTGCGGGAGGACCACGATGTCACGCGATGAGGTCCTCGTGGCCTGCCGCGACGCGGCGCTCACCTTCGGGCGAGGCAGCCAGGCCGTCGTGGCCGTACACGGCGCGCACCTGGAGATCGGGGCAGGAGACCGGCTCGCGGTCGTCGGCCCCTCCGGGTCGGGCAAGAGTTCGCTGCTGCACCTGCTGGCCGGGCTCGAGCAACCCACCAGCGGCACGGTGACCCGGGCTCCCTCCCTGAGGCCGTACGACATCGGTCTGGTCTTCCAGGGCGACAGCCTCATCCCCGCCCTGGACGTGGTGGAGAACACCGCTCTCCCCTTGATCCTTGACGGCCGACCGGAAGACCAGGCCCACCAGGCCGCCCTCGCGTCCCTCGCACTGGTCGACGCGGCCGACCTGGCCGAGCGGCTGCCCGAGGAGATCTCCGGCGGCCAGGCCCAACGGGTGGCCGCCGCCCGCGTCCTGGCCCAGGGCCCGCGTCTGATCCTCGCCGACGAGCCCACCGGCCGCCTCGACCACCGCACCGGCAGCCGCGTCCTGGACGCCCTGCTGACCGTCGCCGACCACACGGGCGCGGCCCTCGTGGTCACCACCCACGACCCAGCCGTCGCCGCCCGGCTCACCACCCGGCGCACCATGCGCGACGGCCGACTGCTCACACCCGAGGAGGTGTCATGATCGCCTCGTGGGCACGCGGCCTGGCCCGCCACCGCACCGGACGACTCCTGGCCGCCCTGGCCGGCATCGCGCTCGCGGTCGCCCTCGTCGCCGCGCTCGGCTCCTTCCTGACCGCGTCCAAGGCCACCATGACCCAGCGCGCCCTGCGCTCGGTCGCCGTCGACTGGCAGGTCCAGGTGCAGCCCGGCGCCGACCCCAACACCGTCCTGCACCTGGTCGGCAAGACCCCCGGCACCCGCACGGCCCTGCCGGTCGGCTACGCCCGTACCACCGGCTTCACCGCCCGTGTCCAGGGCAGCACCCAGACCACCGGCCCCGGCATGGCCCTCGGACTGCCCGACGGCTACCGCAGCCGGTTCCCGGATGAGATCCGTACGCTCTCCGGCGCCTCCACCGGGGTCCTGCTGGCCCAGCAGACCGCATCCAACCTGCACGCCGCCCCCGGCGACACCGTCAGCATCCAGCTGCCGGGCATCGGGGCGCGCTCAGTGAAGGTGGACGGCGTGGTCGACCTGCCCCAGGCCGACTCCCTCTTCCAGACCGTCGGCGCGCCCAGCCAGTCGCAGCCGACCGCACCACCCGACAACGTCGTCCTGCTCCCTGCCGCCCGTTTCGCCGCCCTCACCCGGGGCGCCGGCGCGGTCACCACCCAGATCCACGTCGCCCGCGACGACGCCCGGCTGCCCGCCGACCCGGCCGCCGCCTTCACCGCCGTCACCGGCGCAGCCCACAACCTGGAGGCCCGCTCCGCCGGTACCGCGCTCGTCGGCGACAACGTCGGCGCCGCCCTCGACTCCGCCCGCCAGGACGCCCTGTACGCACAGATCCTCTTCCTCTTCCTGGGCGTGCCCGGCGCCGTCCTGGCCGCCGCGCTGACCGCCGCGGTCGCCTCGGCCGGCGCCGAACGGCGGCGCCAGGAACAGGGCCTGCTGCGGCTGCGCGGACTGCGCCCGCGGCAGATCACCATGCTCGGGGGCCTCGAAGCCGCCCTGGTCGGTCTCCTCGGCGGTCTGGCCGGGCTCGGCATCGCCGCGCTGACCGGCCGGCTCGCCTTCGGCGGCGCCTCCTTCGGAGCGGGCGCGGGAACCTGGGCCGCCTGGTACGCCATCGCCTTCGTTCTCGGCGCAGCCGTGGCAGCCGGATCCGTCCTCGTGCCCGCCGTACGCGACCTGCACGCGGCGACCGTCGCCGACACCCGCAAGGAAACCGGCGCGCGCAGCACCCGAAGCCCCTGGTGGATGCGGTACGGCCTCGACTTCGTGCTCCTGATCGGCTCCTGGCTGGTCTTCCGAGCCTCCTCCGGCAACCAGTACGCCCTCGTCCTCGCCCCGGAAGGCGTCCCCACCCTCTCCGTGTCGTACTGGGCCTTCC
Source organism: Streptomyces sp. NPDC001492 (assembly GCF_053597275.1). Lineage (NCBI taxonomy): Bacteria > Bacillati > Actinomycetota > Actinomycetes > Kitasatosporales > Streptomycetaceae > Streptomyces > Streptomyces sp. NPDC001492. Next base: position 77,016 of record NZ_JBSFHW010000042.1, on the reverse strand, counting down.
TCGGCCCCGCCCTGCTGTGGATCGGCGCCGCCCTGCTGCTGTGGCGTCTCACCCTCCTCGCGCTCACCCACGGCCGCCCCGTCCTGGCCCGGCTGGCCCGCCCGCTGACCACGACGCTCGCCGGCACGACCGCCGCCGTACTGTCCCGGCGCCGCCGCCCGCTCGCCCGCTCGGTGGTCCTGCTCGCCCTCGCCGTGTCCTTCGCGATCTCCACGGCCGTCTTCAACGCCACCTACAAGCAGCAGGCCGAGGTCGACGCCCGGCTCACCAACGGCGCCGACGTCACCGTCACCGAACCACCCGGTGCCCGCATCGCACCCGGCGCCGGAGCCGCCCTGAAGATCTCGGGCGTACGGCACGTCGAACCGCTCCAGCACCGCTTCGCCTACGTCGGCTCCGACCTCCAGGACCTCTACGGCGTCCGCCCGGACACCATCACACAGGCCACCTCGCTCCAGGACGCCTACTTCTCCGGCGGCACCGCCCACCAGCTCATGCGCAAGCTGGCCCAGCGCCCGGACAACCTGCTGGTCAGTGTCGAGACGGTCAACGACTTCCAGCTCTCGCCCGGCGACACCGTCAACCTGCGCATCCAGGACGCCCACACCAAGGCGCTGCGCACGGTCGCCTTCCACTACGCCGGCATCGCCAAGGAGTTCCCCACCGCGCCCAAGGACAGCTTCTTCGTCGGCAACGCCTCCTACATCACCAAGGCGACCGGCAGCGACGCGGTCGGCGCCTTCCTCCTGAACACCGGCGGCACCTACCAGAAGCAGATCGCCGCCCACCTCCGCGGCCGACTCGGCACCACCGCCACCGTCACCGACCTCACGCAGACCCGCGGCACCGTCGGCACCAGCCTGACCTCCGTCGACCTGGCGGGGCTCACCCGCATCGAACTCGCCTTCGCGGTCCTGCTGGCAGCCGGATCCGGCGGACTCGTCCTCGCCCTGGGACTCGCCGAACGCCGCCGCACCTTCGCCATCGCCACCGTCCTCGGCGCCAAGCCGCACCACCTGCGCGGCATGGTCCTCACCGAGGCCCTCCTGCTGGCCGCGGGCGGACTGGCCGGAGGCGCCCTGATCGGCTGGGCCCTGTCGGAGATGCTGGTCAAGGTGCTGACCGGCGTCTTCGACCCACCGCCCGCGAGCCTGTCGGTGCCCGGCGGCTACCTGGCACTCACCGCGACCGCCGCAGTGATCGCCGTACTCGCCGCGGCCCTGAACGGCATCCGCGGCACCCGGCGCCCCGCGGTGGAGGAGCTGCGCGACCTGTGAACCGGCCGCACCCGGGGGAGTCCGTGCCGATCGCCATGCCGCCTCCTAGTTTGTCGACCATGGGCACGTCCCCGGCATCCGACCCCAACCGCCTGCGCGTCCTCGTCGTCGAGGACGACGACACCATCGGCCACCACCTCGACACCGGACTGCGCAGCAACGGCTACGCCCCCACCTGGAGCCGCACCGGCGCATCGGCCCTGGCCGAGGCGGAGCGCAGCCGCTACGACGCCCTGCTCCTCGACCTGGGTCTGCCCGACATCGACGGCCTCGACATCGCCCGCAGCCTGCGCGCCCGGTTCCCGGACCTGCTGATCATCATCCTCACCGCACGCACCGACGACATCGACGTCATCGCCGGCCTGGACGCCGGCGCCGACGACTACCTCGCCAAACCCTTCAGCCTCACCGTCCTGCTGGCCCGCCTGCGCGCCCACCTGCGCCGCCGCACGGTCACCTCCCCCGCGCAGCAGCCGATCCAGCTCGGCGACCTGGTCATCGACATCACGGCACGCCGCTGCGTCCTCCACAACAAGGAAATCCCCTTGCGCCCCAAGGAGTTCGAACTGCTCGCCCTCCTCGCCCGGCACCCAGGTGAAGCCATCGCCCGCGAAACCTTCATGGCCCAGGTCTGGGACGAGAACTGGTTCGGCCCCACCAAGACCCTCGACGTCACCATGGCCGGCTTGCGCCGCCGCCTCACCGAGGCCGCTGACCGGGCCGTCCAGCCGTGCCGGCTCCCGCAGATCACCACCCTGCGCGGACACGGCTACCGGCTGGAGGGCTGACGCGCTGCAGGGCCGCATGATGGGCGATGGAGCGACAACAAGCGGATTCTCCCAACCCGGCAGACCGGTTCGGCCAGCGCCGCGCCCACGTCCTGCGCCCCGGACGAGTACCTCCGCTCCTCTTCGCCACGTGCTCCCGCACCTTTAACCCCTGACCGCGACCAGCACGTTCTCTTCGAAGGGGCCGCCCTTGACGGTGATCTCCTTCACCGTGCCGATGCCCTTGACGTAGTACTTGTTGTCGACGACGCCGGGCTCCAGTGGTGTCCATTCCTTGGTGCGGAGGGTGCCCGTGAAGGTCTTGTACGGGACGGACACGCGGGAGGTGAGATTCAGGACCTGGAAGTGGTCCTCGGCCTGGCCGGGGTAGTACTCCTGCTGCCCGCCGGCCCCGGGCACCGGGTGGGCGGGGAGGAAGATGCCGGGCCGGGCGCCGTTCTGGCCGGCGTGCCAGGTTCCCTCGGTGGAGACCATGTTGCCCCGGGCATCGAGTTCGGCGGTTTCCTCGCCGAAGTACCAGACGTTGCCGGTGGAGTCCTGGGCGTAGTAGTCGCGCGTGGCCTCGTGAAGCGTGCGGCCGACGTAGAGGCGGTCCAGTACGACACGGCAGGGGATGCCGGTGATCTTCTGGGTCTCCCGGCTGCTGGTGAGGTACTCGGTGGACTTCGCACCGTCCTTGACGCCGCTGTACACCAGGGTCCGTCCCGGGGTGAGGGGGAACCACGGGTTGTCGACGGTCGCCGAGAAACTGTGCGGAGACGGGGTGGCCGCCGTGGCCTCGTGGTGCCGGCTCGAACTCGGCGAACAAGCCGTGGAGACAAGTACGGCCGCGCAGCCGAGGACGGTGAGCGCCAGTGCCGTGCGGGTGGCGTCGGAGCGGCCCGTGCTTGTGCGGATCATGGCGACTCCCTGGTCAGGCGGTGGGCTTCCAGCCTGCTCGCCCGAGGCTAAGGGGACCCTGAAACGCCCACGCGCCCCACCCGGCCGACTCAGCGTCCTCTTATCCACGCGCACTACGCTGGACGCAGCAGGGCCTGTCCGAGGAGGCGGCATGCGGATTCTCGTGGTCGAGGACGAAGCCCCCATGGCGGAGTTGCTGCGACGCTGCCTTGCGGAGAACGGCTTCGCGGTCGACGTGGCCCCTACCGGCGAGGACGGCCTCTGGTACACCGGGGAGAGCGACTACGACGCGATCGTCCTGGACGTGATGCTGCCGGGCACGGACGGGTTCGGCGTGCTGCGCGAGATGCGCGCCGCCGGCTCGTGGGCGCCCGTGCTACTGCTCACCGCACGCGATGCCGTCGAGGACCGTGTACGGGGCCTCGACCTGGGCGCGGACGACTACCTCGTCAAGCCCTTCGCGCTCGCCGAGCTGCTGTCCCGGCTGCGCGCCCTGATGCGCCGTGGCGCCCGCGAGCGGCCCGCCGTGCTGACCGTGGGCGATCTCAGCCTCGACCCGGCGACCCGCTCGGTGACCCGCGACGGCAGGCCGATCACCTTGACGGCCAAGGAGTTCGCCCTGCTGGAATGCCTGATGCGGCGGCCCGGCCAGGTGCTCTCCAAGTCCGAACTGATCGAGCACGTCTGGGACTTCACCTTCGACGCGGACTCGAATGTCGTGGAGGTGTACGTCGGCTATCTCCGGCAGAAGATCGACCGGCCCTTCGGACGGCAGTCACTACGCACTTCCCGGGGCGCCGGCTACTGGCTGCGCGACGACCGTGCCGACCCGACAGCGCACGCGAAGCAGGCCGACCATGCTCACGGCGTTCGCTAGGCTGCCCATCCGACTCCGGCTGACCCTCGCGTTCTGCCTGGGGATGGCGGCGGTGATGGCTGCGCTGGGCGCTTTCCTCTACACCCGGATGGGTACGGAGCTGACCCGCGCCATCGACCTGGACCTGCGCGCACGAGCCGCGGCCTCAGTCAGCTCGCTGGCCCAGCGTGAACGGGCGCCGCTGGACGCGGGACGCGGGCTCGTCGACCCCGACGAGTCGTTCGGCCAGATCCTGTCGCCGAGCGGCGACGTGGTGGAGACGACCCCCGCCGTCGCGGCGGCGCCGATGCTGCCGCCGGGCACCACCCGCGCCGTCACCAGGCCGGTCTTCCTCGACCGCCGAGTCGTGGGTGTCGACGACCCGGCCCGGCTCCTCGCCGTGCCGGTCCGGCTGCCGGGTCCGGTCTCTCAGCCCGCCGTCCTCGTGGTCGGTGCACCGCTCGGCGACCGCGCGGAGGCCCTCCACCAACTCCTGCTCCTGCTGCTCGTCGGCGGCCCGCTCGCCCTGCTCGCATCCTCGTACGCCGGATGGCTGCTCGCAGGCGCCGCCCTGCGCCCCGTCGAGCGCATCCGACGGGAGGCTGCCGCGATCTCCGAGACCGAACCCGAGCGGCGGCTGACCGTTCCGCCGGCCGGAGACGAACTCGCCCGGCTCACGGACACACTCAACGCCATGCTCGCCCGCCTCCAGGAGGCCCTGGAGCGCGAGCACCGCTTCGTCGACATGGCCGGACACGAACTGCGCACGCCCCTGGCGCTGCTCCGGGCCCAGCTCGAACTGGCCACGGCACGGCCGCGCGACCGGGCCGAGCTGGAAGCCGCGATACGGTCGGCCACCGCCGAGACCGACCGGCTGGTCGCTCTCGCCGAGGACCTGCTCGTTCTCGCCCGTAGCCGAGGAGGCCGACTCCCGCTGCGTCGCGAGCCCGTATCGCTCGAGCCGTTGCTCACCCACGCGGCCGACGCGTTCCGGACCCGCGCGATGGCCCAGGGAGCGACCATCGCGGTCGAACCTAGCGGCCTCCCTGGAGCGACGGCCGACCTCGATCCGGTTCGCCTGCGCCAGGTCCTGCACAACCTCCTGGACAACTCCCTGCGCCACTCAGGGCCCTCGGGCCCGGGCCGCATCACCCTGAGCGCCGAACGCGCCGATGGCATGACGTACCTGCGCGTTCACGACCAGGGCCAAGGCTTCCCGCCTGCCGTGCTCGCCGGTCCGCCGCCGCACCGACTCCCCGAGGGGCACACCACCGGGCTCGGCCTGTCCGTCGTGGAGATGATCGCCGAAGCCCACGGCGGCCTGGTAACCCTGGCCAACCAGCCGCCGGGCGGAGCCCTCGTCACCATGAGCCTGCCGTCCTCGTCATGTCCTGGCTCGCAGGACCGAGACGAGGCGAACGTGGCCAGAGAGCGGGTGTAGTCCGGGGCGTGCGTGATGCTGCGCCACGGGTGCCTCCAGGGCTCATGGACCAGCGCAAGGCGGCAGGGACACGTCGGATCGCGAGTGGCCGCTGCATCAGGATGAGTCACCGCCACCAAGGCCCGAAACGCAGCGGAGCCCGTCGCCGCGAGTGCGGTGACCGGCCCCACGGCCATGTACACGTCTTTGGACGGGGCGGCCGATGCGTGGTGGGATGCCTCGGCCGCCCCGGGGACCACCCCAGGTCCCCCGCGGAGCGAAGACGAACTCACCGCCGTGCTTCGGCGGTCGCCCGCCTTGGGGGTAGGACAGGGCGGACTCCGTGAGCCAGGGCGCCGGCCGACGCATCACCCGGTCCGACCGCAGTGAGCCCAGGACCTCGACGGGGCCGTCGCTCAGCAGGTGGGCGATGCGGGGCGCGTCGTATCCGGCGTCCAGCACGACCGGGACGCTGGGGTCGCCGGGCTTCCACTGGTCGGTGGCGACGAGCCGTTCGACGAATGCGCAGAGCTGGGACCGTGGTCAGGTGTCGGCGTCCGGCCGCAGCAACGGCGAGACGTCCGCGGCCGGCGCGATCCGGCTGTCCGCTGTCCGCTGTCCGCTGTCCGCGGCAGCGAGGGCAGTGCGCGGCGCAGCCGGGTCACGTCGATCCGCCTCTGGTTGAGACCGCCGTAGAGCGCCGCACAACTCGAACAGCGCGTCGCCCCGCGCGGTCAAACCAAGGCCGCTCTCGCGTCCGGCCGTTCCCATCCCGAGTGATCAAGTTCGAGGGGCCATTCGACCCATCAGGCGGGCTCGGCCGACCGCGTTCCTGGTGCACGATGGTGACGTGAACAGGGATGCAGCGCGCGAAGCCGTCGTTGAAGCAGGCTGGCAGGCAGTACGGGACGACGGGCGGGTGCGGGCGGAGTTGTTGGAAGCGGCCTATGCCGAGCCCTGCCTGCGGCAACTGTTCCCCTGGACCGGGATGGGAGAACTTCACTTCAGCCGTTGCACCGAACGGCGGTGGACCTGGGACGTCCCGTACATTCAGCCCGCCGCTGGGGGGACCTACTGGGTCTCCGGTCCCCTCCGGAGCCAGACAGTTGGCCCGGCAGCTACCGCGCAGGAGGCCATCGCCATGGTGGTCCAGCGTCTTCCAGCGGGCTGCGGTCCTGCCTTCCTGGGCACACCGGAAGAACTCGCGGCTCACGAAGCCACAACGAAGAGGTACACAGATTGACGAAGGTCAACGTCGGTGAGGTCGTCTGCGGGATTGCAGACGCGGCATCCGCTGCACGATTCCGGAGAAGTCCGACCAGCTCCGCAACCGCAAGAAGCTGGGCGCTCGCGGCGGTCGCCCGCCGAGGTTCGACAAGGCCGACTACCGCGAGCGTCACGCAGTCGAGTGCGGGATCAACCGCCTCAAGCGCCACCGGGCGGTGGCCACGAGGTACGACAAGCTGGCCGTCCGCTACGAGGCCACAGTCACCATCGCCGTCATCAACGAGTGGCTGTGATCGCTACAACGATCGGCCACGTGCTGGGCCTGAGTGCGACCCTCCGATCCAGAAGGTCAGCGCCTTCCGTCCACCTCCCAGCGACCGCCGCATCGCATTGACCAGTCGCACCTGCGCCTGAGCCACCTCCGCGCTGGCCTCCCGGAACTCCTCTTCGCCGAGTGGCGTACGGACCGGATCGACCTCCCGCGCGACGCGGTCCAAGAAGCGGTCGACCGACTGCCCAAAGCTGCCGACCTCTCCCGCAACGTCTGCGGGAGCGATCAAGCTGACCCGCGTCAGCACGGCGCTCCACTCGGCCCAGTCGTAGTCCCAGCCGCGATGGTCGGCGTGTGCTCGCTTGATCACCATTGTGAACTTGGCGTAGTGGCTCAGGAGTTCCTGGTACGCCACCAACTGCTGATCCCGCGACCACTGATGGTCCTGGCCCCGTCTGGTGACGATCCCGCCCACCAGCACTCCGACGGTCGCCGAGGCCGCTCCAGTAACGGTCGAGATCAACGCTTCCAGCAAAGCCACCCCAGCCCCCGTGCCCAGCAACCTGCGTTCGGTCCCCGATCGGAACGTAGCACTGGTGCACCTTGGCGCGTCAGAGCATGCGATGGCCGCGTAGCGGGAGATGACATCGGTGGCCGGCCGACGCTTTTGAAACGCGCCCTGGTTCGAGACGTCGTTCGATGCCAGGAGCCAGGCACGCGCGCTGATGCCTCAGCTGGCGAGCAGGGCCTGCATCCACTGGTCTTCGCGTTGCTCGATGTATTCGGCATCGTTTCGCCAAGCGTCGCCGTGGCCTTCAGCCCACAGCCTTGCCCAGGGCTGGGCTCCTTGGGCTGCCTGGTCGCGCAGGAAGTCGTGCATGGAACGCGTACGGCGCCCCAGCAGGGGCACCAAACGGCGGCGTTCGGACTCAGCCAGACCGTAGGCGTCGGCGAAGACTCGCAGTCGGTCCGCCGCGTCCGGGCTCTGCCAGTCCGGATGCGCGGACAGCGGGATGAACCCGTGAATGGCGTATGCGACATCCCACAGGCGCGAGCCGGGACCTGCAGCGTCCCAGTCGATGAAGGCCCACCGCGCCTCGTCTGCGACCACGAGGTTCCAGGGGGCCAGGTCGTTATGGGCGATGATGTCACGGCCCTCAGCGGGGATCAGCGTCTGCCACCGCGCATCGGAAGGCGGCGTGAAGTCCTGCACGGCGTCGTGGAAGTCCCGGATCAGCCGTGCAACGTGAGCCAGTTGCCGAGCGGGTTCCATCAGCGAGAACCGGTCGGGCCAGACCACCTCTCCCGGCATGAAGGTCAGGACCTCGCGACCCTGATCGTCAATGCCGAGCGGACGAGGCGCCGCGCCGAATCCCGCCTCGTGCAGGTGGGCAAGCAGGGCATGCACAGCGGGAGTCCATGGTCCGGCCGGACGGCGAACGGTGTCCCCGACGCGAACGACACCATCACTGACGTTGCCGCCGGACAAAGGCTGTTCATCATCGTGCCGCATCGGACCAGTGTGTCGGATCCGCCCGTCATGATCACCCCATTAAGCGGGAGCGTCAGAGTCGGGACGGAGGTTAAAGGACAAGCTGAGTACCTGTTCCTGAGTCGCTCATGACATGACGGGACTTCTCCGGGTCCGTCGTTCGAGCCCGTCCGGCGGATCATGTCCTTGCCCTACCTGGCGCTGATCTCCCTCTTTCGCCCTCCAAGAGCGCCGGGCCACCGCCGTAGAGTGCCTCGGGGGAGAGGGAGGCCGTGGTGCGATGGCAGCCCGCGCGGAGCCGGGGAGGGGCGGCCGCCACCCTCACAGAGGGCCGCCCGTGCCCGGCCGTACAGGACGCGTCAGCCGGCGGTCATCGCCGTTGCCGCGTACGTCAAGGAGATCAGGGCCATGACGGCGGCCGGGACGGCCCGGGGCGGCGGGTCGCCGAGGCGCAGGTGGACCACCGCCGCCGCGGCCATCAGCAGGGCGAGGCCTGTGGCGGCGGCCACGCCCAGTGGCGTCCAGGTCAGACCCGTCAGCAGACCGGCGACCCCGGCCACCTCCAGCGCGCCGACGATGCGGTAGAGCCGTACCGACATGCCGAGATGGGCCGCCGCCTGGCGCATGACCGGCGCCGCGGCCAGCTTCGCCAGCCCCAGCGGAAGGAAGACCAGGGACAGGGCGACAGCGAGCACGGTGGTCATGAGGCGGACCTGCCCTTGCGTCGCTCGGCGCCCAGCCGGGCGTAGTGGTCGATGAGTTCGGGACTGTCCACCGTGGCGGGGTTGACGACCTGCTCGACCGGGGCGCCCTGGAGCAGCCGCTTGATCGGGACCTCCAGCTTCTTGCCGGTGCGGGTGTGGGGGATGCCCGGCACTTCGAGGATCTCGTCGGGGACGTGGCGGGGTGAGGCACCGGTGCGGATGGCCTCACGGATGCGGTCGCGCAGGGCGTCGTCCAGGGTCGTACCGGCGGCAGGGACCACGAACAGCGGCATCCAGTAGCCGCCGTCCGGCTCCTCCGCGCCGATGACCAGGGCCTCGGCGATCTCCGGGAGGCGTTCGACGGCGTCGTGGATGTCGGCGCTGCCCAGCCGTACGCCGTTGCGGTTCAGCGTGGAGTCGGAGCGCCCGTGGACGATCACCGAGCCGTGCCCCGTAACCGTGATCCAGTCGCCGTGTCGCCACACCCCGGGGTACGCCGAGAAGTAGGCGTCGCGGTAGCGGGTGCCCTCGGGGTCGTTCCAGAAGTACAGCGGCATGGAGGGCATGGGCCGGGTGACGACCAGTTCGCCGACCTGGTCGATGACGGGGAAGCCCTCGCCGTCGTACGCGGCCAGCGCCACGCCCAGGTGGGGTGCGGACAATTCGCCTGCCCAGACGGGGGTGTTGGGCGCGCTGCCCGCGAACCCGGAGACGATGTCGGTGCCGCCGCTGATGGAGGCCAGCAGGATGTGGTCGCCGACGTGGTCGCGGACCCAGGGGTAGGCGGAGGCGGGCAGGGCCGAGCCCGTGCAGCCGACGACGCGGATCGACGACAGGTCGTGGACGGACGGGTCGATGCCGAACTTGGCCATGCCCAGCAGGTATTGGGGGCTGGTGCCGAAGACGGTGACCCGGTGGCGGGCGGCCAGTTCCCACAGGCGGTCGAGTTTGGCGAAGGGGGCCGGGCTGCCGTCGTACGTACAGGTCGTCGCGCCGGTCAGGAGGGTGGAGGCGACCAGGTTCCACATCATCCAGTGGGTGGTGGTGTACCAGAGGAGGCGGTCGCCGGGGCCCAAGTCGGAGTGCAGCCCCAGGGTTTTGAGGTGCTCCAGCAGCACGCCGCCGTGGCCGTGCACGATGCCCTTGGGCAGGCCCGTGGTGCCGGAGGAGAACACGACCCACAGCGGATGGTCGAACGGCACCGGTACACAGGCGAGTTCCTCGGTACGGGTGGAGGCGTCCTCCCAGGGGACCACCAGCGACGGGTAGGCCTGCGAGGGCCAGGGCAGGCCCATGTGGTCCACCAGCAGGGTCGCCTTCAACGTGGGGAGGGCGTGGGCGAGTTCGAGGACGGCGTCGCGGCGGTCGTGGGTGGTGCCGTTGAAGAGGTAACCGTCGGCGGCGACCAGGACGGTGGGTTCGAGCTGCGCGAAGCGGTCGGCGGCGGCCTTGGGGGCGTAGTCCTGTCCGCACACCGACCAGACGGCGCCCAGGCTCGCGGCGGCGAGGAACGTGACGATGGCGTGCGGGGTGTTGGGCAGGTAGCCGACGACCCGGTCGCCCCTGCCGACGCCGAGGTCGCGCAGGGTGGCGGCCACGGACGACACCAGGGCACGCAACCGGGCGCCGGTCACCTCGTATCCGGCACCGGTCTCGTCGAGGGCGATGATCGCCACGTCGTCGTCGGCCAGGTTACGCAGGGCATGGTGGGCGTAGTTGAGGGTGGCGCCGGGGAACCAGCGGGCGCCGGGCATCCGTTCCTCGGCCAGCACCTGCTCGTAGGGGGTGTCGGCGTCGATGTCGAAGTACTCCCACACCGCACCCCAGAAGCCCTCCAGGTCGGTGACCGACCACTGATGCAGGGCGGCGTAGTCCTCCGGGTCCATGCCCTGGAGCCGGGCGAAGTCCGCGATGCGACTGGCGGCCGCCGTCCGCGGATCGGGTGTGAAGAAGGGCGTGCTCATCGCGTCGTGCTCCTCAACAGGCTTTTCGGGGCCGTCCGTTCGGCAGGGACAGGGCTTCGGGTGGTGTGCAGCAGGGAGGCCCAGGCGGCGGTCGACGTGAAGTCGCGGCCGCCCGAGGGGACGACGTCCATCACGACGCGATCGGGCCGCAGCAGGACCGCGTCCGCGCGTCCGGCGCGCAGCCAGGCGGCGAGGGTGCCGTCGTCGCCGAGGTCGGCCACCGGGACCGCCTGCACGCCGAGGCCGTGCGCGAGCGCGGTCAGGGAGGGGCCGGGTTCGGAGGCGGTCAGCACGGCGAAGGACTCGCCGAGCGCCTCGTCGAGACGGGTACGTCGTCCGCCGACACCCACCCACGGCTGGGGGCAGTGCGCGCCTGCCAGGCCCCGGCGGACCCCGCGCCGCACCAGGGGCCCGGCGGTGAGGGGCGGGCTGAGGTCGCGGCCGGCCAGCTCGGTCAGGCCGGGTATGCGGCAGGCGGCGGCCAGCGCCCGTCGGCGGATCGCGGCGGCGCCGTCCTGGCCGCCGGTCATGGCCCAGCCCATGGCGACCGCGAGGCGGACCACATGCCGTGCGTGCGGCTTGCGTTCGCTCTCATAGGTGTCCAACAGCCGTTCGTCGCCGCCCTGCTGGAGGACGCGGGCGAGCTTCCAGGTGAGGTTGTAGGCGTCCCGCAGCCCCGAGCACAGGCCCTGCCCGACGAACGGCGGGGTGAGGTGGGCGGCGTCGCCGAGCAGGAAGACCCGTCCGCTGCGCCAGCGGTCGGCGACGCGGGCCCGGAAGGTGTACTGCGTCTCGCGGACCACCTCGAAGTCCCCGTCGTACGAGGGCGGCAGCCACGGGGCGACCAGCTCACGGACCGCCTCCTGCCCTTCTCCTTCACGGAGCCGGAACTCCCAGCGGTAGCGGTTCTCGCTCACGCGCATGAAGGTGGCCGGGCGGGCCGGGTCGCAGACCTGGTCGACCCCCTCCCAGCAACGGACGGGGCCCGTCGTGTCGACGTCGATGACCTTCCAGCGTTCCTCGAAGCGCAAGTCCTCCCAGGCGCCGCCGATGGCTTCGCGGGTGAGGCTGTTGGCGCCGTCGCAGCCGAGGACCGCGTCGGCCCACAGCTCGTGCTCGCCGGTGTCGTCGCGGTAGGTGACACGGACGGGGCCGGTGGAGTCCGGGCCGACGCCGGTGACCTCCACGCCGCCGCGCAGTGCGCACTCGGGGCGCCGGGCCAGGGCGTCGCGCAGTACGCGTTCCAGCTCGGGCTGGTCGAACATGCTGGTCTGCGGATAGCCGTGGTGGCCGTGCCCGGTGCGCCGGAACTCGGCCATCACCCGGTGCCGGGCGTCCAGCAGCCGCAGCCCTTTCGCCGGGCGGGCGATCGCGGCGAACTCCTCACCGACGCCCGCAGCTTGGAGGATCCGGTGGATCTCGTCGTCGCTCGCGACGGCGCGGGGGAGCGGGTAGACGTCCTGGTGGCGTTCGAGGACGACACTGCGGACTCCGCGCCGGGCCAGGAGGAGGGCGGCGGTCACGCCCACCGGCCCGGCACCGACGATCACGACGGGCACACGTGCGGCTTCATCGACGGTCATGTGCGGCTCACCTCGGGGTTTAGTTCGCGCCCGCGACGGGCGTGCGCTGCTCGCCGAGGTCGATGCGGCCGTCGGGGGTCGCGATCGTCGCCGTGATCACGTCACCCGGGTTCAGGTAGTGCGGGTTCTTCGCCTGGCTCTTGAAGAAGGCCTTCCACTTCACGGCGGGCGGCAGCAGCGCGCCGATCTTCTCGACGGCCTTCGGCGGCGCCTTGAGGGCCGTGCCGCCGGGAGTACCGGTGAGCAGCAGGTCGCCGGCGTCCAGGGTCTGGAAGCGGGCCAGCAGGGTGAGCGCCTGGGCCGGGCGGACGATCATGTCGGCCAGGGTGCGGTCCTGGCGCAGCTCGCCGTTGACGCTCAACTTCAGCCGCAGGTCCAGGAGATGGGCGAAGTCCTCCGGCTCCAGCAACGACAGGTACGGACCGGTCGGGGTGAAGGTGGGGTACGACTTGCTCTCGTAGAACTGGGTCTTGGTCAGCTGCACCTCACGGGCGCTGACGTCGTTGGTGATCACCAGTCCGGCGACGTACGACGGCAGGTCCCGCTCCTCGACGACGGTGCCGACGGGCAGGGGTGCGCCCATGACGAGGCCCAACTCGATCTCGTAGTCGAGGAACTTCACGTGGGAGGGACGGACGACGGCGTCGCCGGGGCCGCTGACCGAGCCGGAGGCCTTGCGGAAGAAGGCGGGCGGGATGTCGCCCTTGAAGCCCGAATCACGGGCGTGGCTGCGGTAGTTGACCATCTGGGCGACCACCCGGCAGGGGGTGGTGACCGGCGAGAGCGCGACCAGGTCGGCGACGGGCGTGCCCGGTTCGGCGGAGGCGGCGGCCTCGCGGACAGCCGGCCGGTCGGCCAGCAGCTCGGCGGTGGTCACGGCCTTGGTCTCGACGGGGACGGCGCGTTCGCCGAGGACGACCCACCAGCCGTCGGCGGTGCGCAGGACATTGGTGCTCATGTCAGTGCCTTTGTGTGAGGGATTCGCGTGCGGGGTCAGGAGTTGGCGGCCTTGAGCAGGCCGAACAGTCGTGCCGGGTCCATCTCGTTGTCGCCGCGCAGGGCCTCGATGACATCGCGGACCCGCTGCGGGGAGGGGCTCGCGCCGAGGAAGTCGCGGGTGGCCGGCGGGCCCCACTGGGCGAGGCCGCTGGTCGACATGGGCGCCCAGCCGGGCTCGACGTCGCAGGAGAACAGGTCACCGTCGGCGAAGTGCTCCAGCATGAAGTGGTCGGGGTCGCGCCAGTAGTCGAAGAGCTGGCTGCCCTGAATGTGGCGGCCGATGCCCCAACTGCGCTTGTATCCGCGCTCCTTGAGGTATTCGCCGCCGGCGGCGATGGAGTCGAGGTCGGTGACCTGGTAGGCGGAGTGGACGTAGCCGGTGCCCGGCCCGAGGTGCATGGCCAGGGTGTGGTGGTCGGCCGGCACACCGCCCAGGTCGCAGCGGATGAACGCCATCGTGGGACCACGTCCGCGCTGCCCGTCAAGGAACAGGAAGTCGGACACGATCATGCCGAGGGTTTCCAGGTACCAGTCCAGGGCCCGGCCGAACACCCGTGTCTCCAGCACGACATGGCCGAGCCGCTGGATGCGGGAGGGTTCGCGGGGCGGGCGCTGGGTGGTGTTCGTACGACGGTGATCCGTGCCGAAATTGAGAAGCAGGGGCTGCTGTTCCGGCAGTGCGGGGAGCTGTTCGCCGCAGTGCACGACCCGGACCGGGAATCCGGAGGGGTCGAGCAGGTCGACGACCTTGCCGCCCCCGGGAACGTCGGCGTCCCGCACGTCCCTGCCCGTCGCGCGGGCCAGTCGGTCCAGGTCGCCCCGCTCGGCGGCGCGGAACGCCGGACCGATGAAGCGGGACGTACGACCGCGCCGGATCACCATGCAGGGCGAGCCCGCGAAGGTACCCCGCAGCCACAGCTCGCTCTCGGTCCGGGCGGCGACGCCGAAGCCGAAGTCGCGGGCGAAGACCTCCGCCCGGTCCAGGTCGGGCTTCTCGAACTCCAGCCAGGCCAGGTCCGCCACCTTGATCACGGGGTTCCGGGAGCGGCCGGGGTGTTCGCCGCGCAGGGCGCCCTGCTCACTGTGGAGGTCCTGGTGGGCCGTGATGACGTCCCCGTTGACGCGTGTTTCAGACATGGTGCCCTCCGAGCAACATTGCCGTAATGAGGAAATCATCAACTGTGACAGTTCTGTCGTCAAGGCGTTCGCTGCAAGAAATGATGAATTCATCAGGACTGCGATCTGCATGGGGTAACCGTTAGACTCCTTCGCATGTCTACGTCAGCCCCGCCCAGCAACCGGTTCGAGCGACGTCGCGCGGAGACCCGTGGAGCTCTCGTGCGAGCGGCCCGGCAGATACTCGCCGAGAGCGGCGACACCAGCGCGAGCATCCAGGCGATCGCCGAGCGCGCGGATGTGGGCTTCGGCTCCTTCTACAACCACTTCGACTCCAAGGCGGAGTTGTTCGAGACGGCAGTGATCGACGCCTTCGAGGAGTTCGGGCAGGCCTTCGACGAGCGTCTGACAGGGATCGACGACCCGGCGGAGCTGCTCGCGGCCGGCTTCCGGCTCAGTGCCCGCATGGCCGACTCCCACCCGGAGCTGATGCAGGTCCTGCGCCGCCGTGGCCTCGGGCACATCCACTCGGGCAACGGACTGGCCCGACGCGCCCTGCGTGATCTCCAGGTCGGCATTGCCTCCGGCCGCTTCACCCCCACGCTCGACCCCGTGGTCGCCCTGACCGCGCTGGGCGGCACCCTGCTGTCCCTGGTGGAACTGCGGTTCGCCCGCCCCGAGGTGGACGGCGACGAGGCCGCGGTCAACCTTGCCGAGATGGTCCTGCGGATGCTGGGCCTGCCCGCGGACGATGCGTACGAGGTCGCCCGACGTCCCTTGCCTGACGCCCCCTGACCTCACGCGGACGACGAGTGCGGGTGGAACGTGACCGAGCGGCCCGTGAAGCGGGCGTCGATTCCGTCCTCGCTGGTGGTGACCGACCGCAGACGGAGTCCTTCGGGCACGTTCTGCAGCGGAATGGGCTCGTCCAGGGCCTTGTCGATGAGTGACTTCAGCGGAGGGAGCAGTTCACCCTGCTCCGCGCGTACGTCCGTGAAGACGATGCGGTTGCCGTCGGCCGCCGAGACGGCCGCGCTCACGGTCACGTCGCCGACGAGCGGCAGACTGGCGGTCGCGTCGACCCGGCCGGGCTCATCCCCCTGTGACACCTGCACGCCGAGCGCGCTCGACACGTCCGCGTACGACAGGAACGCGGTCGCTGTGACGCCGTCCGCGTGAGCCTCGTCGGCGCTCCCCGAGGTCTTCAGCCCGTCCATCCCGACCGTCAGCTTCGTCACCGGCAGCGGCCGGGTGGTGCCGTCGGCCGGAATGTCGTGGGCGGTCAGGTCGACATGGTCCAGGCTGCCCGCTGCCAGTTGGTTCAGTACGGGAAAGCCCCTGACGTGCACCGACGGCCGGTCGGCGGTTCCCATGCCGTCCTGGAACGCCTTGGCCGTACGGCTCTCCGCGCGAGCTGCGGCGATCCGGTCGACCGCGACTCCACTGACCAGCAGGGCCACCAGGGACGCGGCGGCGATGATCATGCGCCGTCTGGTCCGGGTCGGGGGGCTCACGTACACGGAGCCGTCGCCGTAGTGGGGCTCGCCGACGTACTCCTCGTCGCGGTGGGACTGATACATGCTTCTCCTCTTCGAGTGGTGCTGGGGAAGTCCGCCTACGCGGCGTCGCCCTCGGGCCGGACAAGCCCGTGGACGCACGCCGCAGCGCTGTCGTCGGCCACGCCCATCGCGATCAGGGCGGCGGTTGCGGTGCCGGTGCCGTCATCGCTCCAGACTCCGCTGTTCACGCAGTCGAGAAGCCCCAGCAGGTGCCCCTCCAGCGCCCGGGTCAGGGCCACCGGGGGGATGCCGGTCTGGAAGGCACCCTGTCGTTGCCCCCGGCCGATGATCGCCTCCGCCATGTCCCGCGCGGGGGCCAGGACTTCAGTGAGCCGATCGGCCCCGAGGTCCTGGGGAGCGAGACGGAGCAGGATGCGGTAGCGATCTCCGACGGGCCACACCGCGAGGACGAAGCGCGCCAGCTCCGTGACGGCATCCGCCACCGGCGCGCGCGGGACCGCGAGCGCCTGCCGCAAGGCCCACGTGGCCTCCTCCACCAGCCCCTCCATCAGTGCGGCCCGGCCGTTGAAGTGCCCATAGACCGTACGGCGCACCACCCCTGCCGCCTCGGCGATGTCACCGAGGCTGCTGTCGGGGTCACGCCCGAGTTCCTGCCGGGCCGCTTCGAGGATGCGGGCGCGCGTGAGCAGAGTGCGCCTGCGTTCCGGGGCGGCTGTCACATGTGCGTGGATCATGTCGAACCTCCGGTTGACGGGGGAGGGCGACTCGATAGTTGCACATCCACGGGCAATAAACTAGTCTGCACATCAACGGGCAATTAGCTGCCGCTGGTGCCGGGCCCCTCTGGGCCTCACGTGCACCGATCCCATTGATTCCGCACCCCGAAGCCTCCGCTTCACCTCCTGCCGAGGAGCCTGACCATGCCGCTCTTTCCGAACACACCCGTCGAGAAGATGACGGAGCCCTACCACCGCCGCTGGTGGGCCCTGCTGGTCCTGTGCCTGAGCCTGCTGATCGTCGTCATGGCGAACACGTCACTGATCGTGGCCGCCCCCGACATGACCAAGGACCTGGGCCTGAGCAGCAGTGACCTCCAGTGGGTCATCGACGGCTACACCGTCCCCTACGCCGCGCTGATGCTGGTGCTGGGCGCGATCGGCGACAAGTACAGCCGCCGCGGCGCCCTCGTCCTGGGCCTGCTGATCTTCGCCGGAGGCTCGGTGATGGGCGGCCTGGTCGACGAGACGAACCTCGTCATCACCGCCCGCGCGATCATGGGCGTCGGTGCCGCCGTCGTCATGCCGGCCACGCTGTCGCTGCTGGTCGCGATCTTCCCGCGCGCCGAGCGTGCCAGGGCGATCACCGCCTGGTCCGCGACCTCCGGCCTCGCCATCGCCGTCGGTCCGCTGACCGCCGGCTGGCTGCTGGAGAACCACGCCTGGGGCTCGACCTTCCTGGTGAACGTGCCCATCGCCGTCCTCGGCGTCGTCGGCGCGCTGCTGCTGGTGCCGCCGTCGAAGGCGGAGGGCATGGGCCGCATCGACTACGTCGGCGGTCTGCTGTCGATCGTCTCGGTCGGTTGCCTGGTCTACGCGACCATCGAGGGCCCGCACTTCGGCTGGGGCGTCGGCCCGATCACCGCGGCCGTCGTCGCCGGCGTGGGCCTGCTGGCCTTCGTCGCCTGGGAGTTGAAGCACCCCAACCCCATGCTGGACGTGCGCAAGTTCACCGAGCGTCCCTTCGGCGGCTCGATGATGGCGGTGCTGTTCTTCTTCTTCGGCACCTTCGGCTCGATCTACTACTCCACCCAGTTCCTCCAGTTCGTCCTCGGCTACGACGCCCTGGAGACCGGCATCCGCCTGCTGCCGCTGGCCGGAGCCGTCTTCGTCGGTGCCGCCGTCACCGGCAAGCTGGCTCCGAAGCTCGGCGTGAAGATCGTGGTGGGTACCGGCATGGTGATCGGCACCGTGGGCGTCTTCCTGCTCACCCGGATCGACTCCGGCTCCACCTACACCGACTTCCTGGCCCCGCTGCTGCTGCTCGGCTTCGCCATCGGCCTGAGCCTGTCCCCGGCCACCGACACCATCATGGGCTCCTTCCCCGAGTCGGAGCTGGGTGTCGGCGGCGGCGCCAACGACACCGCCCTGGAACTCGGCGCCTCGCTGGGCATCGCCATCCTCGGCTCGCTGCTCGCCACGTCCTACAAGGACAAGTTGACGGACATGGTCGGCGGCCACCTTCCGGCCGAGGCCATGGACACCGCCAAGGACTCCGTCGGCGGCGGCATCGCGGTCGCCGAACACGTCGCCAAGAACCCCCAGGGCGGCGCCGAACAGGCCCAGACCCTGCTCGGCGCGGTCCACGAGTCCTTCGCCCACGCCATCGCCCACACCAGCCTCATCGGCGGCATCATCATGGCCGCCGGAACCCTGATCGTCATCGCCGTCCTGCCCGGCCGGGGGCACACCACCAAGCACCGTGAGGAAGATGCGGCACCGGCTACCGAGGAGCAGACCGAGACCGTGGACGCCTGAGCCTCGTAGACCGGAGGCCGGAGCCCGATTCCGGCCTCCTCCACCCCCAGGACGGGCTGTGCCTGAGCGGCGCACGGCCCCCGGGACGGTGCCGGGAAGGGACACCCGGCACCGTCCCCTTTTTTTTGCTGTCCGTCCCGAGTGGCTGGGGTGGCGTTCAGCGGAGCTTCGAGGTGACACCGACCGGGCCCAGTTCTAGGCCGCGTCAGACAAGGTTCGCCCTGTTGTGACGTCGTCCGGTGCCGTGTTCACCGGGGCCGGACGGCCACAACGATCGCGTGGCGGAACGCGTGCGGGTGCGGGAGAGCGACGACGACGAGGGGCGGCGGTTGCCGCGGATCATCCGCGGGGGCACCGGCTCGGTGGTGACCTGGCGGGCCCAGATGGTGCTGCTGTCCGCGCAGGGTATGCCCGTCGACAAGATCGCAGCGGTGACGTTCACCAGCCCGGACCGGGTCCGCGATGTGATCCACAACTTCAAGGCCGACGGTTTTGCTCGCTCTGCTCCACATACAAAAGCGGTCGGCCCAGGACCTTCACGCTGCCCGAGCGCCGCGAGATCAAGAAGATCGCCAAGTCCAGGCCGGCCGAGCGCGGCCTGCCGTTTTCGACCTGGAGCCTGGTCAAGCCGGCCGACCTCCTCGTCGCGGAGGGGGTGGTCGACGACATCAGTCACGAGGGCCTGCGCATCCTGCTCCGCGAGGAAGGCGTCACCTTTTCACGCGTGAAGTCCTGGAAAGCCTCCAACGACCCCGACTACGCCGCCTGCCAGGGCCCGCCGCCGCTGAAGGCCGCCCGGCCGCCGAGAGCCTGCCGGCCGCGACCGGGCATCATGTCGCCATGATCCAGAACGACCGGCATGCGCCCGAGGCGCTCCCGCAGCATCCGGACGTCACCGAGGCGATCGTCCGGGAGCGACGCCTCCACGACCCCTCCGTCCGCCTCTCCGGCCCCCTCGCCGAAGCCCTCTTCGACCCCGATTTCCTCGAGGTCGGCGCCTCCGGGCGGCGGTGGACGTACGCGGAGATGGTCGCCGCCCTGCCCACGCTCCACGGCGGCGCCGAGAACAGCACCCCCATCACCGCAGAGCACTTCGAAGGCACAGTCCTCGCCCCCGGGATCGTCCACCTCACCTACGAGACCCGCATCGAGGACCGGCACGCCCGCCGTTCGTCGATCTGGCGCCGCGACGCCGCCGGCGAGCTCCGGCTCTACTACCACCAGGCCACGCCGGTGCCGGACAGGACGGCCCGACCGTAGAGGTCCGCCCTGGGCCCTGTCCGCCCCTTCCCGTCGGGTCCGGCCCGCCCGGCCTGATCCACAACAAATTTTTGAGACAGGCCCTGGGACCGAAACTGGCGGAAGGCGTGGCTCGCTGTGTCGGCTTGCCGTCGCGGTCCAGATCGAGCATGGGCCCTTCTTTGAACTGCCGGAATTGGAAGGGGCCTTGGACCCAGGCGGGGTACTTGGAACGCTGGGAACTGGTCGACACTTGCGCGTATGCCGGCAACGGCGGATTCACCCTGATCGGTCAGCGTCTCCAAGGGAGCCATCCTGACTGGGAGCCCTTCGAGCGTTCATCCCCGACATCCTGGCCCCGGTCATCGACTGAGTGACCTTCCCGAGGAAGACGGCAAAGGGCCCTCAACCGCGCATGGCCGGTTGAGGGCTTGATGCTGTCGGGTGGCAGTACGTGTCACTGGCCGCTGCTGGTCGCCCCCGGCGTCGTCGACGTGTCGTCCTCCGGTGTCCCGTCGTCCGACGCCGTGTCCTGGGCCTCCTCGGTGACGACGACCACCGTGCTGCCCACCTCGACCTCGCTCCCGGCCGCCGGGGTGCTGGAGGTGACCACGGCGTCAGAGGCCTGGGAGTACCCGGAGGCGACGGTCGCCTGGAGGCCGAGGTCACCCAGTTCGTTCTGGACCTCGGCGTGGGTCTTGCCGATGATGTCCGCCGGAATCTGCACGGTCCGCACCGACTTGGCGATCCGGACGTCGACCGACGTACCGGGCTCGACCTCGTCTCCCGCGGCGGCGCTCTGTTCGACGACGGTCCCGGCCGTGGCGCTGCTCTCCACCTCGGTGGTGTCGCCCAGCTCGAGGTCGTGCTCGGCGAGCAGCTTGCGGGCCTCGCTCAGGGTGCTGCCGGTGAGGTCGGGAACCGTGGCCTTCTCGGCCTCCTTGGCCACCGTGAGGGTGATCTCGGTGCCCTTCTCGACGCTCTCGCCGCCGGCCGGATCCTGCTTCAGGACTGTCCCGGCGTCCTCGGTGGACACCTTGTGCCGGAGCTTCACCTTGAAGCCCTTGTCCTCCAAGATGCGGGACGCATCGTCCTCGTCCTTGTCCGTGACATCCGGCACCTCCACCTTCGGCGCGCCGGTGGAGACGGTGACCGACACCGCCTCGCCCTTGTCGAGTTGACCGTCGAGCGGAGTCTGCTCGCAGATGTGCCCCTTGGGCTGGTCCGCGCAGGGCTCCTTCTTGGTGACGGTGAGCGTGAGCCCGACGTTGTCCGCCGTACGGCGGGCCTCCTCCAGGGTCTGACCGACGAGATCAGGTACGCCCGCCTTGCCGTCGTCTGCCGCACCGCGCCCGAACATGAACCAGCCGAGCACGAGTGCCGCGACGACGACCGCGGCACCCGTCCCGATCAGCGCGGCACTGCCTCTGCGGCGACCGCTCCCCGCCGCGTCATCGCCGCCGGGTTCCTCGTCTCCGCCGTCGAACGACCGGTCCAGCACGGTCTGCGCCCCGAGGTACGCCTCGATGTCGGCGAGCATCTCCTGCGCGGACTGGTAGCGATACGCAGGGTCCTTCGTCAGTGCCCGCAGGACGATCGTGTCGACCTGGGGGCCGACCCCGGGGTTGTAGAGACTCGGCGGTCGCGGTTCCTCCTGAACGTGCTGGTACATCACCGCCATCGGCGAATCGCCGGTGAACGGCGCGCGCAGGGTGAGGAGTTCGTACAGAAGGCAGCCCACCGAGTACAGGTCGGAGCGGGCGTCGGTGTCGTGTCCCATCGCCTGCTCCGGGGAGAGGTACTGCGCGGTGCCGATCACCATGGAGGTCTGGGTCATGCCGACGTCCCGTGCGTCACGGGCGATCCCGAAGTCCATGACCTTGACCTGGCCGGACCAGGTCACCATGACGTTGGCCGGCTTGATGTCCCGGTGCACGATGCCGTGCTGGTGGGAATGGGCGAGCGCATCCAGAACGCCGGCCGCCACCTCCAAGGCGCGTTCGACGCTCAGCGGCGGTCCGGAGTACAGGGCCTCGCGCAAGGTCGTGCCGTCGACGTACTCCATCACCAGGTACGGCAACTGCGCCCCGTACGAGAAGTGTTCGCCCGTGTCGTAGACCGCGGCGATGGCCGGGTGGTTGAGCGAGGCGGTGGACTGTGCCTCCCGCCGGAACCGCTCCTGGAGTGCCGGATCGTGGGCGAGGTCGGTACGCAGCGTCTTCACCGCGACGCCGCGGTCGAGCCGGAGATCGTGCGCGAGATGCACCTCGGCCATGCCTCCGGAGCCGAGCAGCAGCCGCAGTTCGTACCTGTCGCCGAGGACCGCCACCGGCGCAGGCTGGGAGAAGGCCAGATCGTCTGGTCCACCGAAGTTCATGCACAAGATAATTGCACATTCGGGGGTAATTAAAGAAGTGAGGGTGGACACGGAAAAACCCCGGCGCTTGGCACCGGGGTCTCGTCGGACTGCAGGGGGATCTCACCCCTCGGCGGCGGCCACCTCGTCCACGACGATCTGCGCCCGCTTCTCCGGCACGCCGGCCGCGATAAGCGTGGTGACGGCCACCCGGGTGCCGTCGTCCTCCAGCTCCCCGGTGTTGACCTCCTCCAGCAGGGCGACCGTCATCGCCTCAAGACCGGCGCTCAGCACCGGGGCCGGCAGCTGGGTGTGGAAGACGCCGTCCTGTTGTCCCTGCTCCACGATGGCCGTGACCCTGACCCGGGCGGGCTCCAGAATCCCGGCGACACGGTCCATGCCGAGGTCCCGTCGGGCCAGCGCCAGGAGCATCCGGTAGCGGTCGCCCACGGGCCAGAGTGACAACGTGAAATGGGCGAGCGCCCGGTCGGCCGGTTCTGTCGCCCCCGCGCCGACCGCGACGGCGGCCTGGAGCGCCTCGGCGGCCTCCTCGGCCAGCGCGTCAAGCAGCGCCGCCCGGCCGGGGAAGTGCCCGAACAGCGTGCGCCGTACGACACCGGAGGCGCGGGCGAGCTCTTCCAAGGTGATGTCGGGATTCCGCCCCAGCTCCTGGCGGGCGGTGGCGAGGATGCGCGCCCGGTTGGACCGGGCGTTGCGTCGCTGGGGCACACGGCCGACGGGCTGGGACACGAAAGGAACCTCGAATAAGCCAGGGCGGAGATTGGACTTCTCCATTCTGGCACGCGAGTCCCGACCGACCCGCGGACGCAGCCGGGGTCGGTCGGGACCTGGTCAGGCGGGCAGCTCCTTGATGTCGGACGGCTCCTGCGGCTCGATGCCGTTGAAGCGGTGCCGGAAGTCGCTGGACGCGGGGTACGCGGCGCGGCGGGAGCGCATGATCGAGCCCAGCGGGCGGTGGGCCTCCAGGGCGTGCCAGGGGCTGAAGGAAAGGACGTCGTCGGCGTAGCGGCGGCGGGCGTCGCTGTAGGCGTCCTGGGCGGGCAGATGCAGCACGGCCACGGTCTGGTGCGGTGACAGTTCCTCGGGCCACAGGACCGAGGCGTCCTCCACCGGCATCCGGTCGATGTCCGTGCACAGCTGGGCGCGGATGTCGTACTCGGCGCTGTTGTCCGCGAAGAAGTCGGTGACGAGGTCGCGCAGAGCCGACTCGCCGGCTTTCTTGTCGACGTGGCTGCCGGTGAGGGCCCTGACGTTCGCCGAGCGGGGCGCGGCGG
The DNA here is from genome assembly GCF_053597275.1 of Streptomyces sp. NPDC001492. Classification (NCBI taxonomy): domain Bacteria; kingdom Bacillati; phylum Actinomycetota; class Actinomycetes; order Kitasatosporales; family Streptomycetaceae; genus Streptomyces; species Streptomyces sp. NPDC001492. Next base: position 53,475 of record NZ_JBSFHW010000042.1, on the reverse strand, counting down.
ACATCTTCGCCACATGGTCGCCGTAGCGCAGCGCGGCCATGGAGTGGAAGGTCTCACCGAGGATGTGGTCGTTGGCGGCGGCCAGGGTCTCGACGGCGGGCGGAAGCGGGCGTCCGACCCGGGTGAGGGCCTTGGCGGCCACGCGGGCGGCCGCGCCGGTGAGCTGGAGCTGCTGGTCGCTCTGGCCGGGCTGTTTCTCCAGGATGCCCTGGAGTTTGGCGTATTCGGCGATGTTGCCGAAGGGCAGGGTGGGGTGGTTGACGAGGAGGAAGTCCTGGGTGGTGAAGCCGTCGTCGAGGGCGCGGGGCCCGGGGGCGCCGATCACCTTCATCGCGAGGCCGCGCTGGACGGGCACCTGGTCGGAGCGCAGGTCGCCGGGGGCGGAGGAGAAGCGGACGATCACCGGGTAGGTGGCCGGTTCGGCGAAGAGGCCCTGGGCGAGGTGGGCGGGCAGGTCCGGCTGGATGCGCAGCTCGCCGGCGAGCACGCCGTGGCTCTTCGCGTGGGCGTCGCGCAGGCCGTGCCGGTGTTTGTCGGCGACCTGCTGGTTGGCCTTGCCCATGGCCGCGACGACCTGGCGGACGAGTTCGTCCTCGTCCGGGAAAGGCTGCTCGAGGTCGGGGCTGTAGCGGACGTACGAGGTCATGGGGAGTGTCTCCGCGCGGGGTGGGGGGTCAGTTGCCGCTGAGCCAGCGGATGGCGGACAGGCTGGGCATGAAGAAGTACTCGCCGCCGAGCAGGGTGTTGAAGGACTGGATGTTCTGCACCCGGCGCGGCGGGGTTCCGGGCACGGTGAAGTAGGCGCCCTTGTCCTGGAGCGAGATCATCGGGTCCTTCTCCTTGCCCAGGCCCATGAAGTTGCCGGAGCCGACCCATTCGCTCTGCAGGAACTCGACGTTGTCGATGGCCCGGGCGCCGAGGGCGATGAAGTCCAGGCCGCGCGGTGTGCCGTCGTCCTTGAGGCGGTCCGGGGGCAGCGGGGTGCCGTAGGAGGTGCCGCGCCGGATGATGCGGCGGATATTGACGTCGGTGAGGACCGTCAGCTTGGTGTCGCGCGGGTTCATCCGGCGGATGTGGGAGCCGAGCGGGGTGCGCAGTCCGCGCGGGTCGGCGGAGTAGTCGAAGTCGTTGATCCGGTTCGGGTCCTCGCCGATGGCGGGGGTGTCGCGCTCCGGGGTCAGAGCGAGAGGAGCGCCACTGCGCCAGCGGCCGACCAACTTGGCGGCCAGCAGCTCGCGTTCGGCCTCGGTGGAGGCATTGTCGTGCAGCCACTTGTTGAAGGCCGCGACGTGGGAGTGGTACTTGCGGAAGACGACGTACGTGCCGTTGCGGCCCAGGACGTCCGGAGCCGGCACGGGCAGCGGCACACCGGTCTCGCTCGGGTAGCCGAGGACGAACTCACCGGCCTTGATGGGCCGTCCGTCGCCGGGCAGGGGTTCGGCGCCGCTGCCCTCGACCACCGGCTGGCTGAAGCCGTCCCGGTAGCCGAAGACGTTGAACCCGTCGGCCGCGAAGTCCTGGTGCGACAGCAGCCGTACGCCAGGGACCTCGCCCAGTTCCTTCTCGTAGGCGGCGACTTCGGCCCGCCAGTCGTCCTCGCTCGCGGCGTAGACCGTGACGGCCGCGTGCACGCGCGGGGTGCCGAAAGGGAACTCCCAGCGGTCCGGCGCGTTCACGCCGGTGTCCCGCAGCCGCTCGGCGCGGGCGGCCATCCCGGCGCGGAAGTTGGCCGGGAAGGAGGCCAGTGACGTCTCCGGCAGCCCCAGTGCGACCAGACCCTGGTAGCTGAGGGCGAGGGCCAGCCAGGACGGCTGAGGTTCGTCCCAGCGCGCCGCCGAGGTCACCCTCGGCGCCAGTCGGCGCAGCAGTTCCCTGCCCGCGGCCGGTTCGGTGATCTCCAGGATCGCGTGGGTGCCGAAGTAGGGCTCGGGCCGGGCCCGCAGCAGGGTCGCCTGGATGTCGTCGAGGTCCAGGGTGGGCGGGCGACGCAGCCGCCGGAACAGCGGGGAAGGCATGGTGCGCCTGCCTTCAGTTGAGGTCCGACAGGAAACGCTGCACAGCGGCCTCCTGTCGCTTGAGCCGGTGGCCCTCCGCGACGGTGAGGTTGGGGTGGGCGACGAACCACGCCTCCGCCGGGATCTGGTACTTGACGATGAATTCCTTCACATCCGGCGAGGTGATCCCGGGCCAGCCCTCGACGTTGCTGAACAGGTAGTCCATGAACTCGGGGATCTTCGTCGCGAAGTCGTCGATGTACGGGTCCCACTCGCCGTCGAAGGCGGTCGCGAACAGCAGCTTCGTGTCGTTGTCGAGGAACACGAACCGCATGTTGTGCAGGGTGCCGACCTGGCCTGCGCCCGCCAGGTTCCCACCGACCAGGCCGAAGAACTTCCGCAGCCGCGCGGCGCCGTTCGGCTTCAGCGGCAGGATCGTCGTCAGCTCGGACACTTCACCGCTCTTGGCGCCGATCCGGCCGGCGGTGGTGACGGCGTGTTCGGCCATCTCCTCCTTGTCGGCGAGGATCTCGGCGGCCTTGAGCTTGAGGGCGATCTTCGCGTCCGAGAGCGCGGTCTCGACCTTCTCGCGGACGGCATCGGGGAACTGCTGGAACTTGGCGTGCAGGTCTGTCTCGCTCATGGCGCCTCTCTTTGGGCGTGGGCGGCAATGCGTCACGTACCGCCACAAATAGGCCATTGCAGGGTGGCCTGCAAGCGGGCCGAAGCTCACTTTCTGACCACCTCCGCATAACTGATTACATCATCAGTTCACTGGTTCGGCTTGTCAACGCACTACTCGCAGGTAGTCGCATGACTCACGCCACTATGAGACAGATTGACTCACAGTGCCTCTGTGAGTCATCGTGCCTCACAGATGGCGCACCTCGACCCACCCATCACTCGAAGGAGTTCCCGATGGCGGATCACTTCTCCGGCCCGCGCATCCTCTTCGACCCTGCGTCCGACGTCGCTGACGTCTTCGCCTTCCCCAGCCCGGACCGCCCCGGCTGCCTGGTACTCGTCCTCGACGTGTTTCCGGCCGCCGCTCCGACCGCGCTGTTCTCCGACGCGATCAGCTACCGCTTCCGGGTCCGGCCGGTCGCCCCGGCGGCAGATCGGGCCGCGTTCACCGTCGGCGACACCGAGTACGGCCTCGATTTCACCTTCGCCACGCCCGGTCGGATCCCCGGCAGCGACGAACCCCTTCAGATCGGCACCTGCACGACGTCCAGCGGTGAGGAGGTCCTGTTCCTGGTCGGCGGCGAGAAGCCCACCGAGGCCGAAGGGCTGAGGATCTTCGCCGGACCACGACTCGACCCGTTCTTCATCGACCTCGCAGGCGTTCTGGCCGCCGACGCCACGCAGAAGCCGGCCTTCCGTTCCGGCGCGGACAACGTCCTCGAAGGGCTGAACGTGCTGAGCATCGTCGTCGAGGTGGACCCCGAGGTGGTGTTCGGCTTGGACTGCGGCCCCCTGCTCGGCGTCGTCGGCGAGACCGTGACCTCCGGCGGACGCCCGGTCCGGCTGGAACGCATGGGCCGCCCCGAGATCAAGAATGTCGTCCTGGCGAGCAAGAGCTACGACCTCGTCAACAGCGACCTGGAGATCCGAGACCTCTACAACGAGGAGGACGCCTTCGCTCTACGACCGGACTACGCCGAGGCCTACCGGGCGCGGTTCAACGCCAACCTGGCCTTCTTCGACCGCCTCGACGGAGAGCTCGCCTGGCCGCCGGACGACCAGGGCGCCCACCCGCTGACGGAACTCCTCCTGGCTGACTTCCTTGTCGTCGACATCTCCAAGCCGTTCGCCGAGGACAGCTGCTTCGAGATCGAGACCGCGCTGCTCGCCGGGCGCCCCCACGTGACCTGCGGCGGCCGTGCGCCCAACGACGACATCGTGGACACCCTGTACACACTCCTGGTGGGCGGCGTCGACGGCCCGCGCATCAGCGACGGCGTCGACCAGGCCACCCGGCCGGCCACGCACGACTTCCCGTACCTCGTGGCCCCCAACCCGAACCCGCCGGACCTCATGACGGTGATGACCGCGCTGCTCGCCCCGGCGGAGCCTGAGGCGGAAGCGGCATGACGGGCCGGCCCGTGCTCGCCGACCAGGAACCGGTCACGACCAGTGGCACCCTGGCCCTGGTGAACCTGTCGGCCCAGATCGACGGCATGGCGGCACCCGTACGCCGGGCGGCCTCGACCGCGCCACTCGGCGTCGCACAACAAGCGGTCCTGGTCGACCTCCTGACGCTCCGCGGACACCTCCTGGGCCGCGTCGCCGACTACGAGCGGGCCGCACAGCTCTCCGAACACATGGTGGGGAGCGCACCTGACGACAGTGCCGCCCTGCTGGCCCGGGCCCGCACCCGGGCGACCCTGCACCGGTTCGCCGAGGCCATGGCCGACCTCGACGCGGCAGGCCGGGCCGGCGCGGAGCAGGCCGCCCTGGACGCGGAACGGGCGTCGATCCTCCAGGCGGTCGGCTGCCCTGCCGAAGCCCACGCCCTGCTGCGGAGCGCGACGCCCCATCAGTCCGATTTCACCAGGCTGTCGGCGCTGGCCGTCTTCCAGGCGGAGCGGCGCGAGACCGCCGAGGCGGAACACCTCTTCGACGAGGCGCGCGCCGCTCACCGGGGCGTCTCGCCCTTCCCGCTCGCCCAACTGGACTTCCGCCGCGGGGTGATGTGGCTGCGCGAAGGCGACCTGCCCACGGCTCGGTCCTGGTTCGACGCGGCCCGGCGCCGGGTGCCGGGCTACGCACCGGCGACCGGCCATCTCGCGGAGGTCGACCTGCTCCTGGGTGATCCCGAGACCGCTGTTGCCCGCCTGCGCCCCCTGATGGAGACGAGCGACGACCCCGAGTACCCCGCACACCTCGCACTCGCCCTGCGCGCGGCCGGACGTCACCAGGAGGCTCGGCCGTGGCGGGATCGAGCGGCGGAACGCTACGAGGAGCTGGTGGCACGTCACCCGGAGGCGTACGCGGATCACGCCGCCGACTTCTGGCTCATGGCCGGAGGCGATGCCGACAGAGGGCTCCAACTCGCCCTTCAGACTCTGGTCATGCGCCAGACCAGCCGCTCGTTCGCCCTGGTCAGGCGCGCCCGCGAAGCAAGCCGGGGACTCGCTCACGACGCCTCTGGTCCGAGACACCCTGCGACTAGCATGTGAGGCAACCTGTCTCACACGAAGGATGCCGCATGCCGGAGGAGCGAGCCGATCCACGCCAGGTGCGCAGCCGCGAGGCCATGGTGACCGCAGCCACCGCGCTGCTCACCGAGGGCGGCCTGGAGGCCGTCACGCACCAGGCGGTCGCCGCCCGCGCCGGAGTCGGCCGGGCCACGGTCTACCGTCACTGGGCCGACCTGCTCGGTCTCCGTCTGGCGGCACTGGAGGCAGGCATGCCGCCCCTGTCACCGGCGCCCGAGGACGTGCGGGCGGCGTCCGGTGCCGAGCCGCGCGCCGAGCTGGTCCACTACCTGCGCCAGCTCGGCGAGCGGCTCGACGACGCCCAGGCCGGGGCCGTTCTCGCCGCCGTACTGGGCGGGGCACAGTACGACGACGGGATGCAGCACCTCCGTCAGACTGTGCTGACCCAGATCGTCGACTCCCTGCGCCCTGCCGTCACCGCTGCCGTCGCCCGGGGGCGCCTGCGCGCCGACGTCACGGCCGAGACGTTCGCCATGACGACCGTCGGGCCGCTCGTCTACCAGCGCTTTCTCGTGGGTGCCAGGCTCGGTCACGACACAGTGGAAGCGGTGGTGGATGCGGCACTTCGGGCCTGGGCGCCGTAGCGACCCGGTGCCGCGGGACTTCTGTATGCCGCGTTCGGCATCGGCAGGCCTGTCCGGCTTCGCCTGCGCCTGGCTTCATCAAGCGGAACCCTTTGACGGACAGCGAATCTCGCACCACCCGCATGCCACGACCCTATGCCGCCAACCCCCTAAGACCTGGCCGCGCTGATCACGGCCGCCCACGAGGCGAGCTGACCGGGTCGAGCGCCGCCACGGCCGTGTCCGCTATCCCAGGCGGCGGCTTTCGATGACGGAAACGTTCTCATGCAGAGCTGGATGGCCGCTCCGTTCGAGCCGCCTCAGACATACAAAGACCAGCCGCATCCGGCTCTCCCACCCCCAACACCACATGGAGACACCATGAGCCTGCGCGACATGCCCGAAAAGCAGCGACGACACGCGCTTGAACTGCTCACCGTCAGCGCCATCGGGCTTGTCCCCTGGACCTTCCTGCTGGCTGTGACCCTGCCGACCAACTACCACGTGCATGACTGGCGGACGACTTGGGTCGGGTTCGACATCCTGCTGATCGCGGCCATGGCATCCACGGCCTACTTCGGCTGGCGGCAGCGGCCTCGCGTCCTCGCCGTCTCCGCGCTGGCCACCGGAGTTCTGCTGATCTGCGACGCCTGGTTCGACGTGTCGCTCGCCATCAACACATCTGATTTCTGGCTGTCGTCGGCCCTAGCGGTATGCGCGGAACTGCCCATGGCAGTCTTCCTCATCCATCGGACGTACTCACTGCTCCCAGCTGCCGTCGCCGCTGATCTCGTCGAGACCGAAGCCGAGACATGACTCCACCCAACTCGGGAAAGTCCGGTGCCTCCATCAGACCCGGAGCGCTTCATGTTTGGTGTCTGTCGTACTTGTCGACCGAGGGTGCGCTCGACGGCACGGACTGGTCGCTGCGCTTCGGTCCCGGACGGAGGTGGCGAGGGCCAGCGGGCGACGTGGGCGGATGGATTCGTGAGCTCGTGCCGCACGGCCGGGATGTGTTGTCCCGGTCGGTGCTGCCCTCGGCCCAGGTCAACCGGCTTGTCGACCGGGTCGGCGCGAGACACCGCGCCGGCCTTCGTCGCGCACTGGGGCGTCAAGACCGCCCGCAGCGACGAGATGATCACGTGATACCGCGTGGTCTTCGGCGCCCGCGTGGTTCACCAGGGCCGGCAGGTCACCTTCCTCAGCTGGGACCACGAGCATCACCGGCTGGTGCTGGTGCTGGTGCTGGTGCTGGTGCTGGTGCTGGTCCCGGTCCGTCTGTCCTGCGATACCTCTTCCCGCTGGCACGGCTGCGGCGCATGGTTTACGGGATCGGCCACCTCGCCGTCCAGTTCGCCTCGCTCGAACGCCTGATCACCACCTACGAGCGAACAGCGGGACCTCGCTCCTGGGAGCCGCGTCCGCATGGCTTCAGGAGCGGGGCGGGCAGCCCGAGGGCTAGGGTCACGGCAGACGTTGGACGCGATCCGGCACCTGGCCGCAGACAGGATCTCGTGCCGGCGATGCCCGCGAACCTCCCGGGCCGAGACCGCGTGTTGCCTTCCTTCGGGGCTGGCACGAGCACGGGCTGATCGGCGAGTCCATCTCAAACCAGCGCAGCCTCATGCGGACCTGTTCCGGGCGTGTACGCCCAGGGATCGCACGCGTCAGAGCTCTCCGGGTGCCCATCAAGTAGCGCCAGATGACTGACCAGTTGGCGAATGTGCCGCTACCGTGGGAGGTTCCATCGCCTGAACCACCAGCTCCAGGCGCGGAAATAAGGGGACCGCCCTCGGGCCCGGAAGGGGTTTTGGGCCCGAGGGCGGCACCTTCCACAGACGGGGACCGGTTTTCCCTTGCCGGAGCCCCGGACGGGCACGCCCGTCGTTCATCCGCGTTGGAGCTGGAATCAGGAGGTGGAAGGTGGCCGAGAACAAGAAGGAGTGGCGCAGGGATCTGGCCTCAAAGTTCGTCGTCGCAGCAGCTGTAAAGGTGCTGTGGGGTCTGATCGTTGAGCTGGTGATCCGCCCTCACGAATGATCTTGGCGTCAAGCGGTGCCTTGGTTACCCCTTGCCGGGGCACCGCCCACCTCTTACGTTCGGAGGTGCCTGGTCTGCTCAGCCGGGGGGAGTCCCCAACGACCCTGCGGCGTAAGCCTCCATCGTCACGCGGGCGACGCGTGGATCCTCTGCGCCCTCTAGCTCCGACCCGTGGCTTCCGCTGCGTACTGCCCCATCGTCCAGTCGCTGGCCCCGTAGAACTGCATTTGGCCCGAGTCGGTCAGCGACGCGTACCTGCGCACCGCGATCGGGTACCACTCATCGTCCGCTGGAGGAACCTTCGGGGCCGCACCGTCCGGGGTCGGCGGGCGGGAACGGGTGTGGGAGCGGCTGCCCGGTGCCAGCGGGTGCGCACGGAGTTGGCGTCGGCCCTTTGCCCTGGCCGCGCCCCGCGGGGTCTTGCCGCTCACCGTGAGATCGCGCAGCACGCCCGGCTTCGGGCGTCGGTCCGCGAGCCGGGTCCGCCTGCCCGGTCCAGCGCGTCGGAGTCGATGCGGCGCTGCAGCCAGTGGACCGTTTGCGCCATCAACGTGGGCTGCTTGACCGCACGGGGGTACGTCGGCTCATACGACAAGTCACCCAACGGAGCGGGTCGTTCGACGATCCTGGAAGCGGAGGCGCTCTCCCGCAGCAGTACGCACCCGCAGGTCGGTCACCGGTACCGGCAACGTGCGACACCGCGGGAGACGAGGTACAACTGGCTGTCAGGTAGGGGAGGAGCTGGTGCAGATGGGTCAGGGAGCAATTCCGTTCCGCTTTGAGGTGGTCAAGAAGTACCCGCCGCGGGGCCCTATGCAGCAGTACCGCCTCGCGACGGCGACAACATTCACGTGCTGCCGATGCGGCAGAGACAAGAAATCCAAGCTGACGGTCTCCATCCACGATGAGTGGAATCTCTTGTTGTGCAACGCCTGCTACGGGCGACTCCTGTCCATCTGGGAGATCAAAGCCGGAGAACTCAGCGACTCTGAACGCCATGCCGAGCTCATTCGACTCCTCGGCAGCCTGTCCGGGGAAGCTGAGGTCGAGCGAGCCCGCGCTGTTCTGCTGGCCCGTGATTCCCGATCCGTCCTCCTGTCGGCCCCTGCGCTTACGATGTTGGCGACGGCTGCCGCTGTGGCCGATGGATTTGCCGTCAAAACGGCCACGGAACTTGACTGGTCGGCTGCCGTTATCGGCTTGTGCAAGGCCGTTGAGTTGGAGGCTGTCCGGCTCATCTGCGATCCGCTGAGCACAGCCGTGTCCGGCATGGAACTGGCGGATGACCTGCGCGACCGCGGATTTCAGCGTATGGCCCAGTACTGCAAGAGCGGGAAACCCGTGGAGCTGGGCACCCTTGGCTACTTCATGCGATCCGTCGCTGGATCCCCTCGCTCGGCAACCAGCCCAATCGCGTCAGCGATGCGTACTCTCGCCAGCCGATGGCCCAGATCCGACTGGCTGTTCAAAGCAGACGGATTCCCCGAAGATGTGCGAATCCTGACCAAGAATTACAGAAACCCGGCTGCGCATACTGAACTGCTCTCTGAGGCCCAATACCGAGCATGCGCCGAACTCGTTCAGGGAACAGACGGAGTCCTCTGGAAGGTTCTCGCGGCCGTGGATACGACCCGGCGGTAGTCCGTTCGATAGCACAGTGCAGGCGACGGCCCGGTACAGATCGGCAGGATGTACAACCTCACGAAGGCGTTGGTCGGCAACCAGCTCAAGGTCGCAACGCTCCGGGGGAGTTCCTGCGGGGCGCGGCGTACAAGCTCGGCAGCGGCGCCGTGACTCTGCTCATCCTGTGGTGGGAATCCCGGCACTGAAACCGATGGTGGGCCCGGTCGCGGGGCCCACCACGTTCTCGGCAATCCTCCGTTCGTGGCAACGTGGACGGCGTTCCCAACGGAGATCGCGCCGTCAACCTCCTGGTTGACGGCGAGCCATGCCAGGGATGCGACTTGTCGGCGAGGTGCGTCGGCGCCGACTCTCTGTGCAGGGTCGGGCTACCCACGAAATGCGGTTCGCGAGGTGACGGACTGCCTCATCGGCCGCTGACGCCCTGCCGCGGGCGGCGTCAGCGGCCGCCCTGCGGTCGTGACCTCCGCGCCGCCAGGAACACCAGCGCACCGCCCGCCACCAGCAGGACGGCGGTGCCCGCCCGTAGCAGGACTCCGTCCGCGCCCGTGGCGGCGAGCCCGCCGCCAGTCGTCGTCCCGCTGCCGGTTCCTGCCCCGGAGCCGGACGGGCTCGCGCTGGCCGACGGGGACGCGGAGGCACTGGGCGACGGGCTGGACGGCGCCGCGCCGGTGGCCTTCACCGCGATCGCCACGGTGTCGTTCGCCGCGTCGTCGTCACGATTGGGGTACTGGGGGTTCTCCACCGCCCGCACGCTGCCCCGTGCGCCGGGGACGACCCGGTCGATCCGCACCGTGAACTCCTGGGTCACCGCGTCGCCCGGCCGGAAGTCCGTGCTGCCGATGACGCACGTGTAGCTCTTGGCACCGGCCTTGCCCGGTGTGCAGTTCCACAGCGGCCCGGGGTCGCCCTGCTCGTCGGGGCCGGGGACGCCGGTGATGGTGGTGCCGGCGGGCGGGGTCACCACGAACGTGCCGGAGTTGTCGGCGTCCCCCCACCGGAAGTCCATCCGGCCCGGCCCGTTGTTCCGCACACCCACGGTGATGCTCACCGTCTCGCCGACCTTGCCCTCGACCGTGTCACCGAGCGCCTCGTAGTCGGCGTGCTGGGTGGTGGCAAAGGTGCCGTACCCGGAGCCGGTGAATCCCGAGCCGGCGGCCACGGATTTCAGGCCGAGCGGCGCGCCGGTGCCGGTCTCGGGGAAGTCGGACGGGTCGAAGGAGTCGGGCGCGGTGCCGCCGACCGGCCACACGACGTAGGTGTTGTAGCCGTACATGGTGTCCTTGGAGGCGGTGTAGCGCAGCGGCGCGTCCGTCTCGTAGGCCGCGCCGGGCGCGACCGGGGTGTCGAACCGGCACCAGGCGCCGGCGTCGGGCCCGTCCGAGTAGTGGCAGTTGGAGTGGTCACGGGCGAGAGAGACGCCGTCTGAGTCCTGCACCAGCAGCATGACGCCCGTGTCGGCGGGGGATGTGCCGGTGTTGGCGAAGGCCGGGGTGCGCTCGAAGACGGCGCCGGGCGCGATGCCCTTCAGCGCCGGGTAGGGCCGGCTCACGAGCTTCGGCCCGCCGACCAGGACGTCCGTCTTCCCCTTCACGGTGGCCGCGTCGGAGGCGGTGGCGGTGTAGGTGATGGCGCCGGTGTCGCCCGCCTTGGCGGCCGCGGTGGGCTTCAGGAAGAACGGGTCGATCGACTCCTTGCCCGACAGCGGGCCCACGTCGCACCTCACCTTCAGGGTGCCGGTGCTCACGCAGTCCCCCGTGACCACCATCGTGGCCTTCCCGGCGAGGGACGACGCGTCGACCGCGACCGAGACGTCATGGGCGTCCCCGCCCGAGGCGGTGATGCCGAGGTCCAGGTTCGGGCCCTCGCCCTCGGTGGGGAGGTAGTAGTTCTCCTGGGCGTCCAGGACGAGCGTCGTTCCGGCGGCGTGCGCGGCCGGGGTTGCGAACGCCATAGCGGCGGTCGCGGCAGCGGCGGCCGCCGCTGTCCGCCATGTTCTGCGTATCGTCAGCACACTACGTGGACACGTCAGAACACCGGAAGGTTGCGCCCGAGCGTCCGTCAGCTGACGGACGCTCCGCTCTGGGGACCTTTCCAGAGCACCCGAACCAGCGACAGCCGACAGCCAGAAGTTCACCAGGAATCTGCACAGACCAGCGCTTGATCCCCACAGGCCAGAGGGCGCGTTTCAGCCCGCAGACGGCATTTGGCTGTCCTCGCAGTTCTCCATGAGGCCATCGTGCCAACAACAGCGGCTGAACACCCCACACGCCTCACATCCATTGGCTGAGGGACGGGGTGCGTCCCTCGCGATCATCGCAGTCGGCGGCCGGCTGCTGGCAATCCATCGCCGGCGGCTGCCGCCGATGCGGGATCGCGGCGCTGCAACTCCTCGTGGAGCCGGGATGCCCTCACCTCAGCCTCACAAGCGTCATCCGATCAGTGGCCACGCTGAAGACGCTCCGTGAACAGAAGGGGAACCGAAATCCACGGGCCGGTGGCCATTCAGGCGAGCGGACCGCACTCCGCCCAATGGAGCTGCGCCGACGGTATTTTGAGCGGACGTCAATCTGGCATTTCAGGGGGTAGTTGGTCATGCGCAGAATCATGAAGATCAGAATCATGGGGATGTCAGCCATCGCCATGGCCGCCCTGGGAGCGACTTACGCGGGAGCCACTGCGAATGCCTCGCAAAGGGTCGCCGCCGCCTCCGCCGCTCCAGGCGATGTCTACAAGGCGACGGCAGTGCACTCCATCGGGACGACGGACACACAGGTCGTCGCTCTGTCGCTTCCTGCCGGGACGTACACCCTCACCGGTTCCGCCTTCCTCATCTACGCCGACAAGGGGAATTGCAGGGTCACCGGTGGCCCCAACATGGCCACGCCTCGCGGCAGCGGCTACAACGAGGCTTCGCTGAGCGCCACGGGGACGGTCACTCTGGCGGCGGCGGGAAAGGTCCAGCTGCTGTGCAACAGTGAGAAGGCCCTTGCCGCGCCACAGGATCCCGCGGCCAACGGCACGCTCGTGGCCACCAGGGCCGGGCTTTTCGTCGATCAGGGAACCGGCGCGTAGTAGTCCCCGGGCGCCGCAGCCACACTCCAGTGACGCCAGCGCGGTGCCGAGGCGTCCGCCGACATCTCGGCCGTGTCAGCGCGCTGGCACACCGCCACCGGCAGGCGGGTCTGTCCCTCCAGGCGTCCGAAGCCGCCGTGCACACCGCACAGCGACGCGCCCCGCCGCTGGTGTCTGGGCTCACCACGGTGCGGCACCTGGAGACCGCCTGAGCCCTCGTCTCGGCCACCAGCCGGTGCTCGCCACCGCCGTCACCGAGCCGTTCGGTGCCTCCAAGGCTGCCGCGTAGGCCGGTTATGAGCCGGTCATTTCCCGACGCCGTGGGCGAGGAGCTTTCGGCGGGTCTCCGCGATGGTGTCCTCGACGGGACGGGCCCGCCAGCCGAGAAGCCGCTCCGCCTTGGCGCTTGTGGCGTCGAGATCCCGGCCGAGCTGGTGCCTGAGCAGTCGCAGTTCCGGGTTCACGGTGCCCAGCGCTCGTGCGAGCCACACGGGCAGTTCGCGGTCCGGGGCCTTGGCGGCGCGTTCGCCCAGGCGGTCACGGAGGATGCGCGCGATCTCGACAACCCGCAGGCTGTGCCCGGCGGTTGCGAGGAAGCGCTCGCCGGCGGCCGCCGGACCGGTCATCGCGCGCAGATGCAGATCCGCGACGTCGCGCACGTCGACGAAGCCCATCCCGAAGGGAGGGCAGGCCGGCACCCGTCCCTCGATCATTCTGCGCACCAGGCGCAGGGACGGCGGGTCGTCGGGGCCGAGCAGTGGTCCGAGGACCCCCACGGGATGCATCACTGCCAGTTCCAGCCCGCCGCCTTCGTCCGCGACGAACTGCCAGGCGGCGCGTTCGGCGAGGGTTTTGGAGCGCTGACAGGGCGGGATGTCGCTGTCGACCTCTCCCGGGCCACCGTCGACTCCAGCCATGTCCGGGCGATGAAGGGCGGGCCGGCCACCGGTCCATCCCCGGTGGATCGAGGCAAGACCGGCAGCAAGCACCGCATTATCGTCGAGGCCCACGGAATACCGCTGGCCACGATCACCACCGGCGGCAAGCGCAACGACGTAACCCAGCTGATCCCGCTGATCGAGGCCGTACCGCCGATCCGCGGCAAGCGCGGCCAACCGCTACAGCGGCCCAGGCACCTGTACGCCGACCGCGGCTACGATCACGACCTCTACCGCAACCGGGTGCGCAGATTCGAGATCACCCCGCATATCGCCCGGCGCGGCACCGAACACGGGTCCGGCCTGGGCCTCTACCGCTGGGTCGTCGAGGGCACGATCGCGCTGCTGCACTGGTTTCGCCGATTGCCCATCCGCGGGGAGATTCGCGACGACATCCACCATGCCTTCGTCACACTCGGCTGTGCCGTCATCTGCCGGCGACGGCTGAAACCGTCGCTGTGACTCCAGTCGATGGAGCCCACAGATCGTCGCGCATGTCAGAGCGCTCTTCTGGACCGCTGTCCAATTGGATCACTGCGAGTTGTGGACGCGTTGAGCAGTGTAGATGACCGTCAGGCGCGGGTCTGCGACCTGGCCGCCGAGTTCGTCGACGAGCGAACCGAGGCGAGTGAGAAACTCCGCGCGGTTCGGCGGGGCGAGTTCGGCGATGTTCGGGAATGTGGACCACTGGTCCCGCGCGGTCTGGGCGGTCAGGATCTGATTCCATTCGATGATCTCGACTGAGACGTCGTCGAAGTAGCCGCCGGCGGTCAACTGCCTGCGCCAGCGGTCGGTGTCGAGCACGTGCGAGCGGCTGTCCCGGTAGCCAGTCTCGGCGGGCAGCAGGTCGTGGTAGACCTCATCGAGCCGGTCGCGGAAGATCGTCGGCCGCTTGGCGTCGCCGAACTCGTTCCACCATGCCGCCAGCCAGCCACCCGGACGCACCAGCCCGGCGATCTTCGCGGTCGATGTGGCCGGGTCGAGCCAATGCAGCGCTGTCGCCGCCACCGCGAGGTCGAATCCGCCTGGCAGGTCTGCGGACTCAAAGTCGCTGACAGTGATCTCCAGCCGGTCGCACGCGAGATCGGCGGCGAGGATCGCGGCCAGGTTCTCGCCGGGCTCGACCGCGACCACGTGCGCGCCGGCCGCCAACAACGGCTCGGTAGCGAGGCCCGTCCCGGCACCGATCTCTAGCACCCGCGCGCCGGGCCGCAGTCCGCACCGCTCTGTCAGCAGGTCGAAGATCGCGTCGGGGTAGCGTGGTCTGCCCCGTTGGTAGGTCAGCGCATCGGCGTTGAACGACATCCGTCGAGCCTCGCGCGTCGTGTCAGACATCATCGATCCGTCAGTCACGGCAACATCCCGGGCAGCGCTGGTGTCGAGGTTGGATTCTTGATCGTCCATTCCGACAGTCTGCCCAGTTTGGCCTGCGGAGCTACAGGAATTTCACCCCGTCGACGTGGCCGCGCGAGTACCGTGCGCAGCCAAGCCGCGCTCATTTTGTTGCGAGTCGTAAAGCCCAAAAGACCGTAACCTGAGGCGAAAGTCCGGGAGTTCAGAAACATCGACGGTGTTGAACCCATGAATGAACCAAGTGTGGTGAGCCGATGACGGACTTAACTCAGGGGGCGGTCTGCCCGGCTCGGGTCGCGGTATCGATGGAACGCCTCGCGGGCGTCTGGGACGAACTTCTGCTGCTGTACGAGGGACTCGAGCCCTGGCTCGGTGAGCCAGTCGTACCAGGCGACTTCCTGGACATTCGGCCGGACGGGTGCCGTGATGACGACCTCGTGCAGTCCGAGCCAGTAGGGACTGATTGCCCCCGCGCACAGAAATTTGAGCACGAAGCGGGGGGCGGCATGAACGCCTAGTTCCTCTGACAACTCCCGGGCTGCCGCCTCCTCGTACGATTCGCCGACATCCGCGGCACCACCAAGCATCCAGTTGTAGTGACCAGGGAAGCGGGACGAATCGTCCGGGCGGCGATGAACAAGGAATCGTCCGTCTTCGTCGCGGCACACGATTGTGGCGATGCGATGCAGCCAGCCCTGACGAATCGCTTCGGCTCGGTCAACCACTCCCAGCACCTGGTCCTGCTCGTCGACGCGCTCAACCAGTTCGCCCATGGGCCACACGATGCCAGGGACTGCTCGTGGCGGAGTCAGCGGGTTCTGAGGTGGCGCAGGCGGGCACGAGCATGGCGGAGCCATTTGGCCTCGGAGGTGAAGCCGAGTATGGCCTGCATCGTGGCGAGGGTTGGTGGGGATATTTGAATCTCCCCGGGCGTGATCTGCTTGCGGGGCAAACCTGCTCGGGTTGCTTCCTCACCCTTCGGGCGATCTTGTTCGGTGTGTCGGGCTGGAGCCAGCCCGTGGTGGACAGCCTGCGTGTGCTCAAGGTTCGGCCTGTTCGGGGGCTCGGATGCTCACGCGGGAGGAAGACTGGACGCGCATGCTCTACGTCGCCAGGGGTGGACGATCTCGGCGCTCGCCCGGCATCTGGGCCGCGACCGCAAGACGATCCGCGCATATCTGAATGGCGAGCGGGTCGCGGGGCCAGCGCCGTCAGGCCCGGACGCGACGGCCGGATCCCGCACCGCTGGATCGACAACATCACCATCAGCGACCTCGTCCCCGGGATCGACCCGGTCCTCCGCACCTTCTCCGCGACCGACCACGACTGACTGTCCCTCACCGATCGCCAGGGCCCGACGACCTTCGGGCGCCGGGCCCTCAACATCGCGCCGAAAGTCGCGTCGGTCTGGCCACGTCAAAGGAGTGGGAGCACCTCGGCCAGTGCGCCGGGACGCCGGTCCACGGGCAAGGGATCGACCAGGTGGACCTGGCACCCCAGCTCGGCAGCGCCGACGTCCGCAACAGGCTCGTCTCCCACCATGAGTGCTTCGCCGGGCGTCACTCCGAGCTTGTCGCAGGCCATCTGGAAGATCCGGGGATCGGGCTTCTTCACCCCGCACTCGAAGGAGAGGAAGTAGGCGTCCACAAGGTCATCGACACCGTGGTCGCGGAAGACAGGGCGCATGTCCCAGCCGATGTTGCTGACGACAGCGACCGGGATGCCTCGCCCACGCAGGGCGCGGAGGGTTTCCTCGGTGTCGGGATAAGGCAGCCATGCCCCGGGCACTTGGGAACGTTCGTACAGGGCCTCGGCCAGGTCAGCCGCAGGCAGCTTCGCTTCCCGGGCAAGGGCTGTGAAGGCAGGCCGGTGTCGTTCGGCGGTCAGGTCGCGCTCCCGCCACAGTGCCTCCAGATGGGGCGGCACTGTGTGCGGAGGAACCCCTCCGGGCTGAGCCCCGAACTCTTCCAGCCGGCTGACGCACGCGTCGAGTTCACCCTCGGGCACGTCCAGACCGGCCTTCGTTGTCACCGCGCGCAGCCACTGCGCGGCCGATTCGATCCGGAAGAGGGTCCCGGAGAAGTCGAACATCACACCCTTGATCATGCAGTCGATCCTGGCTGCGCCGACGAGCCGGCCGCAAGCCCAAGACGATCAAGATCTGCAACCCGAGCGATCCGCCACGTCCTCAGATCCTTGATGTCCGAATCAGCTGAGGAACAAGATCTGCGCTGGTCGATTTCAAGAATCGCCATCAGGGTGATCGGGTTCGGCATCGCTCAGGCGGGGCGTAATGCCGACCGGCGGGCGCCACGGCACCAGCCCAGGATGCTCCTTCAGGATGTCGTCGGTCGTCGCATAGAGTGCCTCGTTCTCGTCTCCGCAGGCACACCTTGGGCCACACCACCAGGAGGAACCAGTGTCATACCCGCAACTGCTCACCCCCGAGGAGAAGCTCGCCGACGCGAAGAAGCAGCTGAGCCTCCCGCGTATCGTCGTGATCTGCGGCTCCACCCGCTTCATGACCGAGATGAACGAGGCCGATCTGCGGGAGACCAAAGCCGGAAGGATTGTCGTCAAGCCGGGCTGTGACATGAAGTCGCCGCACGAACTTTGGTCCGATCCTGTCGAGGCCGAGGCGCTGAAGGCTCGACTCGACGATCTGCACCGGGCGAAGATCCGGCTCGCTGATGAGGTGTTCGTAGTCGGCGACTACATCGGAGACAGCACCCGAGCCGAAATCGCCTACGCCCGGTCGCTGGGCAAGCCCGTGCGGTTCACGCACCCCGGAGTCGACCCTGACGCCTGACCGCCCGCTGCCACCTCGACAACCATGGCCGGCAGCCCGCCGTCTGACCGTCTCGCGGTGGCTTCGTCCGCTGCCCACCCCACACCCTCCGCAGGCATCCCTTGGAATTGATCATCTAGGGAGTGTCTCCCCGATCTGGGTATCTCACGTGATCGGGCAGTGCAGCCCTTACGCTGCGGGAATGCAGGAGTTGACGTTACGCCTCCGGGTGGCCGCCTATGTGTTGCGACGCCGCGCGGGACGGCCGGTGGAGCTGCTGGTGTTCGACCACGATGCAGACCTGCCACCCGGCACGCATGTTCCGGCAGGGGGTGTGGCACCAGGGGAGCCTCTGGAAGAGGCTGTGCTGCGGGAAGTGGCAGAGGAGTGCGGGCTGGCATGCGTCCGGGTCCTGCGGCCCGTCGCTGAGGAGCACACCCCGCACCCGATCCGCCGCTTCCCCCGCCACACCACCTTCTTCGAACTGGCAGTGGAAGGCGACGCAGATGTCCCGGATGCGTGGGACCACCGTGTGACGGGCGCAGGTCGCGACAACGGCATGACGTTCCATTGCCGCTTTGAGCCACTGCCCCTGGCCTTCGGCTTGGCGGATGGTCAAGACGCCTGGCTGGATCGTCTGGACGTATGAGGCACCCCGCCCAGAGGCCCCCACGGCTCCCTTCCGGACCGTGTGTTGCCCGACATGCTGCATGAGCACGTCGGCGTCACTGCCGTTGTGGACGCAAGGGAATGTGAACACCCCTGCGGCCGCAGGCCGCAGGGGTGTTTGGTATTCACGGTGTCGGCTCCGTGTTCACGGTGTCGGCAAGAACAGTGGGGCCTTGGGACTTGGCTCCGTGCAGGGAGCCGGTGTGCAGGCTGCCCGGGACTGCTGGAAGACTGGACGCCTGTGACACATTCTGATCTTGCTCGCCGTATCCATGCTGTCTCTCATCTGGCCGGGGATTTCACGCTCCGGTCTGGACGTACTGCCACGGAGTACTTCGACAAGTACCGCTTCGAAGGCGATCCCGTCCTGCTGGACGAGATTGCCCAGCGGATGGCTCCGCTGGTGCCGTCGGACACGGAGGTGCTTGCCGGTCTGGAGATGGGCGGCATTCCGGTGGTGACCGCGCTCGGCCGACACACGGGTCTGCCCTGTGCGTTCGTGCGCAAACAGGCCAAGCCGTATGGCACGTGCCGTCTTGCCGAAGGTGCCGACGTCGAGGGTCGTCGTGTGCTGGTCGTTGAGGATGTGGTCACCAGCGGCGGACAGATCGTGCTGTCGACCGCGGACTTGCGTGGGCTGGGGGCTCAGGTGCATGAGGCTCTGTGCGTGATTGACCGTGAGCAAGGCGGTGCTGATGCCCTCGCGGCAGAGGGCATCAGGCTGTTGTCGTTGCTGACGGCAGCGGATCTGCGGGCCGCTGCCGCCTGACCGGCGCGAACTGGGGACTCTGTCGCGGGGAGCTCACGGTCTTGCGTCCTCGAGAAGACACCCACCGCATCGTCCGTCGTATCGACTTCCGACGTGCTGTCGGCCGCCCGGTTCCTGCAGCAAACACCACCGCCACGGCTCGCACGTCCTCGCCCTGCACCGATCCCGCCCGCGCCACCCACCTCCTGCGCGCCCTCCTCGTGTTGACGAACCTCGACGCCATCACTGCCGGATGAACCACACGACAGATGAGGACGTCCGCGCACCGCGTCGTGGCTATTCGCCCAGCAGAAGGATCTCCAAGAACTCCTGCGGGGCATCCCTGCAGACGTCGTGGCCGCTGACCAGGGTGTGGACACGCCAGGTTGGATCGTTGGCCAGTCGGTCGCGGACGGTGGTGAAGGGCGTGCCGGCCCACCCGGACAGATACACGTAATCCCGGGTCTTGACGTCACGCAGGCCGGCCGCGTCCAGCCGGATCCGCTGGAGGAAAGAGGCCAGTGGATGTGCGGTCACGCGCGGGTCGCTGCCGGACGGCGGTTGGACCGCGTAACCGTCCGCCGCCGCACCGTCCAGGAACCGGCTGCGGTAGGCATCGGTGGTCAGGTCCCAACAGGACTGGCCGTCCTCGGGTACGTAGGCGTCGCAGTAGACCAGGCGGCGCACCACGCCGGAAGGGGCGCGGTCGGCGGCACCACTGATCACCATGCCGCCGTAGCTGTGCCCGACGAGAACAGCGTCGCTGACCTCCTCGGTAGCGAGTACGGCGAGCACGTCGTCGATGTGGGTGTCGAGATTGACGTTGGCCGAGTTCAGGTGGGCGCGGTCGCCGACACCGGTGGGTGTAACGGTCAGCGCCCGGTGTCCGGCGGCGCGCAGCCGGTCGGCCAAGCCGGAGAAGTACCAGCCGCCGCGCCAGCCGCCGGGAACGAGAACGAAGGTCGTCATGCAGGCATGAACGATGCCCCCATGACGCTGATTCCTTCACGGCATGGGCAGTTCGCAGGAGTCCTGCTCGTCCTGACGGACCTCGACGCCACCACTGCCAAGAGATCTACCCGTTGGACATCCGCCCACGACCGGTCCGAGCGTCCTGAACCGACGCCACACCAGCTCCTTGACCAGCTACTTCAAGACGGCGCAACTTCATTGATGACCAGGCCTTAAGGGGTGGTCGGCGGGCTCGTGTGCACCCCGAGGTTCACCTGCCGCCCGACTTGATCCATGGCCATTTCACGGTGCAGACCACGGCAGGGGCGAAACGAGCATGGCCAGCAGCCACAGGCCCACGCTCGCTGGAGAGCAGATGTAGTAGCGCCAATGCTCTGGCAGGGGCGACGGCGCAAGCAGGAGCAAGATCAGCGTGGTCCATGTGGCCGGCACGACTGCTGCCGTGCGTGCTGCGGTTATCCCCATCGCCCCCTCAATGGTGCGTCGCGCAGGTGCGGACGCGGTCCCCAGGGGCCGGCCGAGGGGCGCTCGAAGCGCCCCACAGCCGCTCCCAACTACCTTGCAAAACCTGGGGTGGCTGCCCGTACGGATACCAGGATGCCTCCGGAAGGAGCCGGCGCTCTCCCGGGAGGCGCCGGCATCCCTGTCGGTGTCGGGTCAGCTCGTCACGCGGAAGGTGGCGTCACTGCGCGCCGTCGCGGTGGTGATCGGGTCGAGGCGCAACTCGTAGGCGTAGTGGCGGATGTAGCGGTCGGGGTGGTTGTACGACTGGAACGACGACCAGGTGGAGTCGGCGAGCCCGGCGACCTGCCGGAAGGTCGCGTCCGCGGCGAACTGGCTGCTGCCGTCGTTGTGCACGAGTTGGAAGTCGTAGTTGGCGTGCCGCAGGAAGTAGCCGGGGTAGTTCACCGATTCGAAGGAGACGGTGCCGGTGCCCGCCAAACCGGGCCGCAGCCGGAACTGGGAGTCCTCGACGGGGCTGACGTTCGGATCGATGCGCACGTCGAAGTTGGTGTGGTGGACGTAGCGGTCCTGGAAGTTGAACGACTGGAGCCGGTTGGCCGGGGTGTTGGGCCAGCGGGCGAGGACGCGGCTCTCCTCGGCGGCCGTGAGGTTCATGATCCAGCCGTGGCGCTTCTTGGTGCCGCCCATGTTGTAGCTGGTCGACGCCAGCTGCTGGTAGGCGGCGGGGTTGGAGGGGTCGGTCGTGGTGACGGGCATGTAGCCGCGGTTGGTGGCGTACTGGTCGAGGTAGAGCGCCCACTTGTTGGTGCCGTTGAACTTCATCCACATCGGGCCCTCGACCATCGACCCGGTCAGGCCGATGCCGGAGAGGTCGCCTAGCTTGGTCCAGGTGCCCAGGATGGAGTTGCTGCCTTCGAGGGTGATCTGTCCGTCACCGGAGGCCCGCACATAGCGGTAGTTGCCGACGCCCGGGGGCACTTCGATGATCTGGGTGTCGATGATCTCCTGGGTGCCGGGGCGGTCGATGTACAGCTGGGGGGTGGTGATGGTGCGGAAGTCGCTGGTGTGGGCGGCGAAGATGCGGTGCTTTTTGACGCCGTTGAACGGGACGTTCGTGGCCCAGTACAGGACGTAGTCGTTGCTCTCGGGGTCCCAGATCGCTTCGGGTGCCCAGGCGTTGCGGCCGTCGGGGATCGCGCCGGCGACGTTGAGCAGCCACGGCTGTGACCAGGTGACCAGGTCGGTGGACTCCCACACGACGAGGTTGCGGCTGCCGTTGTTGATGGCGGAGTTCCAGTCCTGGCCGCAGCTGATGCACAGGTCGGTGGCGATGATCCAGTATTTGCTGCCGTCGGGGGACCGGACGAATGCGGGGTCGCGTACGCCCTTGGTGCCGACGGTGGAGCGCAGGACCATGCCGCCGCCGTTGAGGTCGTTCCAGTGCAGGCCGTCGGTGCTGTGCGAGAGGTACATCTGCTGGTTGGTCGCTCCCTCCCCGGTGAAGTGCACCATCAGGTAGCCGGGGTCGGCTGCCGCTGCCCGGTCGGGTGCGGTCAGGACTTGGCCTGTGAAGAGGAGGCAGGCGGCGGCCAGTAGCGCCGACAGCCGGGAGAGAAGAGTGCGCATGTACGTTTCCTGTCTTTCTGCGGGTGCCACCAGCGGGGGCGGTGCGGTGGTGGCGGTAGCTCGCTCTCGGCGTCGACGGGACCGACGCGGCCACCGCACGACGCGGAACGCAGTGCTGCGCCGGCATGCTGTTCTCGTGGGACTTCTGCTTCTGCGGTCCTTTGGCCGGGGGGACGCCTCGTAGACAATCCTTCCGAACGACGCCAGTTGTCCGAAAAATCGAACGATGTTCGTAAGATCGAGCAGACGTTAAGTGGGGGGAACTGGACGCGTCAATACTTTCGACATACGTGGTTTCCGGGGGCATGAAGGGGCGGGGTGCGGATTTCTGATGTGTTTCCGAGGGCGTGCGCGAAGTATGGACACCCGCACAGGCGGCTCCCAACTTCCCTTCAGCGCGATCCGGTTCGATGAGGGAGCGTCACGTGCCTGTCGCATCCCGAGTCATGGATGACCAGCGCGGTGACCCTGATCCAGGCGCCTGCCTGCGCAGGGGACCCGCGTCCGCGACTGACGGCACCGGGAACTGGATCGCCCACTACGCCAACAACTCCGCGGACTGCGGTACGACCGACGGCACGGACCTTCGGCAGTGGCCCTGGCTGAACGACGACTGCCGGCAGTGGTGGCTGATGCCGGCCACCTGACCGCCGTTCAGCCCACACGCCACCCGGGCCCGCCGGGACCCGGGCGTCACCCACCCACTTCCTCGGGAGACCTCATGCGCATGTCCCGCATCCTTGCTCCGCCCGGACACGACAGCAGGCCCGGCCCCCCGGGACGCCGCCGTATGCGCAGAACCACCGCGCTCGCCGCGCTGAACGCAAAGCCGCTCACTTCCTCGCCTTCGCGAGCATCGCCTGCACCATCATCTGCTACCGCAGACTCGAGTCCGGGAGGAGCTGAGTGCGCGCTCAGGTGTTGGCAGGCCCGTAGTGGAGGGTGCCATCTTCGGGAAGCAGGTATCCGATGCCTCGCTCCTTTGGCATCTGGCCCGCCAGGGTTGCAGCGTCCGAGCAGCCGGAGACCTCGAACCCGACGACCCCCAAGCTGAAGGCCGCTCTGGTGAACGTCTCCTTGCCGATAGCGGCCAGCCAGTCGTCCGTCACGTCGGATCGGAAGAAGGGCCGGCCGTCCCAGTAGGCCAGACCGGCGTTGTCCAACGCACCGACGGGGACGTAGAAGTCCAGCCAGTCACTGCTTTCATCACCGCCCCGGACAGCCACACAACCGCAGACGACCAGTTGGCCTGTCGGCAGGCGGACTTGACCGTGGAGGTGTCCGAACTCGGCCAGTGATCCCACGGTGCAGGGCACGGGATCCTGTTCCTCAGGTTCATGGTCTCTCTGCCCGAAGCACCCGTGCACGTCGGCGGCGGACCACAGAGCACTCAGGACGGCCTGAATCTGGGCATCGTCACTCGACCCGACCTCTATGGCCAACTCGTAGTAGCCACCGGACCAGTTGGTCTGGTCCCGGAAGGCGGCAGGACTCGTCATGGCATGATCATGCGACACAGCCCTCCTTCAGGACCACCCGCATTCAGGCGCGCCGCCGGACCAAAATGAGATGGCTTCTAGATCCCTGTGCCGCTGGCGGCGGATCGCGTTGCGGGCTGGCCCGGGGCGGCCGTGAACGGCGTGGCGCCGGTCGCAGCGACGGAGAGGTCCCAGAGCCGGGCGGCGCCGTCGGGGTCGACGGCGTACGCGCGGACGCCGCCTTCGTCCATGGGAGTGTCGGGGGCGGAGACGCGGGCGATGTCGCAGTCCTCCAGGTAGAGCCCGCCGCGGCCGTCGAGGAGCGGGGACGTGGCGGCCCACAGGCCGGTGGCGGCGCCCTGGGCGGGGGTCTTGAAGTCCGCGCCGACCACGTTGCCGTGCTCATCCACCCAGCCGCGGTCGATCTGTTCCTGGAGGGCCATCTCGCGCTGGAGACCGGTGATGATCTTGCCTGGATGAACGGCGAACGCGCGGACTCCATCGCCTTGCCCGAGGGCGTCGAGGTGCACGGCGAACAGGGCGTTGGCGGTCTTTGCCTGGCCGTAGGCCAGCCACTTGTCGTAGCCGGTGCGGAAGTGCGGGTCGTGCCAGCGGATGCCGGTCAGTGTGTGTCCGGCGGAGCTGTTGACGACGACCCGCGCTCCGCCTGCGGCGGCGAGGAGCGGGTAGAGCTCGCAGGCGAGCATGAAGTGTCCGAAGTGGTTGGTGGTGAACTGGCCTTCCCAGCCGGGCCCCACACGTCGCTCCGGGGTGGCCATGACTCCGGCAACGGCCATCAAGAGGTCGAGCCGGTCGAGACAGCCGCTGATGTGCGCAGCGGCAGAGCGGACACTGTGGAGGTCGGCCAGGTCCATGGGGATGACCTTGCAACCCTTCACCTCTTGGAGAGCGGCACGGGCGACGTCAGGGCGGCGGGCGGGAACGACGACCCGGGCTCCGGC
Source organism: Streptomyces sp. NPDC001492 (assembly GCF_053597275.1). NCBI lineage: Bacteria > Bacillati > Actinomycetota > Actinomycetes > Kitasatosporales > Streptomycetaceae > Streptomyces > Streptomyces sp. NPDC001492. The sequence continues at coordinate 28,942 of NZ_JBSFHW010000042.1, read as the reverse complement.
GGCCGTCAGAGCCCGGGTGGTCTCCAGACCGAGCCCGGAGTAACCCCCGGTCACCACAGCGGTCCTGCCGAAAAGGTCACGGTCGGCCACGATGTCCTCAGCGGTGGTGACGGCCGAGAAGGGCGAGCCGAGTGGCTGCTGATCAGTAAAGGTCATACCGCTGACGTTAGGATCTAGAGCGAGGTCTAGATCAAGTCCAGGAGTGAGCGGCATGACGACCACCGAGGCTGCCGCGCAGTCGCTGAGCATCGGCGAGGTGGCCGAGCGGACCGGACTGAGCGTGCACGCTCTGCGCTTCTACGAGCGCGAGGGTCTGCTCGTCGGGCCGGTCCAGCGCACATCGGGCGGCAGACGGCGGTACACCTCCTTCGATGTCGACTGGCTGCTGATCTGCGTCAAGCTCCGCGAATCCGGTATGCCACTCGCCGACCTCAAGCACTTCGCCGAACTGGTACGCCACGGACCGGGCAACGAGGCTGAACGCCTGAGCCTGCTCGATGCCCATCGACAGCGCGTCGATGCACAGATCCGGGCGCTGGAGGAGTGCCGGTTCCGTTATCGCCTGGAAGGTCGGCGTCTACGCCGAGCACCTCGCCCGTGGCGAAGCCGGCGGGCTCTGGGACCCGACAGCCTGAGGCAGGCGCGGGCAGTCGCGTCGGCGCTGGATCACCGGCAGACGGCGGCCGGGGAGACGCCGAACAGCGGGGCAAGCTGCCGCGTGGTCAGGTTCGTGCGGTAGTAGACCGTCGCCAAGGGGTGTGCGTGCGCGGCTGGCGTCGGTGAGTCTCACGGGAAGGAGAGCCGATCTCCGTGTTCGGGCTGGGCGCCCCCTGCCGCGCCGAGCGACTCCCCGACGCGCTGGGCATCGAGGCAGATACCGATGACCGCCTTGCCCGCCTCCATGCAGGGTCTCGAACGCCTCATGCCTCTTCCGCGGGAAGGGCCGGCCGTGCCGCGTAGCGCGTGCGCATCGCGTCGCTGGCTGCGGGGCCTGCGGGCTCCTTGATGATGCGGAAGAATTCCGGGCACGCCACGCCCAGATGAACCCCGGGGACAACCCACAGGCCACCGTGTTCCTGCGCGGCGCCTACCAGTTCTCCGGAGATGTCGGCGCCGGGCTGCTCGACGCCCTGCCCCAGGTGATGACCCTCTCGGCAGCCGACGACGACCCGCTGCGGGACGTGATCACATTGCTGTCCCGGGAGCTGGTCCGCAGCGAACTCGCCCAGCAGATCGTCCTGGACCGCCTCCTGGACCTGCTGCTCGTCCTGGCCATCCGCAGCGACTTCCGCAGCAGCGCGACCGCACCGCGCTGGTACCGGGCGGCCGCGGACCCCCCCGGCTGGGCGCCGCGCTGCAAGCCATGCACGAGAACGCGGCCCACCCCTCGACAGTCCTGAACTCGCCGCGATCAGCGGCCTGTCCCGCGCCGCCTTCGCGCGGGCGTTCCGGGACGCACTCGGCCAAGCCCCCATGCAGTACTGGACCGAATGGCGCATGACCCTTGCCCGCGACCACCTGCGCGCCGACGACCTCAGCCTGGCCCAGATCGCCGACACCATCGGCTACGGCTCGCCCTTGTACGGTGCCTGGCCCGCAGTCAGGAACGCCGGGAGCGCCAGCTGTTGCAGTTCCTGGCCGCGTGCGCAGACAATCACGCCGCTCGGCGTCCCGTCGCCGAAGCCCTGCGCGCGCTGGAGACGGTGCCGGGCGCCGCAGAGCGCCTCCGGGGCGGTCCCTCGCGCGATCAAGGTGCCGCCGGCGACGGGAACAACAAGCCGCCGAGCAGCACCCCCGCTGGCAGACGCTGTCCGTGACCGGCAATGCGACCCCCTGGCACGCCCGGCAGGTCAGCGTCGCCGGAGACCCCGTGGAGCGTTCAGCGAACCGTCACAGTGACGGCAGTGAGAACGGCTGGAGCGGTCAACTCCCGTCAGATTCCTGCCAATTGCAGTTAGATCGTCAGCGGTTCTCAAGCCATTGAGTGATCTCGCGGATGAGACGCTGGCCTGCCTCGAAGAAGTTGCCGGCGTCCTGGTCTCGCCAGCGTTCATGGTCATCTTCGGAGTGTGGCGCTGCCTCGATCATGGCTGTCCGCAACTCGTTCACCCGGGCCGCGAAGGTTGTATCCACCGAGGCGATCACCGCTTGGTGACCTTTCGTTCGGATGAGGAAGCGGGAGTTTGCTGCGTTCAGTTCCCTCTTCCAGCCGTCCTCGAAGAGCCGACGTTTCCAGGGCTTGATGGCGAGGACGGACGTGAAGAGCACATCGACCTCAGCAAGAGCGGCCTGCGCGGCGGAAACCGCGTGCTGTTGCGCGGCATGCCGACGTGCGTGCCTGTTGGTGACCGTCACAACCGCCCAGGCGGTCACCGCTGCGACCAAGCCACCGATCATGGCGCTCAGAGCGCCCTGAAGAAGATTCGCCCACCAGTCCGTCGGTCCGCTCATGCCTGTGCATCCAACACCACGGTCCCGGGTAACAGGGAGACTTTCGAGGAGCATGGCCGCCCCCCGCATCGGAGTGAACTCGCATGCCAGGATGGGCAGATGGCGATCTCTCACGAGCCCGTCATGGAGCTGATCCGCACGTCGATGAACCCCGAGAGCCGCGCCGCGCCGCGCCCCGTCGACTCGCCTGCCGGCCGCGTCGCGTCGGCGGCCGCCCGCGCCGATGCAGACGAGAACGGCACGGACCGTATCGTCCTGCTCGCCAGCGGAACGACGGCCACCGCGACCTGGCTCGCGCTCGTACTCGCGGACGCGACCGAGCAGACGGTCGATACGGCCGCGGTACGGAACGCGCAGAGGACGACATGGACCGACTGCGTGGGCGCCCCGTTCAGAAGACTGTGCAGATCGCTCTTGACCCGCCAGGCCTTCGATGCCCGGCTCGCCTGACTGGCAAAGCCCGGAAACGGCCCCCAGAGAAACCGCGCATGGCCGCTCGGCGCGCGGTGTCCAGCCGGCGGTCAGGCGCCGTCGGTCGAGGATCCCTGTTCCTGTAGGGCCGCCGCCAGCGCCTCAACGTGCCCGTCTACACGCCGTCCTGCGACAGTCCCTGTCGGGCAGGGAACGTCACAGCCAGACTCTGGTGCGCCGTGGACCGACCCGAGGTGGACGATTTACCCCCCATCGTCCCCGGCGCCGGGGACAGGAGGCGAGCCGTCCTGGTTGAAGGTGACCGGTGTGACCGTGCTGGAGTTCGCCGTGTCCAAGAACATCCGGTACAGATCCACGCCCTGGTACGCGCCGTCGGGCGCGCCGCCGATGATCTCGACCAGCGCCAGGTGGAGATGGGTGTCGGTCCCCGCGACCTCGTACACCTCGCCGAGTACGTCCCCGCGGGAGACCTGTGTGCCGACGCCCAGCCCGTCCGGGACGTTGGTGAGGTGGGTGTAGAAGCCGCCCATCTGGTCGTTGGGGGAGCGCATGAACAACTGAGCGCCGTAGACCTTGCTGCTGTCGACGGCCGGGTCATGTGGGCTGTACTTGGTGATGTGGGCGTCGAAAGCGGCGAGTACTTGCGTGCCCGCAGGGGCGCCGAGATCCATGCCGTACTGGATGTACCAGTTCGGCGACTGGTGACCTCCCGTGCCCGGCCCGCCCAGGCCGCCGGTGAAGCCGCTGGGGAACGGGTTCGACATGTCGATGGTGAATGCGGACACGTCCTGCTCCTTGTTCGAGTCACCGGCCCAACCTCGTTCCAGTCTCCAGTCCTGCCTGGTCGATGGCGACTGCAATTACCTTCCCGGGGGAGGGGATTGGTGGAATCCTGAACAAATCCTGCGGTGGCTTCTCGCGAAGGCCGCACCTATACTGGGATTACTTCCCGGCTAACCGATTTACCCGTGCTCGGGCGGTTGTGAATACCCCGTCCTGATTCCCTTAGCCGCGCTCCTGTCTCTCGGAGACTGCTATGACCTGGGCCAACGAGTCCGACACGGAACCAGGCGATGTCATCAGCATTCTCGGTGTCGACCACGACTTTTGTGATGACGTGATGCGCACGGGAGGCAGCATCGCCTGGAACGATCAAAATCCCGGGAACATCGTCAGCTCCAGCGAGGCCGTGAGTTACGGCGTGTACCCCGGCAAACACAATGACAACTTTGCCGTCTTCCCCGACGAGGAGACGGGATTCCAGGCCGTCCGTACCCTTGCCCGGGTAGGCACCATCGGGGAGATCGTCAAGAACATCCAGCAGTGCCATCGTCGGCAACAGGACGTGGCGACAAAATCGTGGGGTCCAGCAACGGCGGGGCCCAGGAACGAAGGCGGCACAAGCACGACGGGAGCAGATCCATGACCGCGACCGCAACGATTCTCGACGTCTCCTGCGTCCATGCGGCGACCGGCACCGACGCGACCGTGAACGAGGCGCTGGGCGTATTGGCCGGCAAGGTCCCGCTGAGCGAGTTCGGTGTGCGTTCCGCGGGGGACTTCGTGCAGTCGTTCCCTCAGGCCATCGCGGCGATCGACGCCGTCCGCGGGGACCCGGACCAGCTGTACATCACGACTAGCACTTCGGGCGGCGTCGACGCGGCCGTATGGCCGGGCAACGGCTCGACTGGCTCGGTGAATTCAGGCCAGACACAGCCCCTCTACTACGTCACCAACCGGGTCGACTAGGTCACGACCGTGGATGGAGCCTGGCAGTGCGAGCGGTGCGGAGCTGAGGCACCGCCCGACACGCAGATCTGTCGCAACTGCGGTGCGCGCCTTCCGGCGTACGACGAGGGCCAAGAGACCGGGACGGGAGGCGGGCGGCACTGGCCGTGGACCGTGTTCGCGGGGCCGAAGCCGCCGCCCCCGCCGCCCCCGGAGCCGCCGCCCCCGGAGCCTCCACCGCCTCCACCGCCCGTCACCCCGCCTCCTCCGTGGGCTCCCCCGCTCCCCGTCGGCACCCTCCAAGGCAGCGGCACCGTCAAGGGCGTGGCGCGCAACGTGCAGTTGCGGACCGAGGTGCGTGGCAGTGGCGGGAACACCGGTACGACCATTGTCTGCGACTTCCGTGTGGAGGTGTACGACCGTGACGGGCGCCCGGTGCGACTGGTCCCGGTGGCGATGCGCGGGGACTCCTTCCAGGGCGCAGTCAACGAAGGGGACTGGGTACGCGCCGAGGGCAAGGCCAAACACGGCACACTGCGGGTCAAGCAGCTGCGGAACCTCACCACCGGAGCCGAGGTCTCGACCGGCGGCACACATTGGGGCGTGATTGCGCTCGTCGTTCTGCTCTTCGTCGCCTGGGCGATCTTCATGGTCTTCCTCGTTCGGTCCTGAGTGTTCTCTGCCGCGCATCGGCCGCCCCGTCGGGCTACCGCCGGTGAGGGAAGGGCACCCGCAGATCGATCAGCTGGAAGTCGTCGCCGCGCGGATCGATGTAGGCGAGCGGTGCGTAGTGATAGTGCACCCCGTGCGGGCGGCGCCGCAGCGGCTCGCCCTCCTGGCTGCGGGGCCATTCGACGTCCCCGGTGAGCAGCCGGGCCGGGATGAGCCAGTAGTCGCCCTGGCGGTAGATGCGGGGTTGCTCGTCGCTGGGCGAGAAGCGGATCTCGATGCCGTCCTCAAGCGGCAGCCACGCGTTCTCCCGTACGGGAAGGGCCGTTCCCTCCTCTCCGCACTCGCTGTCCCAGCGGCGCAGGAAGGGGTGAAGGGACCGGCGCATGCCGGCATCGTCGGCGGGTTCGGCGTCGAGCTCGACCCGATACTCGGCGTAGTCGACGTCGCGGACTGTGTACAGCCGTCCGCGCCTCGCGTCGGGCCGGTCCGACGCGGAGCGGCACACGACCGCATCATCGACGATCTCCACCACGTCTCCCATGCCCACACCGAGTTTGTCGTCCCGGCCCAGCGTCTCCAGCTCGACCGTGGCACCGTCGATCCTCCGGACGGGCAGCACGACCGAGCCGTTCTCCCGCGACCACTTGAACGTCGCCGTCCCTTCCCTGCCGCCCTGGTGCACCTCGACCCGGTACAGCTGATTCTCGGGACCCCGGTAGCCGGAGGACGAGGGCAGCTCGCTCGGGGCCAGGTGCTCCTCGGGGCGCCGAGTCCGGGCGGCGAGCAGGCCGCGAGGCTCGAAGTCGCGCCGGATGTGGTCCCGAAGGAAGTTCGCGGCGCTGCGCATGTCCGGTGTGAAGGAATCGCGCACCAGCGGGAGCTGGCACACCTGCCACACCACGCGCGTGCGTGCGGTCGTGTCCGGGCCGTTGGGGCCGAGTGCCACCTCGCGGATCCAGGGTGCCTGCACCGTGGTGATCAGCCGCTCCCATACCCTCAGGTACACCAGGAACGGCCCCGACGGCAGCCGGTCCTCCCCCTGTTCGGGCTCGAGGTGACCGTCGGGCTGGCCCCAGTAATCCGTGCCGTCGCACTCGCACAGGATGCCGTCGACGTACAGGCGACCTGGCGCCACACTGAAGGTTTCCCCGTCGAATCTGTCGATCCCGAACCCGCCGAGATCATCCCCGCCTGCGGCGGGTGGATACGCGGCAGGTCCCAGCATGTCGGCGGCGAGCGTGCGCATGTAGTGCAGCAGGATCGCCGTCTGCTCGTTGATCTCGGCGTCGAGCTGGACCCGGCCCTGCTGGGAGAGGACCGAGGAGAAACGGCGGGCGGGATCGAAGAGGACGCGGGAGAAGTCGCCGTGCATGTGGGGGTTCCTGCCTGGGCCGAGGGGATGAGGGAGAGAGGCGTTCGCGATGCGCTCAGGTGACGAAGAAGAGCCCCGCGTCGCAGCCGGCCGGGGTGTATTCGTCCAGCCGGGTGCACAGGTTGTCCTCGCGCTGCGGTTGGAAGAGGTGGTGCAGTGCACCGGGCTCGGACCAGTTTGCGCCGCCGCGGCGGATCTCGTGGGGGCAATCGTCGGCGAGTCGCATGTAGTTGGGCGAGCCGTACCGGATGGCGGCGAAACGCACCATCACCCGCTTCGGATCCCCGGAGTGGTCGGGCTGGCAGTGGAACCGCGGCGGGGTCAGGGAACCGTCCGGCAGCCAGCAGAACCGTAGGGAGCCCTCGTCGCGTCGCTCGACATGCACCTCGCCGTCCAGCAGGCAGTTCTCCAGCACGTCGACCGCGTGGACGAGCACGGCTCCACGGACGGTGGTGCCGTGGGCGGTGAGGAGGACGCCGGCGGGGCCGCCGTCCGGTGCGCCGATCGCCGTCGCGTCGCGCTCGGTGGCGTCCACCACGCTGTCGTACAGCTCGACGCGGTTGTCGTTGCCTCCGTCGACGGAGATGCTGCCGATCACGCTGTGGCGGATCTCTGTGTGCACCCGGCCGGCAGCGATGTCCAGCCCAGGCGCACCCGGTGCCAGCGGTGTGCCGCTTTCCTCCAGCACCCAGCCTGGTACGAATGTGCAGTGCCGGACGATCAGACGCTCCAACCCGCCCCGTACCCGCACCCTGCCTCCGGTCACCAGCAGTCCGTCGAGGACGATCCGTGCCGTCGGCCTGCCGGTGCCCGTGATGGTCAGGGCACGCCGACGGTCTCCGCTGTGCCGCCCGGTCAGCCGGATGACGGGGCGCACGCCGTCCGCAGCCCGCAGGACCAGGTGGTCGTCAGGGTCGAGACGGATTTCGGTCAGGTCCTCGTACACCTCGTTGGCGGTGATCTCCACGATCACCTGCTTCTTGCCGCCGTGCGCTCGTTTCCCGGCACGCCAGCGGTCGAGCGCGTCGGCGATACTCACGTGGTCCCCGCCCGGGCCCACCCGGTAACGCTCCGCGTCGGCGGCCGACGCGGGCTCGGGGCGCGGGTACTCGCCGCCGCCGAGGTCGCCGGAGAACGCGTGATGGTACGTCACTCGGACACCGTGTGCGGGAGCCGTGCCCGCGGGCAGCGCGAGTCGGCCGAGCACGGGGTCCACGGCGACCTGCCCGCGCGTGGGGCGGTACCTCCAGTCGGACAGGTCGGCGGCGACGATACGGTCCGGCGGCACCACATCGCGTCCGGAATCCGGACCGGTCCACACACACAGGCTCTTGCCGGGCCCGTAGTAGTCGTAGAGCCGCTCGGCCAGCGCTCTGCGGCCGATGGGCTGCGGCACATTCGTCTCGTCAGAGATACGACCGCTGGACGGCTCGGGCACGGGGGCGGTGTACAGGGGTGTGTCGATGGCGAGCACGTTGAAGGTGTAGCAGGCCCGGTCGCGGTCCAGGCAGAAGGAGGGAGCTCGTGTCACGGAGTAGCTGCGCAGCCGCCACAGGTGCAGGCCGACCGACTGGACGCCGTAGCGGCCGGGGCGGCGGGTGGATCCGACGCGCGGCACCTCCACGGTCCGGGCGCATGGGTCGAACGGGCCGCCCAGCTGGTCCAGGACCCCGGCGCTGCGCACATCGACCAGTGCACCGCGCGCCGTTCTGCGGCGCGCGTCGCCGGCGTCGGTGGAGTAACGGCGCACCGGCTGGGTGATGCAGAGCAGCCGGTGGTACTCGACGACCCGGGCCGGCCACCCGGCCACGCCGGACGCCAGATCCTCCAGCAGCGCCAAGGTGCCCTTGCGGCGCCGGTTCGAGACCGTGTCGACGACGTCCCTGCGGGGCACGGCGGCGGCCGGCAGCCCGGTGGCTCGGGAGGTGTCGTCCGACAGGGCGGCCGCGATGCGGGGCAGGATCTCGTACCCGACGAGATCCCCGAGATACGGCACCACCCAGTCGTCGCAGGTCTCGATGAACCAGTTGTCGTAGAGCCGCTCGATGTCCTCCTGGACCACGGCCGCCTGCTCGGCGACGACCGTGAGCAGCGCGCGCAGCGGGCCGCCCTGTTCCGCGTCACGTCTGCGGTGCACGGCGGGCAGAAGTGCGTACAGCTCGTCCGGGGTCATGGAGTCCTCCGCAGGATCAGGGTCTCGGGCACGGCCGGGTCCAGCAGGACGAGTTGGGCGGGACGCAGGACCTGCCGCGGGGGCCTTTGCTGGGCCGGGGCCGGTGCCGCGCGGCGGTCGAAGCGGACCGTTGGGGCCTGCGCGGCGTCGACCACGGCGGCCGGACCCGGCGGACCGTCTACGGGGGACAGGTCGCGTACCAGACGCGTCCCCGCGGGCAGGCCGGCCACGCAGGAGGCGACGGAGGGATGCTCGGCGAACCTCACCACGTCGGCCGGGTCGGCGCCCTCCGGGATACCACCGAAGGCGTCCACGTCCACGAAGTCGACACCCTCGACCCTGTGTGCGGCGGCGACGACCGCGCTCAGGTACACGGGCCGGGCCAACTGCGCCTCCGCGAACCCCAGTCGGGCGGCGAGCGCCTCGCGGACCCTGCGCTCGACCTTCTCCGGTAGGTGACCGGGCGCCGTACCAACGCTGACCACCAGCACCAGCCGGACGCGCTCACAGGGCTCGACCCGCACGGGCAGCGCGGGGTCGCCGTACCGCCGCAGCGCCGTGCGCAGCCCGGCGAGCAGAGAGGAGGACGCGTCCAGCGGGGCGTCGTCAGCGGCGGCGACGGTAACGTGCAGGACCGATCGGCCGCCGTCCTGGCAGCGCTGCGCCACCGCCTTGCCGACGCCCGCGAAGGCCTGTGCGAAGGATTGGTAGTCACGCACGGACACCAGCCGGTCGAAGGCGGCCAGCCGCAGCGGGATCGCCCGGCGCAACTGCGCCGGCCCGTCCGCGTCGGCCCCGCCGGTCGCGGGCAGCGGGTTGGTGACCCCGCTGACGCCGAGCGGCCGGCTCACCACCTGCGTGATCCGCCCGGCCGCGACGTTGCCGGCGCGGCCGCCGCCGACGCGGTAGCGGGCGGTGACGTTCTCGGTGCCCGAGGACAGCCGGGCGCCGCACAGGCCGTTGCCGAACTCTACGACGGCCTTGCCGTCCGGGCCCGCGCGCAGTTGGTAGACCTTGGCGGCCGGGCCCGCGTCGCCCAGATCGGCCGTACGCTGCCACACCACGTCGTCGACACGGACGGTCAGCGCCTCCTCGCCGCCCTCGGCGGTCGCGGACGGCAACCACACCAGCGGACCATGCCGCAGCGGCATCACCTGGCCCGCCCGGCCCGCGTCACCGCTGCCGAGGATCTCCCTCACCGTCTCGCCCGCCGTCGCCGGGACGACATTGCCGTGCACGACGACCGAGTCCCGCCGGTAGCGGTGCGCAAGCGGCGCGGTCAGCAGCAGCGTCGTGCAGACCCGGTCGACGAAGGAGTGGCGCACGCCCGCGAGGACGGCGAGCTCACAGCCCGGCACGCCCGTGGCGGCCCCGGGAAAGATGTCCGTACGTTCCCCGGAGACGATGAGCAGCCGTCCGGGGGAGAGTCCCCCGAAGACGCCGTCCAGCGTGAGGGCGTCGCTCGCCACGTCGGTCGGATCGGGCGCGGCGGCGAGCGTGAGCGGCTCGCCCGCGGCCCACACGGTGGTGGCGCGCCGGGCGGCGATGTCGTCGCAGTCCTCGGTCCACGGACCGGCCAGCCGCAGCCGTGTCACCCGGACGGCGTCCTGGTCGTTCGCCACCGACAGCTGGCCGACCTCGGTGACCTGGACGACACGGGTGCGCGGACGGCCCGTCACCTGCACCGCGATCCAGCTCCCGGGCTCAATCTCCTCGTGCACCGCGTCGAGCAGCAGAACGTCGGCCGAGAGTGGAGCAGCCCCCTCCGACTGCGGCCGCATGGCGGAGCGCAGCAGCCGCCTCACCCGGTCGTCGTTCGGGACCGAGGCACCCAGGGGGGTCGCGGTGACCCGGAAGCGCTGCAGGCCCGGCGGGGCGGTGGCCGGGACCGACACGGCCGACAGCGCCTCGTACAGCGACGCGTCGAGGCCGGGCCGGTGGCCCGCCACCACGCGGGGCAGGGCGTCGGAGCCGGCGCCCAGGGCGTCGGAGACGGCCGGCGGGGTACGCGGCGGGGGCTTGCCTCGGCCGAGCGTCATCAACAGCGGGTCCACGGCGTGCAGCACCGGGCGGCCCGGATTGCCCAGGTCGCGCAGCAGTGCCTCCGGGCTGGCCGGCGCCGCCCGCGCGGGCTCCTCGGCCATGTGGCGAACGGCATGCTGGACGGTCACGAGCCTGACTGCGGCCCGCTCGGCCAGCGCGTCGGTGTCGATACTCCCGCCGAGGTCCGTGAGCCGCTCGTGCAACTCGCGCAGCCCGCGGTCGAGCCGGGCCGCGAACGTGTCCGGGTCGCGAAGTTCCTCGGCCCGGTCCCGCACGTCCCTCAGCAGCGCCAGCAACCTCTCGAAGGGGCCGCGTGACGGCGCCCGGCGGGCGGCTTCCTCCATGTCCTCGTGCAACGCCTCCACCGCTCCGTCCAGCTGCCGTGTCGCGTCCGGCACCCGCAGTCGTACGGCGGTCCGCCCCAGCGCGGGATCCGGCTTCACGTCCCCCACCACCCGGGTCACGTTCAGCCGGGCGTCGGGATAGGTGAACAGCAGGCGGTCACCGGGGCGCAGAGCGGGCTGCACCCCGTCGATGTCGATGGACGCAGTGCGGACGGCGAGGTCGGGCGCGAGGGCGGCCGGAGTTGTGGTGCGGACGGGCAGCCGGTTCCACTCGGCCCGCGCGGTGAGGCCCTTGGCGGTCTCGAAGACCAATGGCAGCCCGCCGGGCTCCGGTTCACTCCGCACCTGGGAGCCTGTCGGTACGACGCAGGACGTGCCGGGGTCCAGTGTGTAGGCGAGGTGCGTGGCGGCGGCCAGCGCGCGGCGCGGCTGGTGGCCGACCAGCCGCCCCAGCCGGGCCAGGGATTCGTGCTCCGTCGCGGTGCGCAGGAACCCCTCGTTGGCGATGCGTTCCTGATAGAAGGTCAGCACATCGGCGACCACGGCCCAGGCGTCGAGCAGCGCGAGCGAGGGGTCGTCGGGCTCCCGGGTGGTGAGTGCGGTCAGCGACTGCGCATCCGCCCGGGACAGGCGGGCCAGCATCGCGTCCAGGAACTGCTGATGGGTTCCGACGCGATACGACAGCGCCGGCAGCCCGGGGCGGTTCCACACCCGTGTCGAGGGTGACTGCGGGTCGGTCATCGTCCTCCTCTCAGGCGCAGCACCAGCCGCCCGTTCTCCGGGCGGGTGACGTCGCCGTCGAGCCGCGGAATCTCCAGCGGGCGCAGGCGCAGCTCCCCGGAGGGCGGCACGTCAGGGCCGTCGCGGCGGGACCCGGACGCCTGGAGCCTGCGCAGCCGGGTGACCTCGGCGTGCCGCACCCCGGGCACCGCCATGCAGACGGCCACCAGGGCGCTGGTCCGCACCGGGGTTCCGAAGGTGAGCGCCGCCGGGTCGAAGAACCCTCCCTCTCCTGGCAGGAGGCAGCGCTCGAGCCCCTCCCGCACATGAGCGGTGACGTGATGTGGGTCGACCAGGACGTACACCTCCACGTCGAGCGGCACCAGCTGCGCGGGGTGGGTGACGACCTCATGGCCGATGCGCCGGTAGCGGTGCAGCGCGGTGCGTACGTCCTCCAGCAGGTCCGGCGACGGCACGGCGGCGCCCTCCGGATCGACGGCCACGTCGGCCTCGTACCAACTGCCGGTCCAGCGCAGCGCGGCGGCGGCGCGCTGCACGCCGGAGCGGCCCTCGGCGAGCGTGGCGTAGTCCTCGGCGGTGACGGCGCGCAGCAGTGTGCGGAAGGGGGCCCGGGGCACTGCCAGCCGTACTTCGGCCACCGGCTCCGGATCGGTGCCGCCGGTCGCCGGCACCGGGTTGCGCACCCGCATGACCACGCCCTCCAGACCGCCCTCGCGGTGGGCGATCCGGTTGACGGCCTCACTGCCGGCGTTGCCGGCGCGGCCGTTGCCCACACGGTAGGCGGCGCGCAGCACGGTGCCGGGGCGGGGCGCCCGGCCGCAGCGGTCGTCGCCGAACCGCAGGGTGAGCACTCCCTCGTCGTCGCTCTCGCCGACCACATGCCGGTCGCGCGGGCCGCTGTCCAGCAGGTCCCGGCACGGCGTCCACCGGACTTCGGCACCCTCCGCCTCCACCAGGCGCAGTGCGGGCAGGGCCTGCCGGGGGTCGGGGCACAGGGCGGCGCTCGCCGGGCCATGCAGGGCCGGATTGGCGGGGTGCAGGCCGGCCGCGGCCCGCGCACCCCAGGTGTGCCGGAGCTCCCAGCCCATGTCCGCCGGGTCGAGCGGATATCCGGATCCGGCGCGGCGGGCGAGGGATTGAAGGCGGCGGAGCCGGGGCGCCAGGACGTCGTCGAAGCGGGCCAGGAGGCGGGCGGAGCCGCGGGGGTCGTCGAGTTCGGAGGTACCGAAGAGCGCTTCCAGCAGATCCCGGTCCTCATCGGTGAGCGTGTCCGTCCCATGGTGACGGTCGCGCAACAACTCACGAGCCCGGACGGCGAGACCGAGCAGGTGCCTGGCCTGAGCGGCGGCCAGGTCGGCCGGGCGGGGGTGGGGCGGCGACCAGGTGACGGGGGCGCCACGTACCACCGCCTTGAAGGGGCGGGTCGTCTCCGTCACCCTGATGACCTCGTCCGTGTCGCCGCCGGGCAGCCATGTGTTCTCCACGCCGTGCTCGACGAGGAGCGCGTTGCCGCGGGCCACCACGCTCCCGCCCGGCCGGCCATCGGTTCCGGGCGGGTTGCTCACGCACAGCGGGAAGGTGAGCGAGTCCTCCTCGGCCCAGGCGATCTTCACGACCGCGGTGCCGGAGCCGGCGTCGACGTCCCGCGCGGCCCGCGTGAGCCGGACGGCCTGCCGGTGGCCGGGGTCGGGCGGACCGCCGTCGGCCCCGTGCAGCTCCTCCAGGACGAGGAGGTCACCAGGCCTGAGATGCAGCGCACGGTCCTCGTCGAGAACAGCGGCCCGCGTCGTGCCGACGGGCAGATGGAAGGCGTCCTGGCCCCACGCCCACAGCGGGATGCTGTTGTGCTGGGGTCGCAGATGCATCTCGCGCCGGTCCAGGGGGCGGTAGACCGGGTGGCCCCCGGAGACGAGTGCGTCGACGGGCAGTACCGGGCCGGTCTCCGGACGGAGCGCGTCCTCCGGCAGCGCGGCGAACGCAAGGTCGTCGGTCCGCGTCCGCACCGGTGCGGCCGTCTCCAGGCACACCACCGTGCGGGCCGCACAGCCGTCGTGCATCGCATAGCCGACGAGGCGCGCGTGCCGCCGTACCGAGGTGCGCAGCCGTGCGGTGTCCAGATACGCCTCGGTGGCGACGGCGTCCTGCTGGTAGCTGAGCCGGTCGCCGACATGGGCCAGCAACTCCACCAGGGTGACCCAGAGGTCGGGCACGTGGCGCTCGGTCCAGTGCGGCAGGGTGAGGGACAGTCGTTCCAGGAGGAGGCGCCGGAAGCTGGCGTAGTCCTTCGCCAGATAGTCGATGGCCGGAGCCGTGCGATCCGGCGGCCGGGGCGTGCTGGGGGCGGCCTCCGGGCGGCCGGCGGCGGGGGAGAAGGTGAAGTCGGCCCGGTCGTGGGCGCCGTGGAAGCCGTGTCCCAGGACGCGCAGGCGGTAGGTGGAGTCGTCCCCGGGGCGGTCGAGGAGCAGCCGGAACCGCTGCGCCGGAGTGCCGTCCCCGGCCTCCTCCCCGGCTTCGCGGACGACCCGGACCACGCGGATGCCGAGGACCCGCTGCCCTCCCTCGATCACGAACCGGGTGCGGTCCACGAGCCGGGGCAGCTCGCCGAAGAAGGTCACGGTCAGCGTGCGCCGGTCCGGGTGCGCCTGCACCTGCTCGATGCCGGCCGGACCGCTCCGGCGCTGGTCTGCCACGGTCATGAGCCGGTCCCCCCGCTTACGGTCATGGTGCGTTTCTGCCCGGTGGCCATCAGGACGTAGGCGACCCGCACATGGAGCGTTGCCTCGTCCACGGTGACGGAGAGTGACTCCACCGTGAGCAGGTCGCCGAGCCAGCGCTGCAGGGCGGCCTGGGCGGTCATCTCCAGGGTCGCGGCGAGTTCGGGGCTGTTTCCGGCGAAGACCAGGTCGAGTAGGCCGCAGCCGAAGTCGGGCCGGTTGATCCGCTCTCCCGGGCTGGTGAACAGAACCAGTTCGACCATGTCCCGGACGTGGTCGGCGTGGGCGGCCGTCGCCGTACGGCCGCGGGCGTCGACGTGGTAGGGGAAGGCGATGTCCATCGCGCTCACATCCCCCGGACCCGCAGCTGCATGGCTTGCACGAGCGGGGGATTGGGCGGTGGCGTGCCCACCCCCATCGCCGGGCCGGGGCTGCCCGGCGGACTCGGCTGGAGCAGGACCGGCAGACCGTTGACGAACACCCGTGTGGAGGTGTGGAGCCACACGATGCTCGTGCAGGGCGGAGCCCCGAGCGTGGCGGCCGGGAAGCTGCAGCCGGCCACCAGGAACGTGTCGGCGCTCGTGGCAACCGGGCTGGGGCCGACGAGAACACGCTGCTGCACCGGCGCGGGAATGGTCACGACGCCGGGCGGATGGGCACACATCATCAACGCGCCGTAGTGGAGCAGGAGTCCGGGCATGGGCGTCCTCACAACACCGTCAGCGCACCGCCGTTGACGGTGAGCTGCGGTCCGACAAGCTGGAGCGTGGCGAGACCAGGGCCGCAGGAGATCTCGATGGAGGTCTCGCTCATCTTGATGAACGGTCCGTTCTCACCGTGGAGTTGGAGTTTGATCCCGCCCGCAGGACCGGGCATGTCGCTGATGACCAGGGCGTTCCCAGACGGCGTGGCCAGCACGATCTGCGGCACGCCCGGGGGTGCGGACTTCGCCGCCGGGGGTACGTCACCCGACCCGCCCCGCCGGAACCCGACCCACACGGCCCGCTCCGGGTCCCCGTCGAGGAACCGCACCCACACACCGGAGTCCGGCGGTGGCACCACATACATGCCGCAGTCCGAACCGGCCAGGGGGGTGAGCGGGGCCGCCCACACGGGCGCCTCGTCGCCCAGCACCTCCGGGACCCGCACCAGAAGCCTGCCGACCCCGGTCGGGTCCACGGCGGAGACCACGACACCCTCGTACATGCCGTGCCATCGATGCATCTGCGCTGTTGTCATACGGTCACCACCTGGGTGTCGGCGCCGAGCCCGTCGCGGACCAGCGTGAAGTGCTGCTTGAACGTGTCCCGGGTGAGATCGTGGGTCACCGTGGCCACGAGATAGCGCCCGTCGTACGCCGTTCCCGCCCCGCGTACGCCCACCAGACCGTGGGCAGCCAGGACATGGCCGTAGCGCAGGACATCGACGGTCCCGCGCCCGTGGACGGCGTCGGCGGCGACCTCGCGGCCGAGTCCGGCCAACAGGGTCCGGGTGAGGGAGCGGCCGGTCTGCCCGGCGAGCGCACCGGCGCGCAGGGCCTCCGCCGGGCTCGCCGCCAGGGGTCCGCGCAGCACGAGCGGCTCAGGCGCGGTCGCCTCGGACGCGGTCGTGGACGGCGGTTCGAGCCGGTGGGTGGCGTATCGTGACGCGGCCAGACCGTCGAAGGAGAACGTCAGCTCCTCCACGTTGTCGGCGGCGCCACACCCGGTCGTCAGGGCCGGCTGGAGGGCCCCCGCGCGGCGCTGCGGTCCCCAGTAGGCGGTGCTGACCCCCGGGGCAGGCCCCGGCACGAGGTGGAAAACATGGCCGACGTCCGCCGCCATCGCCCGCAGATAGGCCAGATCGGTCGACACCTGCACCGGGATGTCGATCAGCGGATTCGGCTGGTCCGTGAGCACCGGCGCCACGGCCTCAGGCGTGATGCCGTACTGGGCGTACGCGGCACAGACCGCCGTCGCCCGCAGATGCGGAGCGAGCCCCGGGTACGCCCGCCGGACGTGCTTCAGATCCATCAGCAGTGACAGGTCCTCACCGGTGACGACGAGGAAGGACGCCCCGGGAGCCCGTGCCGCATGCCACTCCTGATGTGTGATCACACCGTCCATGAGCACATGGCACCGTCCCGCGAGCAACACGGCGACCACGACCCGCTTCTTCGCATACAGCGCCCCGCCCGGCAGCACGGCCCGGGCCAGCGGCGAGCCGGGGGCCACCGAGAAGGTCAGCTGGAAGCCGCTGGTCGCCCCGCTGGCAGAGTTGATCCGGACCCCGTGCAGGGCGTCGACGAACGCCGCGGCGGCGGGGGCGGGCACCGTGTCGCCGAGGAGCAGCATCACCTGGGGGCCGTGCGTCATCCCAGCGCCGCTTCGCCGCCGACGGCCGCCGCCGTCGCCTCGACGGGCAGGGTGATCCGCAGCTTCCGGTGGGGCACGGCTGTCAACTCGTCCGGCCTCAACGCCCGGTTGGCGTCCGCGATCCGCCACGACTGCTCCGCGTCGCCGTACCGCCGGGCCGCGATGTGGTCGAGCCGTTCGCCGGCCGCGACCACGTGCTCGCCGACCACCGTCAGCTCTTCCGGCCGGGGCAGGAAACGGCGGCGCAGGTGAGTGACGGTCCGGCCGTCCGCAAGGGTGTGGGTCGTCGTGGGGACTCCGTGATACCTGCTGCCGGGCTGAAACATACCGACCTCCTCCGTGGCGCGTGTGCGGCTCAGCCGCCCGTGTAGCCGACGATTCCCGGGCCGTACGCGACGGCTGCCGCGAGGCGCTCCCGGCTCTGCTGGTACTGCAGGTAGAGACCGCCGGCCTTGTGGTTGAACCCGACGTCGTCGACGGTGAGGACCCGCACCGTCAGCGTCACGCGCGCCCGGATGGGGGTGAGCTCCCCGTCGTACGCCTCCTCCGTCACGTCGATGTCCAGCATCCGTACCGGCAGGACCCGTCGTGGTCCCAGCACCAGGACGGACAGCGGGGCCTCTGCGGGGGCGATCTCCAGGATTCCCTGGTCGGCCAGGTCCTTCTGCCGGGTCAGCTGCGCGCTCGTGGGGGTGACGGCGCTCTCCAGTGCGGCCAGCGTCGCGAACAGTCCCGACCCTGCGGGCGGCGCCGGCATGGCCTTCGAGGCCACCTGGTCCACGGCATCGAACTCCGCGTCGATCCGAAACGTCTCACGGGCCGGACCCTGCAACCGCAACGCTTCCAGCCGTTCACGAGCGTCGGCTGAGATGCCGCGCGGCTGAAGGGTGCGGGTGATGCAGTCGGGGTTGTACTGGAAGGGCATGACCCGCAGGACCTGGCCCTGGTCAGGGTCCAGGAAGACGAAGCCGCCGCGGCGGGGAGCGGGGGTGCTCATGGGGTGGGGGCTCCTGCCTCTGGCCGGGGACCGGGTGTGGGCTTGGCGTCGGGGGTCGGGCAGGGGGCGAGGTGCAGGGATCGGTGGTGCGCGTTCGGTCGTTGCTCGGCCCGGAGTGCCTCGTGGACGGCGAGGGCGATCCGGCGGGCGTGCGCGGTGAGGGCGGAGCCCGCCGGTACGGCGCGGTCGACGGCGTCGGCAGTGGGGGAGTTGCCGAGCAGTACCCCGAGTTCTGCCTCGACGGCCGCGCACAGCGCCGCAGGTGAGGGCGGGTCGACCGCGTCCCATACCAGCCGACGGATGCGCAGCTCGACCCGTGTGGCCGTCGTCATGTGATCACCACAGCCGCATCGGTGTCGAACCGCCCGGCTTCCCCATCGATCAGGGGGCTGTCCACCCCGTCGACGCGCAACCTCAGCGGATACCGCCCCGCGGCTCCCGCGGCCAGTCGGAACCGCAGTGTGCCGGTCGCCCGGGTGAACGGCTCTGCAGGCACGGGCCGATCCGCCACGAGCAACTCGGCCCGCTGACCGGCGTGCACGGCGGGCGCGCACTGAACCGTCAGCACCACCGCCCCCTCCTCGTCCCGCGCGCCGGTCAGCGGCAGGGCACTGGTGATGCGCGGTGCGATGTGGAAGTGACGGGGGGCGGTGGTCCGTTCGCTGCCGTCGGGCCCGGCGAGGACGAGGACGGCTGACCAGAGCCCCGCGCCGAGCTCGTCGCCGAGCGTAGCCCGCACCGCGGTCGCCCCGTCCGCGCGCGCCGGCAGCACGACCGGCCCGCCGAGCAGGGGGTGCGTGAGGCGCACACTCGGCGTCCCCGTCTGAAACCCGCTGCCGCTGAGCACGATGTCGGAGCCCGGCGCGGCGACCGACGGCAGGACTGCCTGAAGCACCGGCCAGCCCGCCGCCGTCGGCATCGCCTCGGACCCGGTCCCGGTTGCCCCGCGCCGCAGCACCGGCAGGGGGGCCCGGCCGGGCATGGCACTGTCGATGAGGACGACACGTGCTTCGTACGCGACGGACAGCCGGTAGCCGTGGCCAAGGGCCGTCCACAGCCGGCACATCTCGTCGGCCGTCATCAACGCTGGGGTGACCCTCACCGGTTCCTGCTGCAGATGCAGGTCACTGAAGTCGGCGGCGGTCCTGAGGTCGTCGGCACGCAGCTCCGGCCGCTCGTGCAGGGCTGCCATCGCCGCACCGAGCAGCCGCTCGGGGACGGTGGAATTCTCCCCGAGGGGCGCGTGGGCGGTGAACACGTAGTGCAGGACGAGCGGCAGCGCGGGATGCCGACTCTCGCCGGGGTGCGCGCCGACGGGATCGGTGTTGCGCCAGGCGGGGTCGACGCCGGTCCGGTGGAGAAAGAGGTTGAGCACGGCTGTCGCACCGTCGGCGGTGCCGGCGACATCACTGGGGTGACGGATCGTCACTTCTGCGCCGGGGACGATCGGTCGGATGGCGTCGTGTAGTACGGCCCGCAGGGTCTCGGTCACGGCGGCAAGGGCCAACGCATCACTCACGCCCGCCTCCCGAGGTACTCCTCCAGAGTCAGCCGAGGCTTGCGGTGCGGGGCAGTGGGGTGGTCGTCGCCGGGTCGAGGAGGGGCGGCGCGGACGACCAGCTGATCGATGGTGACTCGGACGACGGTCCGGTGTGCCGGGTGTTCCGTTGCGGGTGGTGGCGCCGACCCGGTGCGGGTGGTGGCAAGGCTTGCGGTGCGGATGTGGGGGGCCGGGGCGAGTGCCCATTCGGCACGGACCGGGGGCGGTTGGGGGAGGGCATCCGCTGAGGAGGGCCTGCTTGCCGAGGGCTGCGAGGGCTGCGAGGGCTGCGAGGGTGATGGCGCGCGCGACAGTGATGGCTGCGCCGGTGTCCGTGACGGTGACAATGAGGGTCTCGGCGAGACGGGCAGTCCTTCGGGTACTGCCGTTCGTGCGGGTGATGCTGCCGATTGCGCTTGGTCGTTCCCTGCATCGGCGGCCGTCCTAGGGGGAGATGCGGAGGATTTCTGGATGGACACGCCGAAGTTCTCGCGACGCACTCCGGGGCCTCGCACCGGCGTGCCCGGGCCATGCGGAGACACCGCGTGACTCTGAGGCGCCGCGCCGGCCTCTGTCGGGAAAAGCGGGGGGTCCGGTCGGAGGGGATCCTGTACGTGCGGCGCCGACGCTGTGGCGCGCGTGCGGACGGCAGCGGGGCGCTCCGGGCGACTTCGGCGACGTACAGGTGGCTCATCCGCCGTGGGGCTGCGGTGGGAGTTCTCCGCGCGCGAGCCGACCGGCACGGCGCGGTGGCCGATGGCTGGAGTTGTCGCAGAAGGCTGCGATTCCTGGGCGCGCGGCGCTTCGAACACGGCTGCTTCCGGCGGTGCGTCGCCCCCTTGACGATGGCCGACACCGCGAGCTTGCGCACAGGACCCGGCATCGGACGTCCGCTGTGACGACGCGCTCGGCCAGGGGTCGGTTCCGGTCAGCGGTACACCTTTCCCGCTGACCAGGCATGACCCCTCCTTCTCGTCCTCCGAGCGTGATTCTTTCCCGTCGGCACGGGGTGTGGCCTGGGCGTCGGCTCGGGGGGGCCGTTGGGGGACAGCGGTGCGCGTGGCCTCGGCGTCTACCGGGCTCGTCTTCTTGTGCTCGGCAGGACGCACGCCCCTGCCGATGTCTCCACCGGTCGGACGCATGTCCTCGCTGCCGGCCATATGACGACCGATCTCATTGGCCTCAACAGCATCAGGGGCCTCATGGGTTTTACGGAGGGCCCCATCGGCCTCAGCGGTCTTCAAGATGGTTTGAGCGGTCTCGCAGACCTCAATGGCCTCATCTGGCTCATCAGTCTCAATGGCCTCACCAGCCGTCCTCGGATCCGCCGCCTCCTGCCCGACCGCTCCCGTCTCCTGGCCCGGGGCCACGTACAAGAATTCCCCTGCCTCGTACGAAATTCTCGCCTGCCCCGTGGCGCCCGGCACGTGCGCTCGCTGCGTTCTCGGGTTCGCCCGCGTACGTCCAGTACAAGGGGGACCCTCCGGCTTGCGATGGCGCGCACTGACAGCGACATCAGCCGCCGGCGCGGCGGGCGCGGGGCCCGCCCTTCGGGCGGACGACGGGACTTTCGTGGCAGGCCCTAGCGGCAAACGCGGCGCCCCTGGATCGAACACATTCGGTGCGAGCGGCCGCAACCTCGGCCCCGGTGCCCCGAGGAGACGGTCCACGAAGTCGGTCATACGGTGCTCGCCTCCAAATAGAACTGCCGCCTTGTCGGGCTGATCGCGAGCACGTCGGCCTCCGTCCAGCCGTAGGCTCGGGCGAGGGTGTGCACTTCGTGCAGGAGGCGGTGTGCGTAGGCGCAGACGTCGGTCCACAGGTGTTCGGCGAGGTCGAGCGCGGCTTCCCAATGGTTCTTACACTGCGGGCAGTTCAGCGTGAGTACGGCATCGGCCCCAGGGTCGAGGTCGGCGAGCCGCAGGGCGACGTCCTCAAGGACCTCGTCGGGCACGTCGTCGTCCGGTGGGTCGACCCGCAGGACGCAGCGGCGCAGCAGGGTCTGGCGGGCGCGGGGCGCGGCGGGATCGACGGCGTGGACATCCTGGCCTGTCAGGGCGCGATACGTGACCGTTCTGCCGTACGACATCACCGTCGCAGTAGCGGCCACGGCGGTGCCGGCCCCGGCAGGCGACAACTCACTGGCGGCCACGATGACATCGAGACTCTCGCCGCACTCCGGGCAGTCTGCCGTGCACGGCAGCGCGTCGCCGAACGCACCGCGACGCAGCTCCACCAAAAGGGAGTTGAGCGCGCTCAGGGGCAGGCCCGCGACGCTCTGTCCGCTCGGCGCCGCCAGCGAGGCGAGCAGGAGGGAGCGGGCCGCCGGTGGCCCGGCGAGCCCGCTCTCCCACACGTCGAGGACGTTCGCCTCTGTCAGCTGCCGCGGCACGCCGCTCACCCCGCGGTGTCTGAGAACTGCGGTTCCTGCGGCGGATTGGTGTGCTCCCGTACCCAGCCGTGGTGTTCCACCTTGATGTGCTCGAAGGCCACGCCGTTGGTTCCGGCGTCGAGTTCGGGCAGGCCCTGGTACTCGGAGACCCAGCAGTCGTGGACGGAGTAGGACAGCACCTGCTGTCCGCCCTCGTCGAAGACGTCGATGATGAGATCGCGCCGGAAGTCCTTCAGCGAGGTCTCCAGCCCGCCGGCCGAGTTCTTCAGGCTCCAGACGCGGTTGGCCCATTCCTCGAAGGCCGTGTCGACGGTGCAGCCGCGCTCAAGGGTGATGGCCTCGTACTCGGTGCGGCCGGGAAGTTTGCGGCTGGTGCCGGGGTCTCCGCCGTCGCGGTGCCGGATGACCTCGGTGGTGCGCTTGAGCCCACTGACCTTGCTGATTCCCGCGATGTAGTCGGTCTCTCCGCTGAACTTCACCCGGAACCGGAAGTTCTTGAAGGGGTCCCGGCGCTTGATTTCGGGCATCGGTCGTCCTCCTGGACCTGGATCTCGACCTAGACCTGGATCTGGCCGGCGAGCTGCTGGATGTGCACGATCACGAACTCCGCGGGTTTGAGCGGTGCGAAGCCCACCTGGATGTTGACGATGCCGCGATCGATGTCGTTCTGCGGGTTGGTGTCCTTGTCGCACTTCACGAGATAGGCGTCCTGGGGCGTGCGGCCCTGGAACGCCCCCGCTCGGAAGAGGGAGTTCATGAAGGCGCCGACGTTCAGCCGGATCGATGCCCACAGCGGCTCGTCGTTCGGTTCGAACACCACCCACTGGGTGCCCCGGAAGAGGCTTTCCTCGATAAAGAGGGCGAGCCGGCGCACGGGGAGGTACTTCCATTCGCTGGCGAGCCGGTCGGCGCCGCGCAGGGTGCGGGCACCCCAGGCGACCGGACCGGCAGCGGGTAGCCGACGCAGACAGTTGACGCCGACCGGGTTCAGCTGCCCGATCTCCAGGTCGGTCAGCGGCACTTCGAGCTCACTGACGCCGCTCAGCGAGGCGTCCGTACCGGCCGGCGCTTTCCAGACGCCGCGCTGCACGTCGGTCCGTGCGAGCACACCGGCCATCACACCGCAGGGCGAGAAGGGTCTCAATGCGCCGTTGAGCAGCGGGTCGGGTGAGAGAACGCGGGGGTAGTACACGGCGGCGTTCTTGCCGGATTCGCCGAGTGGCTCCAACTCCGTCATTTTATCCAGGACGTTGTCCACGACACCGGTGTTGGAAGCGCCGCTCCGCTGAACAGCGGTCCACGAGGAGGGCGGGTCGACCAGCAGAACGGCCCGCCGGTCGACGCACAGTTTCAGCGCCGGGGCGAGCAGGGCCTGCACGCTGCCGCCCTTGGCCCGCGCCTGCTCGTCGAGCCAGTGGGCGTCGGGCAGACACAGGATGTTGAAGATGTCCGTCTTCAGCAGTTGGTAGAGGCCGGTCTTTGCTGCCGGGTCGCCCTCGTACCGCTTCAGGTTCTCGGGCCGTTGGTCCCTGCCACCGGTCTCTTCCGGGGCGTAGCACAAGGGCGGCTGCCAGGGATCTGCCTCCGCCGTCGGAACAGCGCTTTCCCCCGGCACTGTATTGATGGGAGCTTCCGGGGCGACGCGCACGAGCCGTGAGGACTCCAGAAGATGCGCGAGGTTGCGCGGACTGTCCTCCTCGACACTGGCGTTGAGATAGCGCTCCTCCGCGCCCGTCTCCACGTCACGGATCGTCAGATTGAACAGCTTGCGCTGTCGGTCCGGGGTGCTCTTGCCCTCGGAGGTGTCCCAGTCCACGCGGGCGCGAAGGCTGCGCGCCCACTGTCCTGGGGAAGCGGCGAGAAGGTAGGGGCCGCCGGCGGTCGTTTTGCCGGACGAGCCGGAGGCCGAGGCCCCCTTGGCGCCACCGCTGGACGGTGGGGTCCGGTTCCTGTTCTTGTCCTCACCGGAGGAGTCGTCCTCTCCGGACCCGGCGGCGGACTCTCCGCCCTCGCCGCCCGCCGCGGAAGCGGGCTCGGGTTGATTGGACTCTTTGGGCGGCGGGCTCGTACTCGTGCTGAGCGGCAGGTGGACGACGTCCGTCTCGTCTTGCACCACTCTGACGATCTCGGCCTCGCTGCCCCCGTTCAGATAGAACTGGTAGACGGCGTAACTCAGCGGGCAGTTCGGCCGCAGGCCGCCGAAGACGGCCTCGTAGTCGGCCCAGGTGGTGATGTGCACGGGCCGGTCGACCGGGCCACGGGGCGCGTAACCGACGAAGGCGGCCACCGAGGTGGGCACGCCGGTGATTGTCCTGACCGAACTCTTGACCTCGTCGACGTAGACACCCGGGTAGGTGACGTTCACCGGCATGCCGGCCCCTTCCGAAGCTGCTCACGATCGTGATCATAATATGCAGATATGTCACCATTGGGCACTCAGTGTGGTGCCCGGACTGCATCGCTCGGGTGACGAGGGGATCGCCGGCAGGTCCAACGGTGTGCAGGGCGGGGTGTGGCAGCCGGAACAGGCGGAGGGGTCGATACGGTCGGCGGGGGAGGGCGGCCAACTCAGTGTTTGGTCCGGTGATTCGTGTTTGGTCCCAGGTCAGGTTCCGAGCCAGTTCGGGGTGGATTCGCCGGTGAGTCTGCGGGCCATGAGGTTGGTCATGGCCAGGTGGATCATGGCTTCGGAGTGGTGCGGGTGGGGCTCGCAGGGGCGCGCCAGGCGCCGGTGCACCATGAGCCAGCCATACGTCCGCTGCACCGCCCAGCGTTTCGGAATCGGGGTGAATCCCCTTGTCCCGGGCACGCGTTGGACGATTTCGAGGTCGACACCGAGAACGGCGGCGTGCTCGACGAAGTGCTTGCGGTAGCCGCCGTCGACCCGGACCCTGCGCAGGCAGGGGTGGGCGGCAGCGGCTTGCTCCAGGGGGGAGCGGCCGGCGGTGGAGTCCTGGACGCCGGCCGCGGAGGCCAGCACCGCCAGCAGCAAGCCGAGGGTGTCGGTGATGATGCTGCGCTTACGCCCGACGATCTTCTTGCCCGCGTCGATGCCCTGCGTCCTGGTGGGTACTGAGGTGGAGGTCTTGACGCTTTGCGCGTCGATCACGCAGGCCCGAGGGTCCGGCGAAGTCCTGGACGGCCGGCCGGAGGGCATGCGGCTGGTCGTTCGTCAGGAACGGCCATACCCTGATGCCCAGTTGCGGCTCACGGACGCGGACACCATGCGGCTGACCTGTTTCGCCACCAACGCCTCGGGGCGGCCGATCGCCGAGCTTGAGCTGCATCCCCGGCTGCGGGCCCAGGCCGAGGACCGCGGCCGCGCCGCCCGGGTCACCGGCCTGCGGAATCTCCGTGCTGAGTTCCTCTTTCGCTGGGTATGTGTCCTGGTGGCGGGGTAGTTGAGGGTGCTCGGGAGTGGGTGCTGGACCATGGTCAGAGCGAGCTGCCGCCGCTGCCGTATTTGTGGGTTTGCGCCGGCAGATGACGCAGGGGCCGACCTGGTTGCCGGAACAGACCAGCTCGGGGGGCTTGGGCTCGGTGATCGAGGACAAGGAAGTGCCGAGGGCGGGCGGAGATGTGGTGGGTGCCGTTGACCGGGTACGCCGAGCTGTTGCCCGGCCTGTTGCGGGTTCTGAGCCAAGACCGCCCATACCGCCCGATCACGCGTGGCCGGCTCACCGGGCGTCAGGAAACGGCGGGTCGCGCGACTGTTGAGCAATCGACTGATTCTTGATCGGTTGTTAAGGCGCCGCTCAACGTGCACCGCAAGGGGATCGGAGCTAACCTGAACTCCGAGGCTGCAGATTCCTTGGACGCGGTCAGCGGCGGGAACGCCAGGTTTGGGAACCGGAGTTGATTCTCCCTTCGGGCCCAGGAGGCCACCTCAATTCAACGGACCAGATTAACTCTGGCGAGCGCAATCCGCATTGTGGACGCTCGGCTAGTACGCGACGAGGGCTGGCAGACCCCGCAATCCCAGAGAGCTGGCGGTCGCCATGAGTGTCTGCCGGTGGTATTGGGGCCCGGTGGGTTCTCGTTTCAGGAGGCAGGGAAATGGCGTTCTCGGATGAATTCCAAACATGCATGCACGCAAGTGGTCTGCCGACCCCTGCGCAAGGGTTGGACAGCGCCGATGAGGTGTTGGAGTTCCTTGAGCGGGTTCACCGGGCTTGGGAAGATGCCGGTGGCGAGACTGAGCTGGTGCTTGGAACTCTTGTCGCCGCCGGTGCTGTGACAGGCATCGATGAAGAGGTCATCGGTGGAGCTGCTGCCGTACTCGTGTCTGCCTACATTGGGGCATGCATTGGCTGCCTGATCGGCGCAGCTGGCTCGTCCATCTGGGACGCACTGGCCAGCGTGGAGCCAGACGAGAGGGTGAGGGCCCAAGTTGTTGCCGCTGCCGAGACACAAGGCATCAGCCCACCCGAAGGCGTCGCGTGACAACTCTCCTCCCCAATACGCTTGCCGACGCTCAGAGGCGGGTCGCTAATCGAAGCGAAGTTGCTGTCGGGGTGAAACGCAGAGATCAAATGCACGAACAATTCGGCCGCCGCGCGACCCATAGGAGGGTTTGACATGGCAGACACACTTCCCAACCCGGCAAGCGACAATACAACCCGATTCGAAGCCGCACCCGACGACACCCTGATCCCGGTACCCTCAGAAGCGCCGCAGGGAAAAACAATTCGGGACGACGCCCAGATCTCAGTCAGCGCACGTCAGGAAAACGGCTACTACGTGACAATCTATAACGGCCCGCCTGACCGGCCAAGTGGAGTCGACGACGTAATCAATGATCTCCTCACGGAGGCGGGTCGGAAGGAAATCGAAGACGCGCTCGGATTCAGTGCGGCGCCCGCGATCCTGCGTTACGTCAATTCTGTCGCTGGCGTATTGGCCTCGGTGCTCACAACCTCGCCCTTGCTGAACGAACAACTGTTCAGAGGCGTCATGGACGATGGAACAGCAGTGACATATATGGTGCTTACTCCCCAGGGCTAGGCCGTTGGTCGACTCCACCATCGTCCGCGCTCACCAGCACGCCGCCGGGGCCCGTCAAAAGGGGCCCCGGCCGGCGAGCTGCCGACCATGCCCTCGGACGGTCACGCGGCGGCCTGACTACCAAGATCCACCTGGCCGCCGACAGTCGCTGCCGGCCCCTGGCCTTCGTCGTCACGCCCGGTCAGGCAGGCAATGCACCAAAACGCGGTGATGGCCCCGTCGAAGTCCTACGGCTGTTACGCATGGCCAAGACCCCTGTGGGACCAAACACCGCCGCCGCCCTGCTCATCGCGATGGGCGACAACCCTGAACGGCTGCACAGCGAAGCAGCGTTCGCCGCCCTCTGCGGCGTCAGTCCCGTTGAAGCCTCGTCGGGCAAGAGCCAGCGCCGACGGCTCAACCGGGGCGGCGACCGCCAGGCGAACTCCGCCCTCTATACGATCGTGCTCGCCTGCCTGCGCTGGGAAAACCGAAGCCGCACCTGCGTGGAACGACGCATCAAAGAAGGCAAGACCAGACGCGAAGCGATCCATTGCCCCAAACGCTACGTCGCCCGGGAGCTCTACCTGATCATCGTTCGGTCCCAACCAGCGTAGCTCCGCGCCGTCGCGGCTTGACGATCCATAGGGGCATCAAGAGAGCTTACGTCTTCCATGGCACGGTCACACTTGCCGCGATTCGGCTGTGGCTCCGCTCCTCATGTCAGCCATTGCAGCGGATGCGCCGATGGTTGGCTCAGTCGTCGGCCGCGACGACGAGGGAGATCTGCCCAGCCGAGCGGTCGATCAGCACGAACTCGTGGAAGTAGTCGTGCACACGGCCCCTGTCGTGAATCGCCTCATCACCGAACTCGCTGACATAGTAGATGCCATCGGCTGCAGCCACGCGGTCGAACGCCTCCTGCTGCAGATCTTCCTCCAGCTCGCTGGGTACACCCAAAGCGGATCCAACCACTCCCGCGGGATCTGCACGGCCTTCTCCTGGCTGATGTGCTCGTAGGGGTCGAGTAGCGATCGTTGGTCAGCACCGAAGGTCCGAGGCGCTGCACAGCCGCGCTGCTATATTCCGGTGGCCAGCGGGGCGATCACAGGGGGGCACACATGAACGCGGTCCGACGTACGGTGTGTGCCGTTGTCGTGAGCATGGCGCTGGGCGTTACGGCTGCGTGTGGGGGGTCTGGGTCGAAGGTCCACTCCGTGGCGTCGCAGGCCGCCGGGCCGCCGACGGCCAAGGCTGCGAGCCTCGACCCCAGGGTGCAGGCCGTGGTCCTGAGCGAGAAGCAGCTCCACGTGGTCGCCTTCTCCGACGCAGACTTCCCGCTGCTGAAACGCGCGCCAAGATACGACCGCACAGGTGTGACGAGCATCAGGTACAAGGCGGATGCGGGCAGCGCCGAGTGCACGACCTTCCTCAACGCCCAATTTCTGAGCGGCTCCTACTATCACGGGCTGCACGAGGTCGACAGGGGATACACCCTCACCACCACTGACCGTCCGGTCCAGTTGGAGAGCATGGTGGTCAGCTACCCCAGTGCCAGAGAAGCTGAGCGAGTCATCGACGACACCCGGACCTCAGTCAAACACTGCTCCCACCTTCACTACCGGCTCAAGAAGTACTCCTTTTCCTTCAAGGAGGTAGTCAGTATGCCGGTCCCGCGAACAGGCGACGACTCCACAGCGTTCCAGGGGTCGTGGAGCCTGCAGGGCGGCAAGGCCGAGCCATGGGCTACGGAGCTGATCCGTGTGGGCACCGTCGTGGTGAGCGTAAACGCGACGAGTAGCCCCGACCCGTTCAGGCTGCTCCAGCAAACGGGGAAGCAGGCGGCGGCCGAGCTGCGCCACGAAGAGGTTCTCGCCGCAGATGCGAAGGGCCCATGATCCGCCGGACAGTGCCTAGTAGTGTTTCGTTAGGTCTAGGCGTTGGTGCTGATCACGAGCATGTTGGGTGTGTGGACACGCATGAAGTGAACCGATTACGGGCGGCGT
>NZ_JBSFHW010000041.1:41053-98335 GCF_053597275.1 Streptomyces sp. NPDC001492 | reverse complement strand
GGGGTCTGGGCTTCCACCAGGCGTCGGGCGCGGGTGAGTTGATCGCCACGCCCGACGCGGACATGCCGGTGATGTCCACCCTGGAGATCAACGCGGCCGTCACGGACACGCCGGACGGGCCCCGGCTCGGCGTCCGCTTCGGCTTCCCCGCGGGAGTGCTGTCGCAGGCAGAGGTGCGGGAGCTGGCCGACCTGTGGGGAACGGCCCTGGAGGGTCTGGCCCGTCATGTGGCCCGGCCCGGCGCGGGTGGTCTGACCCCCTCGGACGTACCGCTCGTCGCGGTCGGCCAGGCCGAGCTGGAGCGCTGGGAGCAGCGCCACCCGTCGCTGTGTGACGTGTGGCCGCCGACCCCGCTCCAGTCCGGCCTGCTCTTCGAGTCGATGCTCGCCGACACCACGCACGACGCCTACCACGTGCAGGTCGTCTACCGGCTCACCGGCACCGTGGACGCGCGGCGCATGCGGATCGCGGGCCAGGCACTGCTCGACCGCTACGACAACCTGCGCACGGCGTTCGTCTCCAACACGGCCGGCGATCTGGTGCAGCTCGTCCTCGACGAGGTCGAACTGCCCTGGCGGTTCACGGATCTGCGCGGCCTCGACGAGGCGCGGCGGTCCGAGGAGTTCGAGCGGTTCCTCGCCGCGGACCAGGCCGACCGCTTCACGCCGGCCACCCCGCCGCTGCTGCGGATGAGCCTCGCGCTGACCGGGCCGGACAGCGCCGAGCTGGTCCTGACCTCGCACCATGCGCTGCTCGACGGCTGGTCGCTGAGCATCCTGATGGGCGAGCTGCTCGCCCTGTACGGCTCCGGGGGCGACGCCTCCGCCCTGCCGCGGGCGCGTGCCTTCCGCGACTTCCTGGTGTGGGCGTCCGAGCAGGACGCCGAGGCCTCCGTGGAGGCCTGGCGGACCGAGCTCGCCGGGGTCGAGGACCCCACCCTGCTCGTGCCCGACCGCACCGTCGAGGCGGACCCGCAACGGGTGGGGCAGCGGGACATCCCGCTGCCGGCCGACACCGCCCGCGCCCTGGTCCGCTCCGCCGCCGACCTGGGCATCACCCTCAACACCCTGGTGCAGGGCGCCTGGGCGATCGTCCTCGCGGGCCTGACGGGACGCCAGGACGTGACGTTCGGGACGACGGTGTCGGGTCGTCCGCCCGAGGTGCCCGGCGTGGAGTCCATGGTCGGCCTGTTCATCAACACCCTGCCGGTGCGGGTGGAGCTCTCGCCGTGGCACAGCCTGCGGCAGGTGCTGACCGGGCTTCAGGACCGGCAGGGCACGCTGCTCGACCACCACCACATCGGCCTGACCGACATCTGCCGGGCCGCGGGTCTGAGCACACTGTTCGACACCGTCGTGGTCTTCGAGTCGTTCCCGATGGAACGTGAGGGCCTCGGTGACACCGATGCCCACGGCGGTATCGCCGTCACCGGAGTGTCCACCGGCAACGGCACCCACTACCCGCTGGGCATCGCCGCGGCGGCCGACGACCGCCTGCACGTGGTCATGGAATACCTGGAGGATCACGTCGGGCCCGCCGCGGCCGAGGACATCGCCGCACGCTTCGCGCGGGTCCTCACCCAGGTGGCGACCGACCCCGACATGCCCGTCGGCGCGCTCGACATGCTCCCGGCGGCCGAGCGGGAGCGGCTGCTCGCCGGACTCAACGACACGGCCGAACCCGTCGCCGAGGGCACGGTGGCCGACCAGTTCGAGCACTGGGCGGCCACGACCCCGGACGCCACGGCCCTGCTGTACGAGGACGAGCGGCTGACCTACCGCGAACTGGACGAGCGCGCCGAGCGGTTGGCGCACGCGCTGCGCGTGAAGGGGGTCGGGCCGGAAACCGTCGTGGCGGTGGCCACCCGTCGCTCGCCGGACCTGGTCGTCGCCCTGCTCGGCGTGACCAAGGCGGGGGGGATCTACCTGCCGGTGGACCACACCTACCCGGCCGAGCGGATCGCCTACATGCTGGGCGACTCCGGCGCCCGGCTCGCGCTGGTGGACGCCGCCGCGGCCGAGGTGCTGGCCGGGCACGACCTCGACACCCTGCGGGTGGACCGGCTTCCCGACACCGGCCCCGGCACGCCGGTACCGCGCGCCACCCGGCCGGACAGCGCCGCCTACGTCATCTACACCTCGGGCTCCACCGGGCAGCCCAAGGGCACGGTGGTCACCCACCGCGGTGTGGCGAGCCTGGTCGCGGCACACGTACGGCGGATGGCGGTCACCCCCGACAGCCGGATGCTGCAGCTGGTCTCGCCGAGCTTCGACGTCTCCCTGTGCGAGATGTTCACGGCGCTGCTCTCCGGCGCCGTCCTCGTCCTCGCCGACAAGGAGGACCTGGCACCGGGGCTGCCGCTGGCCCGCACCGTGGACCGGCACGGGGTCACGCACATGATGCTGCCGCCCTCCCTGCTCGCCGCGCTCCCGGCGGGCTCGCTGACCGGCGTGGTCTCGCTGCTGGTCGGCGGTGAGACGCCGCCGCCCGAGCTGGTCGCCCAGTGGGCGCCGGGCCGCCGGATGATGAACGTCTACGGGCCGACCGAGACCACCGTGTGCGCCACCATGAGCGCGCCGATGGCCCCGGACGACCGGGTGTTCCCGATCGGCACGCCCATCCACAACACCCGCCTGTACGTCCTGGACGCGACGCTGTCACCGGTCCCGCTCGGAGTGCCCGGCGAGCTCTACATCGCCGGGCCGGGGCTGGCCCGCGGTTACCTCGGCAGGCAGGCCGTGACCGCCTCGCGCTTCGTGGCCTGCCCCTTCGGGGAGCCGGGGGAGCGGATGTACCGCACCGGCGACGTGGTGGCCTGGAACGCCGAGGGTGCGCTGGTCTTCCACGGCCGCGCCGACGACCAGGTCAAGATCCGCGGTTTCCGCATCGAACTCGGGGAGGTCCAGGCCGCGTTGACGGCACACCCCGGGGTCGACCGGGCCGTGGTGGTCGTCGACGACAGCGCCGGCGACCGGCGCCTGGTCGGTTACGTGGTGCCCGCCGGCGGCGCATCGGCACAGCCGGCGGAGCGCCTGGTGACCGACGTGCACGAACTGGTCCGGGAGCGGCTGCCGCAGCACATGGTCCCCGCGGCCCTCGTCGTCCTCGACGAGGTGCCGCTGACCCTGAGCGGAAAGGTCGACCGGCGGGCACTGCCCAGGCCGGACTACGCGGGAGAGCCGGCCGGCCGGGCGCCGCGTACCGCCCGCGAGGAGATTCTGTGCGGTCTGTACGCCGAGGTGCTCGGGCTCGACTCCGTCACCATCGACGACGGGTTCTTCGCCCGCGGCGGCCACTCCCTGCTGGCCTCCCGGCTGATCAGCCGTATCGGCGTCGTCCTCGGTGTCGACCTGCCGCTGCGCACGGTGTTCGACGCCCCGACCGTGGCCGAACTGGCCGCCTTCCTGGAGTCGGAGGGCGAGGCCGGACCGGCCGGCAGCCCGTTCGCCCCGGTCCTGACCATCAAGGCGCACACCGGCGGCGGCCCGGACGCCGGATCCGAACCGCTCTGGCTCGTCCACCCGGGCGGCGGCATCTGCTGGCCCTACCTCGGATTCGGCGGCCGGCTGCCGGAGTTCGGGACGATCCACGGCATCCAGGCGAAGGGATTCGACGGGGAGGGCCCGCTTCCCTCGTCCCTCGACGAGATGGTCCTGGACTACGTCGAGGAGATCCTGGCGATCCAGCCGCAGGGGCCGTACCACCTGGCGGGGTACTCCATCGGCGGCACGCTCGCCCAGGCGATCGCCGCGCGGCTGCAGGGCCGGGGCCACGAGGTGGCGTTCCTGGCCATGCTCGACTGCGTGCCGGGCGACTACCTGGCGACGCAGCCCGCACCCACCGCGAGCGCGCTGCGGGAGTACTTCCGCCAGCACCTGACCGGCATGGCCGGCTCGCAGGACTACGAGACCTTCCTCGACAACGCGGTACGGGTGATCGTCAACCACACGTCCCTGTCCGGCGACTTCCGCTCACCCGTCTTCCACGGGGACGCGGTCTTCTTCAACGCCGTGCCCAACCCCGACGGGACGCACGGCGACCGGTGGAAGCCGTACATCACCGGGTCCATCAAGCAGTACGACATCGAGACCACCCACCACGAAATGATCAACGCGGAGCCCGCCGCCGACATCTGCCGGATTCTCGGCCGGGAATTCACCGCACGGACCGGCCGGTCAACGGAAATGGAGTGCGACACATGAGCAGCAACCCCTTCGACGACGAGAACGGCGAGTTCCTCGTAGTGGTGAACGACGAGGACCAGCACTCGCTGTGGCCGGCCTTCGCCGAGGTGCCGGCGGGCTGGCGGACCGTGTTCGGCACGGCGGGCCGGGCGGAGTGCCTGGCCTACGTCGAGGAGCACTGGACAGATCTGCGGCCCAGGAGTCTGCGGGCCGCGATGGCCGCCGAGAAGTAGCCCAGGGTCCCGGGAACCAGAGAGGAAACCCCTTCCCATGTCGATAGTCATCGAGCGGTGGAACGTCCACCCGGGCAGCACCTGGATGCGCGGAGTCCGGCCCGAGAAGCCCGTCGAGTTCAACGAGGAGCTCGGCGCCTGGTGTGCCTACGGCTACCGGGAGGTGCAGCAGATCCTGGCCGACCACGAGACGTTCTCGGCCAGGACGGCCGACCTCGCCGCGGTGCAGGTCGACGAGAAGTTCATGGCGGGTGACATCTCCCAGATGGATCCGCCGGAGCAGACCATGTACCGCAAGCTGATCGGGCGGGCGTTCAGCCCCCGGATCATCACCAACCTGGAACCGCAGATCCACAAGGTCACCGGTGAACTGCTGGACGCGGTCGACGAGAAGGGCAGCTTCGAGCTGGTCGCCGATCTCGCCTATCCGCTGCCGGTCCGCATCATCGCCGACCTCCTCGGCGTCGACGACCTCGACCTGTTCAAGGGTGCCGCGTTCGACATCGTCGAGAACATGGCGGGCATCGACTTCGTCGCCGGCGGAGAGAACGCCGAGGAGCAGATCCACAGTGCCGAGCAGCGTCTGCAGCCCCTGCTCGACTACATGCTCGAACAGGTCCTGGAGCGCCGCCGGAGCCCGCGCGAGGACCTGCTGACCTATCTCACGCAGGTCGAGGAGGAGGGCAACCGGCTCACCGACAACGAGATCGTCAACGTCGCCAACGTGCTGCTGATCACCGGCCACATCACCAGCACGATGATGCTCGGCAACACCATGGCCTGCCTGGACGCGGAGCCCGACAAGCTGGCGCGGGTGCGCGAGGACCGCTCCCTGGTGCCGGGCGCGGTCGAGGAGGCCTTGCGGCTGCTGCCCCCGGCCGCGGTGCTGTCCCGGGGCACCCTCAGGGACGTGGAGATCGGCGGCGTCACCATCCCCAAGGGCCAGATGATCCTGCCGTGGGTGGCCGCGGCCAACCGCGACCCGCTCCAGTTCGAGCGGCCCGACGAGTTCCTCCCGGACCGCAGCCCCAACGACCACGTCGTGTTCGGTCACGGCGTCCACTACTGCCTGGGCACCCGGCTCGCCCGGCTCGAGGGCAGGATCGCGGTCAACGCCCTGCTCGACCGCTACCCCGACTTCCGCTCCGACCCGGACCGTCCGACGGAGTTCTTCCCCTCCCCGGACATGGTCGGCGTCCGCTCGATGCCGGTGCTGCTCGACAGGTAGTCACCGACTGGCCGCGGGCCAGGAGTTCGGCTCAGCGCCCGGTCGGGATGTCCCGGCCGGGCGCTTCCGCATGCCCGGCCGCGGGTGCCCGGGCGCACCGATAACGAAGCGATAAGGGCACTTCGTAACGTCGTCGGCGTACGAGCAAGGAGCCCCCCACGACGACGGGAGTCACTTCTCGTAGGCGCATACGCGTCGTCGTTTGCCGAACCCCGTGCACGTCGTATGAGAAGGAGAAAGCCGTGACCCAGCTGAAGCGTCGAGGGGATCGATGGTTGATCCTCGGCGTCGTCTGCCTGGTGCAGCTCGTCGTCATCCTCGACAACACCATCCTCAATGTCGCCATCCCCTCCCTGACCAAGGAACTCGGCGCCACCACCTCCCAGACCCAGTGGGTGATCGGCGCGTACTCGCTGGTCCAGGCGGGCCTGCTGATCACCGCCGGCGGATTCGCCGACCGGTACGGGCGCAAGCTCACCCAGATGCTGGGCCTCGCCTTCTTCGGGGCCGGATCGCTCGCCGGAGCGTTCGCCACGGAACCCGTCCAGCTCATCGCCGCCCGCGCGGGAATGGGCATCGGCGGCGCCCTGCTGCTCGCCACCAACATGGCGATCATCGTCCGCACCTTCGACCCGGAGGAGACGCCCAAGGCGCTCACCGTGATCATGGGTGTGGCCTCGCTCGGCCTGGCGCTGGGGCCCGTCATCGGCGGCGTCCTGCTCGCGCACTTCTGGTGGGGCTCGGTCTTCCTGGTCAACGTGCCGGTCTGCTTCATCGGCCTGGTGGCGGTGGCCAAGCTGGTCCCGGAGTCCAAGGACCCGCACGGCGACCACCCCGACCTGCTCGGCGCGCTGCTGTCCACCGTCGGCATGACGGCGATCGTCTACGCGGTCATCCAGGGTCCCGAGTACGGCTGGACCTCCGGCCGCACCCTGCTGACCGGCTTCGGCGGAGTGTTCGTCATGGCCGCCTTCATCCTCTGGGAGCGCCGCACGCCGCACCCGCTGCTGGACATGTCGTTCTTCGCCAACCCCCGCTTCCGCGGCGCCGTCTCCGGCGGTGTGCTGGTCGCGTTCGGCCTGTCCGGTTCGCTGTACCTGCTCACCCAGCACCTGCAGTTCGTGCTCGACTACGACCCGCTCGAGGCCGGCCTTCGCCTCATGCCGATGGCGCTGACGCTCGTCGCGCTCAACCTCACCGGCGTGGGTGTGCGGGTCACCGCCAAGCTGGCGCCCCCGGTCGCCACCGGGCTGGGCCTCGCCCTGATGGCGGCGGGTCTCGCCTCCATCGCGGTGCTCGGCCGCGACGGCTCCTACCCGGGCATCCTGCTGGGTCTGGTGCTGATGGGCGCGGGCGTCGGCTGCGCCAAGCCGGCGATGGCAGGTGCGGTGATGACCTCGATCCCGCCGGAGAAGGCGGGCGTCGGCTCGGGTCTGATGGGCACCATCAGCGAGGTCGGCAACTCGCTCGGCGTCGCCTGCCTGGGCGCGGTGCTGACCGTGGGCTTCGCCGGAGCCCTGCCGGCCGGCGTGCCCGACCGTGCCGCGCGTTCCCTGCCGGACGCCGTCGCGGCGGCCGGCCCGAACGCCACGCACCAGGTGCACGAGGCCTTCGCGGACAGCCTGACCACCGCCCAGCTGATCGGCGCCGTCGCGGTCCTGCTCGGCGGTCTGGTGGCCTCCTGGCTGCTTCGACAGGGCGGGGCGGGGGAGCCGGTCGGTACCGAGGAGGCCGACGCGGCCGAACAGGAGGCGGTCGCGGCCTGAGCCGGACCGGCTACGAGTCCATCCCGACCGCTCATCCCCGCGCAGCCCGTGGCCCACCCCCCTCCGTGGGCCACGGGCTGCGCTTCACACCCAGCTGAGGGCATCGTCATGCAGGTCTTCGACACTCCGGAACCGATCCTCGTCACCATCGAACTCAACGTCGGAGACGTGCGGATCACCGCGGGCGACCGCACCGACACCACCGTCGACGTTCTCCCCGCCGACCGTGGGGACTTCCGCGGTCTGGTGACCGCGGCCGAGGCCGTCGTCACCTGTGACGGCGCGGAGCTGCGCGTGTCCGTCCCGCCAGCGGGCGACCTGCCCCGCGGCGGCGGGGCCGTGTCCGTCGCCATCGAGGTTCCGGCCGGCTCCGCCGTGCACGGCAACGCCCTCGCCGCCGACTTCCACGGCACCGGCCGGCTGGGGGAGTGCCGGATCGCCGTCGACTGCGGCCACATCCGTCTCGACCGGACGGGATCGCTGCACCTGGGCACCCTGCTCGGCAACGTCACCGTGGCGCGGGTGTCAGGCGACGTCGAGGCCGTCGCCGAGAGCGGTGACGTGCGCATCGGCACCGTGGAGGGCAGGACGCTGCTCACCCGGACACAGGGCGCCACGCACCTCGGTGAGGTGGTCGGCGACGCGCACGTGTCGGTGCGCCGCGGGGACGTGCGCATCGGCCGGGCGCACGCGGGGGTCGACATCCGGGCCGAGCAGGCCGACATCGGCGTCCACGAGGCCGTACGGGGACCACTGGCGCTGGAGGCCGAGGCCGGGACCATGGAGATCGGCATCCCCGACGGCGTCGGCGTCCGCCTCGACCTCCTCGCGCGTTCCGGCACCGTCTACCGGTCCCTGGACCTGCTCGGCGGCGCCGCACTTCTCGCGGATGCCGACAAGGACGTCGAGGTGCGAGCCCGCACCGGCACCGGCGACATCGTGGTCCGCCGGGCGGTCCTCGACGCCGACGGGGAACCGCCTTTCTGACAGAGAGCCGAAAGAAAAAACGTCCCGTCGACAGGACAGCGCACGGCGACGAACTCCCGAGCATTCCGCGATGTATTGCCGAAAAACTTCATTCCCTGGTGGTGAGCGGATACGGCGGCCTACGATGGCGTCGAGCCGGAAAGATATCCAGGGTCTGTTGACCGCTTGCGGCAGTCGTTCCAACAATGTGAATGCGGCCGTCATGACGGGGTGGCCGGACTTATGGGCCAGTTGCCGTACTTTCCATCAACGGAGGAATACCGTGACCGAATTCGCTGACCGCTGGGGTTTCGCACCGGACAAATTCTGGCTGCGCGGCGAGCGGCCCGACCAGCCAGTCGAGTGGCGCGAGGAGCTCCAGCGCTGGGAGGTGTACGGCTATCCCGAGGTCAACGAGGCGCTGAGCAACAACGACGGCTACTCCGCCGACTCCGGCAAGCTGTTCAACTTCGACGAGGAGACGGCGAAGTACTTCGACGGCGACCTCGCCCAGATGACCGGGGTCGAGCACGCGAACGTCCGCAAGCAGGCCGCCCAGGCATTCGACCCGAAGTTCATCGCGCGCCTTGAGTCCCGGGTCCGTGACCTGGCCAACGAATACGCCGACACACTTGAGAAGTTCGCCAAGTTCAATCTGCTGAGCGACTTCATCGACCATGTCGCCGGCATCGTCTTCAGTGAGCTTCTGGGCATTCCCGCCGAGGACCGGACCATGTTCAAGCTGGTCGACCAGAACATGGACCAGGAAGCCCAGATGACGCAGGTCGGCGAGGGCACCGAGGACGGCTACTTCGAGCAGCTGACCAAGCCCCTGCAGCCGCTGCGCGAGATGCTCGGCACGCATGTCGACGCGAAGACGAAGGACCCGAAGGACGACCTGATCAGCCTGCTGAGCCAGGTCACGAAGGTCGACGGCAGTCTGATGACGCGGGACCAGATCATCAACTTCATCATCGGCATCCTGGGCGCCGGCCATCTGGCCACCCCGCTGCTGGTGGGCAACACCATGCTGTGCCTGGAGTCGTTCCCGGAGCAGTACGCGCTGGTCAAGTCGGACCACTCGCTGATCCCGGGCATGATCGAGGAGACGATGCGCTTCCTCACCCCGGGCGCCGCCTCCTACCGCGCGACCCTCCAGGACGTGGAGCTCGGCGGCAAGCAGATACCCAAGGACTCGCTGCTGCGCGTCTACCTCGGCGCGGCCAACCGCGACCCGCGCCAGTTCACCGATCCGGACACCTACGACGTGACC
The DNA here is from genome assembly GCF_053597275.1 of Streptomyces sp. NPDC001492. Taxonomy (NCBI): domain Bacteria; kingdom Bacillati; phylum Actinomycetota; class Actinomycetes; order Kitasatosporales; family Streptomycetaceae; genus Streptomyces; species Streptomyces sp. NPDC001492. The sequence goes on along the minus strand of NZ_JBSFHW010000041.1, from coordinate 88,685 downwards.
CGCAGCCCCAACGCCCACCTCGGCTTCGGCCGTGGCGCCCACTACTGCATGGGCGGGCAGATGGTTCGGGTGGAGACCCGCGTCGTGTTCGAGGTCCTCTTCACCCGGTTCCCGAAGCTGCGGGTCGACCCGGCCATCCCGCCGCTCTTCTTCAACTCGCCCGACTTCACCGGCGTGCGCTCGGGAGGCATGCACGTGCGCATCGACTGATCCGTGCCTCCCCGCACAGCGAGAGGTGCTCCCCGACGGCGGGGAGCACCTCTCGCTGTGTGCGTGGCGGGAACCGGCCGTCAGGGGCGGCGCCGGTAGGACCGGCCGGCGAGGTTGACGGCCTCGACGGCGCCTGCCGCGTCTCGTGAGAAGACGCCGCGCATGCCCGCCAGCGGGCCGGTGAGGACGATGTACTGGTCGTCGGCGTCGGGCAGCAGACCGAACTCGGACGGCTCGAACTCGGGGGCCTTGCCGATGACTTCGCGTGCCTGCTCGGTGACCTCGAAGCCGAGCAGCAGTCGCTCGTCCCGTGCGCTGATCACCGCGCGGCCCGTGGCGGTCTCGTAGACGCCGACGAGTTCGCTCGCCCGTGCCTCGTCGAAGGGGAGCGGCTCCGGGTCGCGCTCGACCAGCCCGAGGTAGGTCTCCAGCGCCCAGCGCACCACGTCCTGGTTGTAGGGGATGCCGTTCGGGCCCGCCGTCCCGACCGAGACCACGGCGAAGTCCTTCTCGGGCACGAGCAGCAGCCAGGAGTACTGGCCGACCATGGAGCCGCCGTGGCCGGCCGTGGGGACACCGTCGACGGTACGCAGGAACCAGCCCAGCCCGATGCCGTCACCGAAGTAGTCGCCCTCCACGTCGGTGGTCGACTCCCGCATCAGCGTGAGCAGTTCGTGTGGCAGGACGCCCTCGCCGTCGGAGAGATGGAAGCGGGCCCAGCGGAGCTGGTCGCCGAGGGTGGAGACGAGGCCGCCGGACGGGTCCGCGTAGCGCTCCGGCAGCCACTCGGTGGTGATGTCGAGAGTGCCGTCGGCCTGCGCGGCGTGCCCCATCGCCACGTGGCCGGTCAGTTCCTCCGTCATGAACGCCGCCGTCGTGAGCCCGACCGGTTCGAGGATCAGCGACCGCATGGCCTCGGCGTACGGCTTTCCGGTCAGCTTCTCCAGGATCAGGCCGATCACGGCGAAGCCCGCGTTCTTGTACGCGGCGTGCACGCCGGGCGGGTACTCCACCGGCAGGTCGGCCATGCCGGCGACGAACCGCTGGAGGCTGTCGTCCCCGCCCTCGGGCAGATAGTCGCTCCATCCGCCGGTGTGGTTGAGCAGATGCGTGATCGTGAGGGCGGCGGTCGCGTCCTCGTCCGAGAGCCGGAAGTCCGGGAGGTAACGCCGCACCGGCGCGTCGAGCTCGACCCTGCCGTCGGCGACCAGGCGCATGAGCGCGGTGGCGGTGAACGTCTTGGTGATGGAGCCGAAGTGGAAGAGGGTGTCGGGGCCGAGCGGCCGGGCATCCGCCACGCTGGTCGGGCCGTGGAAGGCGTAGCTCTCCTCACCCCCGGCGAAGACGGCGACAGCGGAACCGGGAATTCCGTATTCCGCCGCCTTGGCCGAGATGAACTGAGAGAGCCGGGTGTCGGTCATGTTTCCTCCAGGCATCACGCAACAGCGAACGAGCGTATCGGTACGGCCAGTTGAGGGACGGGCATCCCGCCACAACGGCAGGGCCCCGGCCCTGCCGCGGGGGGCGGCGGGGCCGGGGCCGTCGGCCGGGCTGCGGGGGATCAGCCGGCCTTCTCGGAGACCTCCCGAAGGAGGGGGCGCAGGGAGTCGGCGGACGCCGTGAGGATCTCCTGGACCTGGTCCAGCTGCTCCCCGGTGAGGGAGCGGCCCCGGGCGGAGTCCTGGACCTGCTCGGCGAAGCGCTCCAGCATCCGCTTCAGGAGCCGCTGGGTCTCCTTGGCGTCCTTGCCCTTCGACCCGCCGCCCAGGTAGCCGGTGCTCCGGCGCATGGAGGCGCGGATCCGCTCGTCGATGTCGGCCTGCACCGCGGCCTCCAGGCCCTCGCCGGTCCACTGCTCCAGGGCCGCCGTGGTGAGCTCCTCCTTGAGCTGCGCCTTGATGTCCTTGGCCTGTTCTTTCGCCTGCTTGCGCATGAGGGGTACCTGCTCCTTCAACTCGGTGCGGATCTGACGGCCGAGAGCGGGACGTTTGCCCGCGGCCACGGGGGTGAGGTGCTCGGACAGTGCGGCGACGGTCGGGTGCTGGAACAGCCGGCGGATCGTGGTCTCCAGGCCCAGCGTCCGGCGCATCCGGCCGAGGATGCGGGTGGCCTTGAGCGAGTTGCAGCCCAGGGCGAAGAGGTTGTCGTCGATGCCGACCTCGTCGACGCCGAGTACGTCCGCGATCAGGTCGCAGACGGCCTGCTCCTGTGCGGTGCGCGCACCGCGGCGGCCGTCGTGGGACGGGCCGGCGTCCGGTTCGGGCAGCGCGTCCCGGTCGACGGTGCCGTCCGCCGCGAGCGGCAGCTCGTCGAGCGCGGCGAACACGGCCGGGACCAGGTGGTCGGGCAGGTGCTGCGCGGTGAACTCGGCCAGCTCCGCGGACTGTACGTCGCCGCCGCGCGCCGGCACGACGTAGGCGGTCAGTGCGGCCTCGCCGTCGACCTCGCGCACGACCGCCGTCGCCCGGGAGACGCCCGGGTGGGCCGCCAGCACGGCCGCGACCTCGCCGGGGTCCACCCGGCGCCCGCGCACCCGCGGCAGACGGGATTGCGGGTCGACGTACTCGAGCGTTCCGTCCGCGCACCAGCGCACCAGGTCCCCGGTGCGGTACAGCCGGCCGCCGAACGGGCCGCAGGGGTCGGCCACGAACCGCTCGGCCGTCAGGCCGGCCCGGCCGTGGTAGCCGCGCGCCACCTCGCCCGCGACGTACAACTCGCCCGTGACGCCGGTCGGTACGGGCCGCAGCGCCGAGTCCAGCACGCGGACCCGCACACCCCCGAGCGGGGAGCCGAGCGGTCGGCGCACACAGGTCGCGTCCGTCTCCCGCGGTGCGGTGAACGCCATGGCGTGCGCCGCCTCGGCCGGGCCGTGGGTGCCGACCACCTGCACGCCCGGTATCGCCTCGCGCAGCCGTCGTACGAACGAGCCGGGCAGCGTGTCCCCGGTGAGGACGACCCTGCCGACGTAGATCACGCCCGGGGACCGGTCCAGCACCTGGGCGAAGAACGGAGCGACGGAGCTGATCACGTCACCGGTCCAGCCCCAGTCCTGTCCCAGGGAGCCGAGGTCGGTCGGGATCCTGACCGAGGCGCCGGAGCACAGCGCGCCGAGGACCTCCAAGGCCATCGCGTCGTCGTGCGGCGACGCCGCGAGCAGCCGCGTCCCGCCGGACAGATCCGCCTCGGCCGCGAACCGCAGCGCCGCGTGGGCCAGCGCGTGGTGGCCGACCGCCACGAGCGGGCCGTCGCCGCGCGCCGGACGGCGCAGCCAGGCGAGGTGGAGCGGGGCCAGCGGCTCGGCGCGGTCCTCGTCGGCCGGGTCGGCCTCGTCCGCCGGCGCGGCGGGCCGGGCGCCGAGCGTGTCGACGTCGGCCTGTGTGACGACCTCGGCCGTCTCGGCGGGGACGGCCCCGCCCGGCTCGGCCAGGACGAACGCGGCCCCGGACTTCAGGGCCCCCAGCAGTGCGACCGCCAGCTGGACCGAGCGCGGCAGGGCGAGGGCGACCACGGTCTCGGGGCCGACGCCCCGCCGGATGAGCCGGTGCGCGAGACGGTTGGCCCAGGTGTTGAGCTCCCGGTAGGTCAGGGACACCCCGTCCGCGCACACCGCCTCCGCGTCCGGTGTCGCGGCGGCCTGCCGTTCGACCAGCACGGACAGGGCGGCGGCCGTCCGGCGGACGGCGGTCCGCTCACGCTCGGGGGCGATCAGCACGTCGACCGTGCCGACGGTCCGCGCGGGGTCGTCCGTCAGCTGGCGCAGCACCGCCTGCAGCCGGGCGGCGATGGTCCGCACGGCGTCGGCGGTGAGGACGTTGCGGTGGTACTGGAGGGTCAGGGACAACTCGCCGTCGGTGTGGACGATCAGTGCCAGCGGGTAGTTGGCGGCGCCCTCGGCGTGCATCCCGGTGACCTCGATGCCCGCCGCGGTGCCGGCGTCGGCGAGACCGACGCGGTCCACCGGGTACGACTGGAACGCCACCAGCGTGTCGAACAGGGCGTCCACACCCAGGTCCTGGTGGATCTCGGCGAGCCCGTAGTGGTGGTGGTCCAGCAGCTCGAACTGCCGTTCCTGCAGGCGGGTCAGCAGCTCGGCGAGGCTGTCGCCGGGCGTGAGGCGGACCCGTACCGGGAGGGTGTTGATGAACAGCCCCACCATCGACTCCACGCCGGGCAGGGTCGCCGGACGGCCGGAGACGGTCGCGCCGAACACCACGTCCGGGCGTCCGGTGAGCGCGCCGAGCAGCACCGCCCAGGCGCCCTGCACCAGCGTGTTCACCGTGACGCCCAGCTCCGCGGCGCGCCGCAGCAGCCGGCGCGTCTCGTCCTCGGACAGGCTGACGCGTTCCTCGGCGGCGCCCAAGACCTCGCCGCGTGGTGCGCGCGCCGCGAGGAGTGTCGGCTCCTCGACCCCGGCGAGTTCCTCCTTCCACGCCTTCGCCGCGCCGTCGCGGTCCTGCCGTGACAGCCAGGACAGGAAGTCGCGGAAGTCGCGGACCGGGGGCAGTCCGCGGGCGTCGCCCCCGGAGGCGTACAGGCGCAGCAGGTCCTGCAGCAGGATCGGTTCGGACCAGCCGTCGACCAGTACGTGATGGGTGGTCAGGACCAGCTCGTGGTGGCCCTGTCCGCACCGCAGCAGGGTCAGGCGCAGCAGTGGCGGGCGGGTGAGGTCGAAGTGCGTGGCGTAGTCCTCGGCGAGGAACCGCCGGCGCGCCTCGTCGCGCCCGGTTTCGGAGAGCGTGCTCAAGTCGATCTCCTGCCAGGGCAGTTCGACGTCGTCGACGACGAGCTGCAGCAGGTTGTCGTCGGCGTCCTCGACGAAGGCCACGCGCAGATTGGCGTAACGGTCGAGCAGGGCCTGCCCGGCCGCGCGCATCCGGGCCGCGTCGACCTCGCCGGCCAGGCGGATCACCGTCTGCATCTGGTAGGCGTCGTAGCCTTCGGCGCTCAGTGTCGACTCGAAGAGGATCCCGGACTGCAGGGAGGTCAGCGGCCACACGTCCGAGAGCGTCGGGTAGCGCTCCTGGAACTCCCTGAACCGTGCGGAGCCGGCGTCCGTCAGCGGAGCGGAGGGCGCGGTGTCCGCGCTGTGGTCCCTGCGCGTCGCGACCCGGGCGAGCGCGGCCACGGTGCGGCACTGCAGGATCTGCCGCGGGGTGACCTCCAGGCCCCGGGCGCGCGCCCGGGTGGCGACCTTGATCGCCTTGGTGCTGTCGCCGCCCTCGCGCAGGAAGTCGTCGTCGACGCCGGTCCGCCGCACGCCGAGCACCTCGGCGAAGGCGCCGGCCAGGATCTCCTCCCACGGTGAGGACGGTGCCCGGTAGGGGGCGGAGGCGAAGGTCGGCTCGGGCAGGTGCAGACGGTCCAGCTTGCCGTTCGGGGTGAGCGGCAGCCTGTCGAGGAACATGACGGCGGCGGGCACCATGTACGCGGGCAGCCGGTCGGCCGCGAGGGCCAGCAGCGGCTCGGTGCCGACGGCGGTCTCGGCCACCACATAGGCGATCAGGCGGTCGGAGCGGGCGACGACCACGCACTGCCGTACGTCCGGGTGGGAGCGCAACACGGCCTCGATCTCGCCGAGTTCGACGCGCAGGCCGTGGATCTTGACCTGGAAGTCCTTGCGGCCGATCAGCTCGATCAGGCCGTCGGGGCCGAATCGTGCGAGGTCGCCGGTGCGGTACAGGCGCTCGTCCGCCACCACGTCCCCGTACGACCAGTCGAGGAACCGCTCGGCGGTGCGCTGCGGCTGGTCCAGATAGCCGCGGGCCAGACCCGTGCCCGCCAGGTACAGCTCCCCGGGCACCCCCTGCGGTACCGGCTGCAGGTTGTCGTCGAGGATGTACGTGCGCTGGTTCGCCATGGGGCGGCCGTACGGGATGCTCGTCCACTGCGGGTCGGTCTTCTCCACCTCGTAGAGAGTCGAGTGGATGGAGGACTCGGTGGCCCCGCCCATCACGACGAACCGCAGTCCGGGCGCGAGGGCCTGGATTCGGTCGGGCAGCGTGACCGGGACCCAGTCGCCGCCGAGCAGCGCCAGGCGCAGCTGCGGCAGCGGCTCGGCGCCGGTCTGCTCCAGGTGGTCGGCGAGCAGGTTCAGCAGCGCCGGGGCCGAGTTCCACACCGTGACGTTCTCGGCGACGAGGAGGCGGGCCCAGTGCTCGGGGTCCTTCGCGCGGGCGGCGTCGGGCACGACCACGGTGCCGCCGGCGATGGTCAGGCCCAGGAACTCGTAGACCGACATGTCGAAGCTGGGCGAGGACAGTGCGAGCACCGAGTCCCCCGGGCCCACGCCGTAGCGGGTGTTGAGGTCGGCGATGTTGTTCAGGACGCCCCGGTGGCGCAGCGCGATCGGCTTGGGCGCACCCGTCGAACCCGAGGTGTGGATGATGTAGCACAGGTGGTCGGGCGAGGCGACGCGGCCCGGGTTGTGCGCGGGCTCAAGGGCCAGGGTGTCGGCGTCGCGGTCGAGCAGGATCAGCGGCGGCCCCTGTTCGCCGCTGGTGGGCAGGTTCGCGGCCAGCTCCGTGCGGCTGATCATGACGGTGCAGGAGGTGCCCGCCACCATGGCCGCGATGCGCTGCGCCGGGTAGTCCGGGTCCAGGGGCACATAGGCGCCGCCCGCCTTGAGCACGGCCAGCTCCGCGATCAGCAGCTGCGCCGAACGGTCCAGGCACAGTCCGACCCGCGCGTCCGGGCCCACGCCCAGGGAACGCAGGTGGTGGGCGAGGCGGTTGGCCGCCTCATTCACCTGACTGTAGGTCAGTTTCGTGGCCCCCTCGACGACGGCGACCGCGTCGGGTGCGGCGTCCGCGCGGGACTCGAAGGCCTCGTGCAGGCAGCCCTGGCTCGGCAGCTCGGTCTCGGTGCGGTTCCACTCCACGAGGGTCAGGTGCAGCTCCTCGTCGGTGAGCAGTCGCAGCCGGCCCACGACGTGCTCGGGGTGGCGCAGTCCGTCCACGAGCAGCGTGCGGTAGTGGCCGAGCAGCCGCAGCGCGGTGGAGCGCTCGAACAGCTCGGGGTCGTAGTGGAGTTCCGCCTTCCGGTCGTGCACGACCAGGTGGAGCTCGAAGCGGTCGCCGTCCGGGGCCCGGGTCGCCCCGGCCGTGAAGCCGGCGGGGCACTCTCCGGTCGCGTCCGCGACGGTGCTGTGCGCGGCCAGGTCCCGCAGCGTCGACTCGCCGGTGATCTGGAAGCGGAACTCGCCGCTCGTGGTGGCGAGGGCGATCCGGTCCTGGCCGGTGTAGCGGTGGAGCACCGCCGCGAAGGCGGCGGCCAGGACGGGCTCGCGCACAGACCGGGAGTCCAGGTCGGTGCTCTCCACGGCCGAGCACCGGGGAGCCGTGCCGGGGCGGCGCGGCCGGTCCGTCGGCACGAGCGCCGGGGGCCAGGGCGGTGTGCCCGGCGCGGGCCGGGCCTCGGAGGCAGGGTGGTGGTCGGTCATGTTCCGACTCCGATCAGGGAAACCGGGGCACGGCCGGCGGTGTCGATGGGCAGGGGATGACGGGAGCACAGCCACTGGACCTCCGCACGGACCTGGGCGACCAGCGCCGGGTCGATCCGGTACTCGGTGTCCGACAGCGCGGTGGTTCCGGCGAGGACGGTGTGCAGCAGCTGGGCGCAGACGCGCATCTGGCCGGGGTCCATCCCGCGCTGCGCCAGGATGTTGGTGCCCAGCCGCAGACCGCTGGTGACCAGGGGCGGCTTGGTGTCGCCGGGGATGCGGTTGCGGTTGGCGAGGATGCCGCACTCCTCGAGGGCGCGCTCGGCGACCACACCGCTCAGGCCGAAGTCCGTGACGTCGATGAGGACCATGTGGTTGTCGGTGCCGCCGGTCAGGATCCGGTGGCCGAGGACGGAGAGTTCCCGGGCCAGGGCACGGGCGTTGTGCACGATCAGCCGCGCCGTCTCCTGGAAGGCGGGGTCCGCGGCCGCGGCGAAGGCGCGGGCCTTGGCGGCGATGGACGCCGGGCTGGGCGTGCCCTGGGACTGCGGGAAGACCGCGCGCTGCATGAGCCGGTGCAGCGGGGTGCGGCCGTCGGGTCCTGGCGTCTTGTACTCGCGTCCGCTGAGGATCAACCCGCCGCGGGGGCCGCCCAGTTGCTTGTACGTGCTGGTGGTGGTGATGTGCGCGACGTCCACCGGGCTGGGGTGCCGGCCCGCCGCCACCAGGCCGGCGATGTGCGAGATGTCTGCGAGCAGATACGCCCCGGCGATGTCGGCGATGGCCCGGAACCGGGCGAAGTCGATCAGACGGGGGTAGGCGCTGGCTCCCGCGATCAGCACCCGCGGCCGGTGCTCCAGGACCAGATCTGTCAGCCGCGCGTAGTCGATGCGGCCGCTCTCGTCCAGGCCGTAGGAGACCGAGTGGTAGTGGCGTCCGGTCACCGAGGCCGGAGAGCCGTGGGTGAGGTGGCCGCCGGCGTCCAGGTCGAGGCCGAGCAGGGTGTCACCCGGGCGCATCAGCGCCGCGAGGACCGCCAGGTTGGCCGAGGAGCAGGAGTGCGGCTGCACGTTGGCGTACCGTGCGCCGAACAGCCGCTTGGCCCGTTCCACCGCCAGGTTCTCGACCGCGTCGAACTGCTGGGCCCCCGGATGGTACCGGGCGCCCGGATAGCCCTCGGCGGTCACGTTGGAGAGTGCGGATCCGCCGACGGCGAGAACGGACGGATCCGCGATGCTCGCCGACGCGATCATGGCGAGCGTCGAGTTCTGCTGGGTGACCTCGGCGTCGAGGAGCCCGGCGAGCTCGGGATCTGTGTGATGCAGGGAGACCATGCCGACCCGGAGCAGCTCTGCCTGCTCGCCGGTCCGGGTCAGGCCGCCCCGCGGCGTCGTGGGTGCCTGGGCAGCAACTGACTGCCGTGTCATCGCATTACCTCATCTCGTGCTCATGCCTCGAAGAATGGGAGTGCACGGTGCTTGGGTCTGTGGGGGGCGGTAGCGATCCGGATGCCGGGGTGGGGGTGTCCTCGCGGGAGCTTCAGTGGGTGCGGTCCTTGTTGAAGTGCTTGAGGGACCAGCTGAAGCCGAGGACGGTGACGCCGGCGCACCAGGCGGCGGCGACGTACCCGCTGTTGCCGATCGCGGTGCCGAACAGCAGGCCGCGGAGGGTCTCGATCACGGGCGTGAAGGGCTGGTACTCGGCGAAGTGACGCAGGCCGGCCGGCATGGTGTCGGTGGGGACGATGCCGGAGCCCACGAAGGGGAGCAGGATCAGCGGGAAGGGCGCGTTGGAGGCGGCGTCGAGGGTCTTGGCGGCCAGACCGACACCGACGCCGAGCCAGGTCAGGGAGAAACTCAGGGCGGTGAGCAGCCCGAGGACGGCGAGCCATTCGAGCGGGGTGGCGTTCGAACGGAAGCCCATGAGGCAGCCGACGGCGAGGACGGCGGCCATGGAGGCCAGGGTCTGGACGACGCTCGAGGTGGCGCGGGCGATGAGGATGGCCGGACGGAAGATGGCCATCGTCTTGAACCGGGCGATGATGCCCTCGGTCATGTCGATGCTGGTGGAGACGGCGGTGCCGATCATGCCGGTGGCGGCGGTCATGACGATCAGACCGGGCAGCACGTAGTTGACGTAGTCGTCGTTGCCGCTCGGCAGGGCGGCAACGCCCTTGCCCAGGACGTTGCCGAACACCTCGACGAACAGCAGCAGGAACAGCACCGGGATGCCGATGACGGAGAGCGTGGTGGTCGGGTACCGCAGCTGGTTCCTGATGTTGCGGCGCAGGAGGGTGACGGAGTCGGCGACCGCGTGGCTGGCGGTGCTCATGCCGGGACCTTCTTCCGGTCGGCGGGGCTGGGGTCGGCGTCGGCCGTGCCGCGGCCGGTGAGGGCGAGGAAGACGTCGTCCAGATCGGGGGTCCTCAGGGCCAGTTCGTCCACGGTGGCCACGTCCAGGCGGCCCAGGACGAGCTGCACGGAGGCGGCGCTGCCGTCGCTGGGCAGGCGCAGGGTGAGGGCGTCGTCGTCACGGGTGAGCGGGAGGCCGGCCAGGGCGCGCTCGGCGGTGGCCAGGCTGTGCTCGGTGGTGAACCGCAGGTCGATGCTGCCGCCGGGGATACGTCGCTTGAGCTCCTCGGGGGTGCCCTGGGCGACCAGGCGGCCGCCGTTGAGGACGGCGATCCGGTCGGCGAGCTGGTCGGCCTCCTCCAGGTACTGGGTGGTCAGGAAGATGGTGACGCCGTCGGCGACCAGGTCGCGGATCAGGTCCCACATGGTGCGGCGCACCCGGGGGTCGAGGCCGGTGGTGGGCTCGTCCAGGAAGATCACGCGGGGGGCGCCGACCAGGGTCATCGCCAGGTCCAGGCGTCGCTTCATACCGCCGGAGAAGGTGACCACCGGCTTCCGGCCGGCCCCGGTCAGGTCGAACTGCTCGAGCAGCCGCTCGCACCGCTCCCGTGCGACCTTGCGGTCCAGGTGCCACAGGCGGCCCATCAGCGCCAGGTTCTCCGCCGCGTTCAGGAACGGGTCGACCGCCGAGAACTGCCCGGTCACCCCGATGCTCGCCCTTACCCCGTCGGGATCCGCGGCCAGGTCGTGCCCGAGGACCGTCACCTCTCCGGAGTCCGGCTCGGTCAAGGTGGAGAGGATCTTCACGGTGGTGGTCTTGCCCGCCCCGTTCGGACCGAGCAGCGAGAACACCGAGCCCTCGGGGATGGACAGGTCCACCCCGTCGAGCACGTGGTGTTCCCCGTACGTCTTGCGCAGTCCCCTGGCCGTGATGGCCGCGCCCGTCCTGGGGCCCTGGGACGCTCTGGCCCGGCCAGCCGTCATGGCTTTCCTCCTGGAAATTGCGATCGTGTGTCAGCCCGTATTGCGAAGGGAAGTCGTGACCGGCCGCCGGGGCGGCGGAGTTCCTGTTCGCGACATGCGTCGTACTGCCTTGCGCAGGGCTATGGAAAGGTATGTGGCGGTGACCCGGGACAATTCACGGACCGCCAGGTCCAGATGAACGGGAATCATGGCAACTGCTCCATCAGTTCGGCGGTCGCACGGCGGTGGCCGCATGGGCTCTCACGGAAGGACAGCTCAACCCGGTCCCGGATGTCGGGCGTCTTCTCCTGGCTGAGCTTGAACATCGCGTCGGCACTGGAGACGGTGAACCGGAAGGCTCCGACGGCCGGCATGATCTCGCGGAAGTAACCGATGGACTCGGACATGTCCCAGCCCGTGCCGAACCGGTCCTCGAAGGCCCGCACGGTGGAGGTCACCACGCGCAACGTGTCCTCGTCCGGCATGCCCTCGTCGAGCTTCTCGATGGTGCCGCGTGCGTGCACCGCGGTGAAGTTCCAGGTCGGAGCGGCCGGCGAGACCTCGTAGAGCGTCGGCGACACATAGGAGTGCGGCCCGGTGAAGGTCAGCAGCACGGTGGCGCCGGCCCTGAGCGCGGCCCAGTGCGGGTTGGCCCTGTTCATGTGCCCGAGCAGCGTGGTGCCCGCCAGGCCCGCGGCCGGCTCGCCGGTCGTGCGCGGATCCGGAATCACCGGCAGGTGCGTGGCGAACGGGCCCTCGGCCTCCGTGCCGTTGCTCACCATCATCGCCAGCGGATTGCGGCGGATCAGTTCGAGCATCCAGGAGGCGTCTGGTTCGCGGTACAGCGGAGGAACGAACATCGGGGTACCGCCCTCTCGACTTCGGCGTGGATGTGTTTCTCGGTGGGTGTCCTGTTCGGTATGCCGAGAAAACTAGCCACGCGTTCTTTCGATGCGTTATCGATCGGGCTTCGGCAAACGGCTGTCCGAGGCGTCCCACGTGCGGGTCATTCGGAACCGGCCTTGCGATATACGCCTGGCCGATGTTCGACGGTGCCCAACGTGATGCGCCGGGAACCGGCCGGGAGCTTTGGCTGAAAAAGGTTCGATAACGAAAGGGAAACCCGCGCGAATAACGTCGTTCGCCGAGTGGTCACTGCCCCGGATCGAGGTCAGGAGAGAGCATGTTCCATGTGAATTCTGAGGTCGGTGAGCTGAAACAGGTCATCCTGCACGAGCCCGGACTGGACCTGGAGCGGCTGACGCCGAGCAACAAGGACGCGCTGCTCTTCGACGACGTCGTCTGGATCTCCCGTGCGCAGGAGGAGCACCGACTCTTCCAGCAGCTCTTCCGCGACCGGGGAGTGACGGTCCATCTCCTGCACGGCCTGCTCGCCGAGACGGTCAAGCACGAGGAGGCCGTGGCCTTCGTACTCGACCGCGTCCTGGACGAACGGCAGCCCCATCTGGGTGCCACGCTGGCCGGGACGACCCGCCGGCTGCTCGCCGCGATGGGGCCGGAGGACCTGGCCACTCACCTGCTCGGCGGACTGACCAAGCGCGAGCTGACCGAGGCGCTGGGGGAGGGTCGCACCGGCGGCCGGTCCCTGGGACTCGATCTGCTGGCCGACGGCGACTTCGTCCTTGCGCCGCTGCCCAACTCCTTGTTCACCCGCGACACGAGCTGCTGGGTGTACGACGGCGTCTCGGTCAACCCGATGCGCAAGGCCGGCCGCATGCGCGAGACGGTCAACTACGAGGCGATCTACCGGTTCCATCCGATGTTCGCGGACCAGGGCGCGAAGCGCTGGATCGACGGCGAGGCCATGGCGCCGGCCGCGATCGAGGGCGGCGACGTGGAGGTCATCGGCAACGGCACCGTTCTGGTCGGCCTGGGCGAGCGCACCACCCCGGCCGCCGTGGAGATCCTGGCCCGCCGGCTCTTCGACGCGGGTTCCGCCCGGCGGGTGATCGCCGTACAGCTGCCCAAGGCCCGCGCCTTCATGCACCTGGACACCGTGATGACCATGGTGGACAGGGACGCCTTCACTCTCTTCACCGGCCTCGACCGCCGCGCGCTCAGGTCCTGGACGCTTCTGCCCGCGGCCCGTCAGGGGCTCGCCGTCACCGAGAACGACGACTTCTTCGCCGAGATCGCCGCCGCGCTCGGCCTGCCCTCGGTGCGGGTCCTGCAGACCGAACAGGACACCAGTGCGGCCGAGCGCGAGCAGTGGAACGACGGCTGCAACCTCCTGGCCGTCGCACCCGGCACCGTCATCGCCTACGAGGTCAACGAGAACAGCAACCGGATGCTCGAGGAGAACGGCATCGAAGTGCTGCGCATCAGGGGCGACCAGCTCGGCCGGGGCCGCGGCGGCCCGCGCTGCATGAGCTGCCCCATCGAGCGCGCCGCCGCCTGACCCGGGCGACCGGTCCATCCGTCCACCGGTCCATCCGTCCATCGGTCCACCGACCGCCTGCTTCACAGACAGAGAGGGATCCTCCGTTGCTCACCACCGCGCTGCCGGCCGTACGCCAGGCCACCCGTCGGCACTACCTCATGTGCCGTCCCACCCACTTCGACGTCACGTACGAGATCAACCCCTGGATGAACGCCGCCAAGCCCGTCGACACCGACCTGGCGATCGAGCAGTGGGACGGCCTGAGAAGGCTGTACCTCGAGTACGGCCACGCCGTCGACCTCATCGAGCCCGTCGAGGGCCTGCCCGACATGGTCTTCTCCGCCAACGGCGCGACCGTCGTCGACGACCGCGTGCTGGTGGCCAGGTTCCGCCATGCCGAACGGGCCGCCGAGGCGGCGGCCCACCGGGAGTGGTTCGCCTCCCGCGGCTACCGCGACCTCCACACCGCCACCTACGTCAACGAGGCCGAGGGCGACTACATGGTGGTGGGCCGCACCATCCTGGCCGGCACGGGGTTCCGCACCGACCCGCGGGCCCACGCCGAGCTGCGGGAGGCCCTCGGCTGCGAGGTGGTCACGCTCACCCTGACCGACCCGCGCTTCTACCACCTGGACACGGCGCTCGCCGTGCTCTCCGACACCGAGGTCATGTACTACCCCGGGGCCTTCTCCGCGGACAGCCTCGCCACGCTGCGCGAGCTCTACCCCGACGCGGTCGTCGCGGAGGAGGCCGACGCGGAGGCGTTCGGGCTCAACGCGGTCTCCGACGGGCTGCACGTGTTCCTGCCCGACACGGCGACCGGACTCGCCGCGCAGCTGCGCAGTCGCGGGTTCGAGCCGATCGGGGTCGATCTGTCCGAACTGCTCAAGGCGGGCGGCAGCGTGAAGTGCTGCACGTTGGAGATCCGCCACCAGGTCCAGGCCTGATTCCACCCGGCGACGGGGGCGCCGAGTCCCGTCCAAATCACAGGAACACCAGCGGGAGACCATCCATGAGTACTCGCGAAAGTCACACCTACGATGTGGTGGGCGTCGGATTCGGCCCGTCCAATCTGTCGCTCGCCATCTCCCTGGAGGAGCATCACGCCAATGTGCTGACCGACCCGGTCACCTCCGCCTTCTTCGAACGCCAGCCGAAGTTCGGCTGGCACCGGAACATGCTGCTGCCGTCGGCGACCATGCAGATCTCCTTCCTGAAGGATCTGGTCACCTTCCGGAATCCGGCATCGCGGTTCAGTTTCGTCTCGTTCCTGCACGCGCAGGGCCGGCTCGCGCAGTTCGTCAACCGCAAGAACTTCTTCCCGACCCGCCAGGAATTCCACCAGTACCTGGAATGGGCGGAGTCGCATCTGACCAACCAGGTCACCTACAACTCGGCCGTGCTCGCCGTGCGGCGGCCGCCGGGCACCGCGCCCGGTGCCATCGACCACCTGGAGCTCGAGATAGGCGACACCGTGCGCGGCACCACCCGCACGGTGAACGCCCGCAACATCGTCGTCTCGACGGGTCTGCGACCGCGCATGCCCGACGGCGTCGTGCGCGACGAACGGGTCTGGCACAGCTCGGAGTTCCTGACCCGGTACGGCCTGGCGAACCCCGCGCAGCTGAAGAGTGTGGCCGTGGTCGGCGCCGGCCAGAGCGCGGTGGAGATCACCAAGTTCCTCCACGCGCGGCTGCCGCACGCCCAGGTGCACGCGGTCTTCCCGTCGTACGGCTACTCCGTCGCGGACGACACGCCCTTCGCCAACCAGATCTTCGACGCCGAGGCGGTCGACGACTACTACTTCGGCGAGGAGGTCACCCGCGAGGCGTTCTGGCGCTACCACCGCAACACCAACTACGGGGTGGTGGACAACAGCGACATCGGGGAGCTCTACCAGATCGCCTACGACGAGGAGGTGTCCGGCGCCAGGCGGATGCACTTCCACAACCTGACGAAGGTGACGTCCGTGACGAGGGACGGGCACACCGCACGCATGCAGCTGCGCCGGCTGGACGGTGCCCAGCGGGAACTCGGCGTCGACATGGTCGTCTTCGCCACCGGCTACGACCCGTTGGACCCGACGGAGCTGCTCGGTGACCTGGACCGCTACTGCCTGCGCGACGAGTCGGGCCGGCACCGGGTGACCCGCGACTACCGGCTGGTCACCACGCCGGAACTGTCCTGCGGCATCTACCTCCAGGGCGGCACCGAGCACACGCACGGTCTGACGTCGTCGCTCCTGTCGAACATCGCCGTGCGCAGCGGCGAAATAGTCGACGCCATCATCAAGGAACGCGCGGAACGCGGAATGGCGAGCGCCACGGCCGCGGCGTAATCACCGGCGCACCCGGACCCGTGAGCCCCTGGGATTCGTCCCCGGGGCCCACGGGCGTGCCCGAAACAGAAATGCGAAGCCGAATGCAGGAGGAAAGCAGCGCGCCGAACACGGAGGTTTTCCTCCATGGTGCGCCCGCCCGAAGCCGCGTAACTTCATTGGCATCCTGCACATTTCGAAGGGGCCGTCGGGGCCCAGAGGGAGGGCGGCACAATGGAATCCACGGCAGACGCGATGGTTGCCGGCGCGGTGATGCTGAGCGCGACGGCGCTGCTCGCCACGGGGCTCGTCTGGGTCTCGACGAACTGGACACGGGAACGCGGCGCCGCCGAGCGTGCCGCCGCGCAGCGGCAGCGGGAGCTGCACTCCGAGGTGGCCGAACTGGGCCGCCGGGTGGGGGCGCTGCAGCGGCTTCTGGAGGGCGTGGACTGACGCACCGATACTCCTTCGATAAAGCCGTTCCCTAGCGTCGTGCCCACAGGACATTCCCAGTGGAGGCGACGCACATGACCGGTGGCGTGGAGTACGGATACGAGCGGAAGCTGGCGGCCCTGTGGGCCGAGGCGCTCGGCGTTCCGGTCGAGCGGATCCGACGCGGCGACAACTTCTTCGAGATCGGCGGGACCTCACGGGCCGCGGCCCGGCTGGTGGTGGCGCTGGAGCGCCGCCTGTCCGTCGCCGAGTTCGCCCGCACCCCCACCCTGGCCCAGATGGCGGACCTCCTCGAGCGGCGCGGCCCGGATGCCGGGCAGAGGAAGTGATCCGCCATGCGTCTTGTCATCGCCGAGGGCTCCGCGATCCTCAGGGCCGGGCTGGCACACGTGCTCGGCGCCCAGGGCCACAAACTCGCCGCGGCCGTCCACGACGTCCGGGTGCTGCCCGCGCTGGTCGCCATGCACCGCCCCGACGTGCTGATCACCAACGTCCGCCTCGCGCCGACCTGGAGCGACGAGGGCGTGGACGCCGCCCTGGACATGCGGCGCCGGCAGCCGGGATGCGGCGTCCTGCTCTTCTCGGCGGCCCCCGAACCCGAGCACGTCGCCCGGCTGTTCGCGGGTGACGGTGCGGGTCTCGCGTATCTGCTCCAGGACCGTATGACGGACTCCGACGAGTTGGTGGACACGCTCACCCGGATCGCGGAGGGCGGCACGGTCGTCGACCCCCGTATGGTCAGGGCGCTCGCGGTGGGTACGACCCGCACGAGCCGCGAGGAGCGGCGTGCCAGGCGCGGGGGAGGGCTCGACGTGCTCAGCGAGCGGGAGTCCGAGGTCCTGGCGCTGATGGCGCAGGGCCGCACCAACAGCGCCATAGCCGAGCAACTCGTCGTCTCCCAGGGCACCGTAGAGAAACGGGTCGCGTCGGTCTTCGACAAGCTCGACATTCCCGGCAGCCCGAGCGACAACCGCCGGGTGCTCGCCGTGCTGCGCTACCTCTCGGACCGGCAGGCGCCCGTGCCCGTCCCCGCCGTCGGCCAACCGGACCCCAGGCACCGCCATCTGACGAGCGTGGCCTGAGACCCCGTACCCGCGCCGTGGCAGCCGGGCGGCCCGTGCCGTCCGGCTACCACTCGATGATGTTCCGGGCGGTCAGGTCGGCCAGGAACGCGGTCACGTCGGCGAGGGCCTCCTCCTCGTCGATGCCGTACTGATCCACCAGCACCCGCGCGACGTCACCGACGCTGCGGGTGCCGTCGGCGTTCGCGTAGACGAGTGCCGCGGAACCGTCGAGCAGCAGGGCCTGGTCGGCGAAACCGAGCAGCAGGTCCTCGCCCGAACGGCGGACACGGATGCCGAGCACGCGGCGGGGCACGTCACGAGGGGCGATGGGCGGGGCGTCGTCGGTCACGGCGTCTCCACTCGCAGGGAGATGTCCTGGCACAGGCCGAGGACTTCCCTGATCCAGGGTTTCGGGTCGGCGGCGTCGTAGCTCCGCATGGTCTCCAGGGACCAGTACCGCTCGAAGCTGAGGAACTCGGGCGCCACCACACGCAGCCGGGTGGGCCGCCACTTGGGCATGTGACTGCCGAACTCGCCGTGGCTTTCGAGCAGCGCGTCCACGGCGTGGCCGAAGGCCCGCCGTGCGGAGATGGTCGCGCTCTCCGGATTTCCGTCCTCCAGCTGGCCCAGAGCGTCCTCGACGGCGTCGTCCGCGAGGTTCAGCGACCGGACGACCAGGAAGGACTTGAAGGCGGAGTCCGCGAGACGCCTCCGGCACCCCTCCACCCAGTGCTGACCCAGCAGCGTCAGACAGTTGGCCATGCGTCCCAGCGAGACCTCCTCGCGGGGCGTCAGTGCCTCTCCGGCCAGATCGCGCTCGTACGCCTCCCAGGAGACCTTGGCGAGCAGTTGGTCGATCTGGCTGTCGAGCCAGTACGTCACCTCCCAGCGCCGGCCGTCCTCGTGGAACGTCTCGCTCTGCACGCCGGGCGGATCCAGGGGCATCGGGATCGGCCTGCTGGTGGGGGTGTCCCATGCACGTGTGGTGATGACGTACACGTCGTTGTCGCTGCGCGCGTTGTTCCACCCCCGAGCGGCTGATCCCACGACCACCGCCGCCAGGCAGTCCTCCGGTATCAATTCTCTCCGGCGCAGTGGCTCAAGCCATTCCTCGGTGCTGATCTGCTGCATTTTCGGCCTCTCCCGATTCGTAAATGAGGGGCGCAGTCGGCGAAGTCCGATCGATAACGGATCGAAAAGTCGGGTGACTAGTTTTATCAACACAACCGGTGCTCACCGGAAGGCCCACCAAGCGGAGGAGTTCCCCATGAAGAAGTACATCAAGCCGTCTGCGAAGAGCGTCAAGCAGAGCTCGGTCCTGAAGAGCAACACCTGATTCTA
Organism: Streptomyces sp. NPDC001492; assembly: GCF_053597275.1. Taxonomy (NCBI): domain Bacteria; kingdom Bacillati; phylum Actinomycetota; class Actinomycetes; order Kitasatosporales; family Streptomycetaceae; genus Streptomyces; species Streptomyces sp. NPDC001492. The sequence continues at coordinate 70,147 of NZ_JBSFHW010000041.1, read as the reverse complement.
CCTGTGGGTGGGCGATCCCTTCGAGGGATCGCCCACCCACATTTGTTTTTCGGCGTTCCTCGAACACGCCGACAGGCTGAGGAGATTCGATGTGCGGCATTGCGTGCGTAGCCCGGCTCGACGGCCGGGAGCTGGGGCCGGAGACGGACTCCGTGCTCCATGAGATGGCGGAAATCCTGGACCACCGAGGTCCCGACGACCGGGAGCTGATGCGTGACGGGCCCGTCGGCATGGCTTTCACCCGGCTTTCCCTCGTGGACCCGGCGGGCGGTGGCCAGCCGCTGGTCAGTGACGACGGCTCCCTGGTGCTCATCGCCAACGGCGAGGTGTACAACCACAGGGAACTGGCCGCCGGCCTGCCGGGCGGTGCCCGTCTCCGCACGGGATCGGACTGCGAGGTGCTGCTCCACCTCTACCGGCAGCGCGGAATGGACTTCCTGCGTGACGTGCGCGGCATGTTCGGTGTCATTCTGTGGGACCGGACCAACGGTCAACTGATCCTCGCCCGGGACCGATTCGGTGTCAAACCCCTCTACTACCAGCGCGACGGCCGGCGCATCGTGCTGTCGTCGGAGATCAAGGGCCTGTTCGCCGACCCGGCCACTCCCCGGGGCTTCGACTGGGCGCGCTCCCTGTCGGTGGCGATGCTGCCGGCTTCGCCGCGTTTCGCGGAGCCCGACATGTGCACGTGGTTCGAGGGCGTCGAGAGCGTCCCGGCCGCCACGGTCCTGCGCATCGACCTGCGCGACGGCCGGACCACCGAGCACCGCTACTGGGAGCTGCCGACCGAACCGGACGAGGACGCCGACGCCGAGGCCCTGATCGGCCGCTACGGTGAACTGCTCGAGGCGTCGGTGGCGGAATGTGCCACCGCCGACACGGAACTCGGTCTGTTCCTCTCCGGCGGGATCGACTCCGGCGCGGTCCTGGCGCTCGCCGCCGAGCGCCTCGACACCCTGCACACCTTCACCGCCCTGACCGGCGGTACCCACGACAACGGCGACGCCGAGAACGCTCAGTGGATCGCGCGCGAGCTCGGGGTGCCCAACCACCAGGTGGTGTTCCCACGCGACCACGCGCCGTCGCCCGAGGAATGGCTGCGGCTGCTGTGGCTCACCGAGACACCGCTGTGCGGCCCCGAGGCCTATTACAAGCACGAGCTGCACCGGTTCGCGCGCCAGGAGCGGCCGGAGCTGCGCGGGATGCTGCTGGGCGCGGCCAGCGACGAGTTCAACGGCGGGTACTCGCGCGACGTCCTCGGCGAGGGCGACTGGCAGTCCTTCCTGGACGGCCTGGCCTACCTCGACCGCGAGACGCGGCTGGAGCGCGATCCCGCACTGGCCCGCTGGTGGACCGGCGGCGAGTCGCTGATCGCGCTGTCCGCGCTGGAGGGGGGCAGCGACCGCCGGGGCGAGGACGTGTACCGGGCGTATGTCGAGTCCGAGTACCGCAAGGTGCAGCAGTACAACGTGTGGCACGAGGACCGGACGGCCGCCGGGAGCGGCATCGAGGCCCGGGTGCCCTTCCTCGACCACCGGCTGGTCGAGCTCGTCGCGACCGTTCCGGACCGGCTGCGGCCGCGTCTGCTGTGGGACAAGCGCATCCTGCGCGACGCCATGACCTCGCGCATGCCCGAAAGGATCGCCCAGCGCCCCAAGGGACCGTTCTTCTACGGCACGGGTACCCGGCACGCCTATCGCATGCTCGTCCGCCTGCTGCGCGCGGACGACTGCCATCTCGTGGAACGCGCGCTCTCGGCCCCGGGCGCGGACGTCTTCCTCGACGCGGACGCCGTACGGCGCAGGCTCGACGCCCTGGGCGACGGCGACACGGACAACCCGCAGGTCGAGATCCTGCTGCGGGTCGTCAACACGGGGCTGCTGGCCGAAATGGCGGCGAAACCGCCCCGGCTCGGCGACCTTTCGGCGGGCACGGTCCTGTCCTCGCTGGGCGGCCCGGTGGCGGACGCCGGCGAACTGTTCGCCCCGGTCCGTGGCTTCGAAGGGGACGGTGTCCTCAGGCTCGCCGGTGACGCCACCCTGCTCACCGACGACGCGGGCGCCTGGTTCCTGCTCCGGGAGGGGCAGATCGAGTACGTCTTCGAGGACGACTCGCCGGTCCTGCGGGTCCTGCGCCGACTGGAGGACTCGGCGTCGCTCGGCGGCGCCCTGGAGGCCGCCGGAGCGGATCTGGACGAGGTCCGCCCCGAGCTGGACGAGCTCCTCGGCCAGCGACTGCTCGGCTGGGCGTCATGAGCGGGGCGAGCCGCGCGGCCCTGCCGGCGGAGGGCGCGAGCGTGTCCCGGCTGCCGGCCGCGCCGGGCGGCACCTACCAGCGACTGGCGCGCGAACAGCTGGTGCCGGGCACGGCGGCGGCCAGACCGGTGCTGAGCACCTACGCCAGCCGCTTCGGCCGATGGGACGACCTGGCCGGCGTGCGCCGCAAGCCGCAGCGCCGTCCGGTGGATCCGGCCGACCTCTACTTCCCGCCCGAGCTGTATCCCGTGGTGTCCCATCCCCTCGTGGTCGCGCGGGGGCCGGCCACCGTGCGGATGCTGCTGCTGCAACGGCTGTACGACTACCTCGACTTCACCACCGAACTGGAGAACCTCGCGGTCATCCCGGTGGCGGCGAAGATCGCCCGCGGCGCCTCCGGCCTCATCCTGCCGCGGCAGATGCAGGCCGACGCCTTCAAGATCGTCACCGACGAGGCGTGGCACGCGCAGTTCTCCTACGACTTCACCCAGGAGCTCGAACGCGTCACCGGGGTGCCCGGGGGAGGGGGCGGAGTCCCGGCGTTCGTACGGCGGTTGGACGAGATCGCCGCCCAACTGCCCCCGGAGGTCGCGGGGCTGGAGGCGCTGGTCTTCTCGATCGTCAGCGAGACGCTGATCTCCGGCATCCTGTCGGAGCTCCCGCGGGACGAGAGGCTGCCCCGTCCCGTGCGCGAACTGGTCCGTGACCACGCCGAGGACGAGGGACGCCACCACGTCTACTTCCGCTCGGTGCTCCGGCATCTGTGGCCGGCGCTGACCCTCCGCGAGCGACGCGCCGTCGGACCCCATGTGCCGGCGATCATCCAGGCGTTCCTCACCCCCGACCACACGCAGGTGGCGACCCGGCTCGCGGCCGTCGGACTCTCGGACGACGAGATCGTCCAGGTCGTCACCGAATCCTGGCCGGAGCACGAACTGACGCTCTCCATCGCGCAGTCGGCGGCACCCGCCGTCCGGTACTTCACGGAGGTCGGGGCCCTCGACGACAGCCGCACGCGGTACGCCTTCACGGCAGCGGGGCTGCTCGCGGGTGAGGCGGAACCGGACACCGACCCACGGGAAGGGACGCGGTCATGACCGCTGCGCTCACCGGGAGGACGACGCGGTCGTCCTCGTCGTCCTCGTCGTCCTCGTCGTTCTCGTCGTTCTGGCGTTTCTGGACAGCGACGACCGTGAGCGGGGTCGGCTCGGCCGTCACCCTGGTCGCTCTGCCGCTGGTGGCCGTGACCGTTCTCGGCGCGTCGGTGGCCCAGGTCGGTCTGCTGGCAGCCGCCGGTCAGGTCGGATGGCTGATCCTCGGGCTTCCCGCGGGCGTCATCGTCCAGCGGTATCCGCTGCGCGGGCTCCAGGTGGCCACCGACCTCATACGGCTTGTCGCGCTCGCCTCCATCCCCCTCGCGTGGTGGCTGGGACACCTGACCTACGCGCACCTCGTCGTGGCGGCCCTGACCGTCGGACTCGCGACGGTCGTCTTCGACGTCGGCAACGCCACCTTCCTGCCGGCCGTCGTCGACAAGAAGGACCTGACCGCACGCAACGGTCTGCTGTCGGGCACCCTCGCCGTGACCCAGACGGGCGGCCCCTCGCTCGGGGGTCTGCTGGTCCAGTTGTCCGGGCCGGTGGGGGCCCTGTGCGTCGACGCCGTGAGCTATCTCGTCTCGGCTCTGACCCTGCGCACCCTGCCCGAGCTGCCGCGCCCCACGTCTCCCTCGCCCGCCCGGGCGGGGTTTCGCCGGCAGATCCGCGAGGGGTGGGAGTTCGTCGTCCGGCACCCCGTGCTGAGGCCGTGCATGTGGTGGGCGACCGCCACGAACTTCGTGTGCGGCGCCCTGGTGGCGCTGACGCCCACCTATCTGGTCCGCGAGGCGCACCTGACGCCCTTCATGGTGGGGCTGCTGATCGCCGCCGACGGGGTCGGCGCTCTGGTGGGCTCCTTCGCCGCCGCCCGGCTCGCCGCCCGGTTCGGCACCGCGCGCGTCCTGGTCCTGGCCTCACTGACCGGCGCCGTACTGGCCCTGGCCATGCCGCTGACGGTGGGGTTCGGCAGCGCCCTCTTCTTCGTGGTCGGCAACGCCGGCTTCAACGGCGGTGTCGTGATCGGCAGCATCGTGACCCGGACGCACCGTCAGACGGAGTCACCGCCGGAGCTGCTGGGGCGGGTGATGGCGACCGTCCGCTTCGTCTCGTGGGGGGCGTCTCCGGTGGGCGCGGCCCTCAGCGGCCTGGTGGCGGCGACCGCGGGACTGCGTCCGGCGCTCTGGCTCGTGTGCGCGTGCGCCTTCGTGGGGCCCGTCATCCTTCTGACGAGCTCAATCCGCGAGCGACGGGACCTGTCACAGGAGGCGGCCCGGACACGGGCTCAAAGCGTGATCCAGTAACGCCGTTTCACCCCGATCGGGGTGGTGCGGACGTCCTCCAGGACGCCTCCGTTCGCCTCTATCGTGCGGGCGGAGGCAGTGTTGCCGTCGTCGCAGGTCAACAGGACCCGGTCCAGGCCCAGTCGGCGCGCCTCGGGGAGGACGGCGCCCAGGGCCCAGGTGGCGTGTCCTCGCCGGCGGGCCGAGGGGCGGACGCTGTAGCCGATGTTGCCTCCGCCCTCCAGCAGGAAGGCGTTCAGATAGTGCCGTACGTCGATCGCCCCCAGATAGGTGGAGTCCTCGACGATCCACAGGTGCGTCGCGTGCACGCTGCCCTCCGGCATGGGCAGAGACCGGTCCGACTGCGCCCGCAGGCGCTCCACCCACTCCCCGAAGCCCGCCGCGGTGTCGAGATCCGGCCCCGCCAGCCGCAGTCCGCTGCCGTCCTGATGAGCGTCCGGGCCCCACTCCTGCCGGGCCTCGGTCCAGGAGGTCCTCAAACGTGTGGTGGGCTCTATGAGTCTGAGCATGCCGAGGAGATTAACATTCAATTCATTCGGCAAGGAGGCCGCTTTTCCGTCGAACTCTTGATCTGGTCCCGCGGAATATGACATGACAGTGTTGTCGCGACGCCCGAAATCGACGCCCACATCATTTCGAGAGAGGCCCACAGTCATGAGGCAAAGCACTCTTCTGATGCCGGCAGAGCTTCACGCGTACATGATGGCGCACAGCACCGGACCCGACGCCGTCCAGGAGCGCCTCGCCGAGCGGACCAAGGAGTTCGCGGACGTCGCCCACTGGCAGACCGCTCCCGAGCAGAGCCCGTTCCTGACCCTGCTGGTGCAGACGCTGGGCGCGCACAACGCGGTCGAGGTCGGCACGTTCACCGGTATGTCGGCGCTCGCGATAGCCCGTGGCCTGCGGCCGGGCGGCAGGTTGCTGTGCTGCGACGTCGACGACACCTGGACCCCCCTCGCCCGGGAGGCGTGGCAGGCCGCCGGCGTCGAGGACCGCATCGACCTGCGCATAGCACCGGCGATCGAGACGCTGCGTTCCCTGCCGAATACCGCTCAGGTGGATTTCTCTTTCGTGGACGCGGAGAAGACCGGGTACTGGGACTACTTCAGTGAACTCGTCGTCCGTACCCGGCCCGGCGGTCTCCTGGTATTCGACAACGTCTTCCGCAAGGGGCGGGTGCTCAATCCGTCCAGTGAGGTCGACGACGCCATCGTCGATTTCAACGACAGGCTCGCCAAGGACGACCGCGTCGATGTCGTCATGCTGCCGATCGCCGACGGGATGACCATCGCGCGCCGCAGGCCGTGACGCCCTGCCTCCCGGCCCCGCCCTCCCACCGCGGGGCCGCGGGCGACGTCATCGGTGCAGCACCGTCCGGAGCGTCTCGCGAAGCCCGGCGATCGCCTCGGCGGGGTCGTCCACGGGAGTCGAACAGCGCCAGGCGATGACGCAGTCGGGCCGGACCAGCAGACAGCCGCGCTCGTCGAGGCCGTCGGTCACCCGCTGCCAGGAGCCGTAGACGTCACGGGCGCCGTCCTCGTCGATCCGGACCACCTTCAACGGGATGCCGAACTCAGCCGCGCACACCCGCGCGGCCTCGGCCCAGGCCCCGCCCGCCAGTCCCGTCACCACGGTGAAACCCCCGCCTCCGACCAGGTCCAGGGTGGAGAGACGATGCCCCGCGGTGTCGACGAGCCACGCGTGGGGCAGTTTGGCCCCCGGCCGGATGGACGGCTGCGCGTACAGGTCGCGGTCGCGGCGCCACTCCTCGGCGGGGCCCGCGTCGGGCACCACCGCCGATGAGACGTAACGCTGGTTCATCTCCACGCCGTGCGCGCTGAACTCGTAGTGCTTGAGCTGCATGGCCTCGGCCAGTTCCCGTCTGCGCCGGGCGCCCTCGGCGGTCGGCAGCCGGCCGCGGCGCACACCGGCCGCGGCGTCGCCGGACACCAGGCCGTCACCCAGACCCAGCGCCTCGAAGAGCGGGACGAACTCGCCCGTGCTGCGATTGGCACGGGTGACGACCTGCTCGCCGACCGGGGCCCGTTCGTCGCTGTAGGTCTCCAGGAGCCCCGGACCGGCCTGGCCGCGCAGGACGAGTGCCAGTTTCCACGCCAGGTTGTAGGAGTCCTGGACCGAGGTGTTCGAACCGAGGCCGTTGGACGGCGGGTGCCGGTGCACCGCGTCACCGGCGCAGAAGACCCGGCCGGCCGAATAGGCCTTCGCATACATGTCGTTGACGGTCCACAGCGAGGTCGACTCGATCCGGACGTCGATGTCCGGGTCGCCGAGAAGCCCGGTCACGACCCGCTCGGCCTCCGCGTGGTCGAGGACCGGCTCCGGGCCGTTGATGTCGTATCCCCACACCGCCATCCACCTGCTCCAGGGCCGGACCATGCGCAGGGCGCCCATGCCGATGCCGCCGATTCCCTCGCCGGGGCGGACCACCCAGTACAGGACGCCGGGCCGGTGCTGTACGTAGCGGGTGAGGTCGGCCTCGAAGACGATGTTCATGCTGCCCCCCTTGCCCTCCTCGCCGACGAAGGGGAGGCCGATCTGCTGTGCGACCCGGCTGCGGCCACCGTCCGCGCCGATCAGGTAGCGGGCGCGCAGAGTGAACTCGTCCCCCCGCAGCCGGTCGCGCAGCAGCGCGGTGACGCCGTCCGCGTCCTGCTCCAGGCCGAGGAACTCGGTGTCGAAGCGGACCTTCGCGCCACGCCGGGCGGCGTTGCCGATCAGCACGGGCTCCAGGTACGGCTGCGGCAGATCGAGCATCGGGCAGGGACTTGCGGCCGCGTACTCCGTCAGCCGCTCGTCCTCCGTGCCCCAGGTGCGAATGCGGGCTATCTCCTCACCGGCGAGGCTGGTGCAGAAGACGCTCTCCCCCATCAGGTGTTGCGGGGTGCCCACCGACAGGGCCTCCTCCTCGACGCCGAGGTCCCGCAGCACCTCCATGGTCCGCTGATTCGTGATGTGGGCGCGGGGGCTGTCGGCGACCCAGCCGTGCTTGCCGATGACCACCGTGTCCACGCCGTAGGTGGCCAGCGCCAGCGCGGCGGCGCCGCCGGCCGGACCGCCGCCCACGACCAGGACGTCCGTGTCGAAATTCCCGTCACTTCGCATGCGCCACTCCCGTCGAAACGTCGAAACGTGTTGATGTGCTGCGCATCTGAAAACAGCGTCGGCGTCATTCCGCGCACATGCCTTTCCGCGCGAACGACCCCGGAAATAGTCGCGCTCTCGGCGCGGGCCCAGCGTGGCAGCGGGCGGCGGGAGCAGGCAACCTGCCCCGACCGGGGGTGCACCGGTGTCCCGTCGACAGGACATTCAGTTCCGCATTCACCTGTCAGCCGCTATGTTCGAGAGCGGTCGGAACTCGCTGAAGAAATACAGAAGGACGTTCCCATGCCACTTTCCATACCTCGTAATGGACGCTGAGATCATGCGCGTCCACTCCTCATTAATTCAGCGCGGATTGGACGAAGAGGTTCTGGCGAGATGCCTGTCGGCAGCCGGGCCGGACCGGTGCCGCGTGGTCACCCCGCGGCGACAGGACAAAATGGCGGGTAGTGGAGCATTCCGCGACCGAGGTGCCCATGCCGTCCTCTCACCCACCTCCGTCGACGAGGTCCGCTCGCTGCTGCGCAGCCTCGCCGCGGGCGACCGCGGGCCGGACGCCGTCCGGGTGCAGCCCTGCAGCACAGGTCTCAACTGGGGCTTCGGCGCGGACCAGCCGGCCGACGACGGTGCCGTCCTGATGGAACTGCGGGGCCTCGCGGCCATCCGGGAACTCGACCTGGACAACGGCATCGCGGTCGTCGAACCCGGCGTCACCCAGGGCATGCTGGCCGAGCGGCTCCAGGGCAGCCCCTACCTGCTCAACGTCACCGCCTCGTCCTCCCACACCAGCGTCGTCGGCAACGCGCTGGACCGCGGTGTCGGCCTGCACCGGCAGCGCACCGAGGACGTCCTGGGGCTCGAAGTGGTCCTGGCCGACGGCAGGGTGGTGCACGTCGGCCGCTGGCCGGGACCCCGGGTCGCGCCGGCCCCCTACGCCCACCGGGTCGGTCCCGGCCTCGCGGAACTGTTCGTCCAGTCGGGCATGGGAGTGGTCACCGCGGCGGCCGTACGTCTGATGCCCCGCCCCGAGACCTTCCGCGTGGTGCGGCTGGCCTTCGCCGCCACCGCCCTCCCGGCTGCGGCCCGGTTCCTGGCCGGGGTGCGGGCGGACCGGCTGGCGTCCGGAGTGATCAAGGTCTTCAGCTCACAGGCGGCCGCCGCCTACGGCGGGACGTCCGACGCCGGCTACTTCGCCTACGTGCACATCGGCGGTGCCGCGCGCATGGTCGACGCGGCGGTCGACGTGCTCACCGAACGGGCGGCCCGGGCCGGGGTGTTCGCACCGCCCCGCGTCCACGGGCCCGGCGACCACGGGACGACGATCGCCGAACACGCCACCCTGCGTGCCTACGCCGGTGATCCGACCGCCAACGACGCCATGGTCGAGGACATCTTCCGGGTTCCCGTCCGGGAGACCGAACTCCGCGGGACGGCGGGCTGGCTGTTCTTCACCCCTGTGCTCCCGCTGAACGGCGCGGCGCTGGGCAGGGCGGCCGAGCTGCTGGCCACGGCGGCCCTGCAACTGGGCAGCGGGATGGTCGTCGGCCACACCTTCAACCTGATGCCCGGGGGCTGGGTCGACATGGTCGTGTCCATCCGCTTCCCCCGGGACACCGCCACCTCACGGCGGGCCCAGGCGCTCCTCGACGCACTGCACGACCGTTTCGCGGGGGCCGGTTTCCTGCCGTACCGCCTCGACATCGACCACGCGGACGCGGCTGCCAAGCTGCGCGACGAACCGGAGTTGGAGGAGCTGCTCGCCCGGCTCAAGGACCTCCTCGACCCCCACCACCTGATATCCGGGGGACGCTATGCAGCTCACCGATGACTTTCCCCGTCACCTCGTCGCCACCGCCGACCTGTCCACCGCCCATGTGAGGCAACTGCTCGCCGAGGCCGCACGGCTGCGCGAGACGCCCCCGAAGCACGCGCAGACCCTCCTCGACGGCGCGATCGTCGCCACCCTGTTCTTCCAGCCCAGCACACGTACCCGGCTCGGTTTCGAGGCGGCCGCACTCCGCCTGGGCGCGCGCGTGACGGGATTCGCCGACCCCAGCACTTCGCGTTCCGTCGACTACATCGGCGAGAGCCTGGAGGACACGGCCAGGGTCGTCTCCGAGCTCAGCGACGCCCTGGTGCTGCGGCACTACGTCACCGGAGCAGCCCGCAGGGCCGCGCAGGCCGCCGTCTGCCCCGTCGTCAACGGTGGCGACGGCTCCAACGAGCATCCCACGCAGGCACTCAGCGACATCTGGACCATGACGCGCCGTCTGGGCGGTCTGGACGGAGCCGTGGTCGCCCTGGTCGGCGACCCCGGCACCAGGGTGCTGCGCTCACTGGTGCACCTGCTCGCGCGCCTTCCGGTGAAGCGGCTGCTGTTCCTGGTCCCGCCCGCGGCACCCCTGATCATGGCGGGCCTCGACGCGGTCACCCACACCACGCTGCCGGCCGACCTCGCGGCGGTCCTGGAGGAGTCCGGCACGCCGTACGAGTTCCGCTCCGACGTCACCGAGCTGCTCGCCGAGGCGGACGTCGTCGAGATGATGCCGATCGACGTCCCGTCCCTGGAGACCCAGCCGTCCGCGCTGAGTTCACACGTCTACGTGACCCCGGAGCCCTACCGGATCACCGCCGCCAAGATGCGCGCCGTCGGATCCAGGGCGCTGGTCCTGCACCCGGGGCCGCGCAAGGACGAACTGCACCCGGACGTGGACGGAACGCCGGGCGGCCTGTACTTCGAACAGGTCAAGGACTCCATGTACCTGCGGATGGCCGTACTCACACAGTTGGTGATGCGCAGGTGAGGACTTCGAGGACGGACATGACCGGACCGGCGTTGCCCCGAGCAGTCGCAGTCGCAGTCGCAGAACCAGAAGCAGCCGTGGACGCCGAGACGATCGGCTTCGACGAGATCCTGCGCCGGGTGCGGGCTCTGGCGCCGCGCATCACCGCGCGCTCCGAGGAGATCGAGAACGCCCGCCGGCTGCCCCGCGACCTGGTGGAGGACCTTCGCCGATGCGGCGTCTTCCGGGCGACGATGCCCGCCGCGTGGGGCGGGCCCCAGCTGACGTCGATGGAGCAGATCGCGCTCATCGAGGAGGTGTCGGCCGCCGACGCCGCCGTCGGATGGTGCGTCATGATCGGAATGGACTCGGGCATCTACGCCGGGCATCTGACTCCCGGTGCGGCCGCGGAACTCTACCCCCGCCTCGACCTCGTCACCGCGGGGTGGATCGCCCCGGCCGGAGTGGCGCACGAGACGGCCGGCGGCTACCTCGTGGACGGGCACTGGCGGTTCGGCAGCGGTTGCACCCACGCGGACGTCATCGCCGGTGGCTGCACCGTCCACCGCGACGGCGAACCGCTGCTGGACGAGGCCGGGAATCCGGTCACCAGGATCGTGCTGGCGCCTTCCGACCGCTATGCCGTCGAGGACACCTGGCACACCACCGGCCTCGCGGGTACGGGCAGTTGCGACTACCGGGCCGAGCAGCTCTTCGTCCCCGCCGAGCACACCTTCTCCTTCGACGAGCCCCGCCGTGACGAACCGATGTACCGGCGCCCGGACACCGTCGTCAGGAAGATGCCGGGTGTCCCGCTCGGTCTGGCCCGCGCCGCCATCGGGCACGTCCACGGCCTCGTGGACGGGCGATTCGAGGGACCCGGCGTGCCGTGGCGGTCGTCCCGCCACGTCCAGGCCGTCCTGGCCGAGTGCGAGATGCGGCTCACCGTGGCACGCTCCGCCGTCCACGCGACCGTCGAAGCCGTGTGGGAGCGCCTCGTCGCCGGCGGCCGGCCGACGCAGAAGGAGCGCGCCGACGCCGCCCTGGCCCGGTATCACGCCTTCCGCAGCGCCCGCACCATCGCCCACACGCTCTACGACCTGGTGGGCGGCGACGCCACCCATCGTTCGAGGACGCCCCTGGACCGGGCGGTCCGCGACAGCACCACGGCGTGCCAGCACGTCGTGGGGCAGCACCGCATCCTCGAATGGAGCGGCCAGCTCCTCCTCGGTGACGAACCAGGAGCCGCGTTCGTCTGAACCGCAGCCGACCTCCCGCGCCTCACGAACGAAGGAAACCCGTGTCCCAGGACCGCAGACTGGCAGCGATCGGGCACGTCCTGAACCCAGGCGTGCCACCCCTCGTCGAACCCTTCCCCGAAACTCCCACGGCGTGGGCACAGGCCCATGCCCTGAGCTGGCCGGACCTCCCGGACCGGTACGTGGTACGGCTCATCGACGCCGGCGCCTGCGAACGCGAGGCCGTCCGCACCGAGTTCCGGGCCGCCCGGCTGCTCGGCGAGCAGGGCATCGGCCCGGCCGTCCGGCACGCCGACGCCGAGACGGGCGTCCTGGTGATGGACCGGGTGGACGGCCACCCGGTGCGCCCGGCCGCCCGGTGGCAGGCGTTGTCCGTGGCGGACCTGCTGGCGCGGCTGCACTCCCTCGCGTGGGACGACCCCAGCCGGCTGTACGCAGACAAGCGCCGGGCCGCCAACGAGACCGTGCTGCGGCTCACGGAACGGTTTCCCACGCTCGCGCTCTTCGGTGAGGCACTGCGCGCGTTCGACGCGCTCCGCAGCGGTCTGCGCGGCCTCGCCGTGCCGCAGACCCTGTGCCACAACGACCTCAATCCGGGCAACATGCTCTTCGACGGCCGGCGCGGCTGGCTGATCGACTTCGATCACGTCGGCCTCGGCGATCCCCTTTTCGACGTGGCCACGGCCCTCGACTCGCTCGGCCTCCCACCGAGGGCGGCCGGCGCCTTCCTGGTGCGCTACTTCGGCCGTCCTCCCACCGAGGACGAGAGGGCCCGGCTCGAACTGCTGGGCTGCCTGGCCCTGTTGCGCTACGGCCTGAGCGGACTCTCCCTCGTCCCGGAGAGTCTTGTGCCCCACCTCGCCTCGTGGACGCCCGACGACGTCGGCAGGCCGTGGGTCTTCGAGCGGTCCCCGCACGAGCCCTTGGGACGATCCGTCTTCCGCCTCAGCCTGGGCTTCGCCACGGCCGGGCTCGCCCGGCTCCGCGCGGAACCGGCCACCCGCGCCCTGCGGGCGCTCGGCATCGGTACGGACGTCACGGCGCGGCGCGAGGCGGCACGGGTGGGGAGCGGCCATGCGCAGCGATGACCCGAAACTGCTGGCCCGGCACATCGTGCCCCTCGTCCGTCCTTCGGACGTCCTGCTCGCGGTCGGTCCCGCCTTCGACGGGCGTGACCCCTGGGCGCCGCCCCAGTTGCTGCTCATCGGCCCGGGGCAGCCGCCCGGGGGCGTCACCGCCACGGTCGGCGCCATGCGGTGGGGCACCTACAGCGTCGCCGGCGGCGACCCGGTCAGGCTGGGTTTCTGGACCAGCCAGGAGCTGTCCGCGATCGCCGAGACCGTCGATCACCTCGCCCTGGCCCTGCGGGTGCCCGCCGTACGGGCGCACTTCCCCCACCTCGACCTCGGGACCCGCAAGCTGCTGCACGACCTGCGCCGCGGGGACGTCCTGGCCGGCGCCTCGGAGGCCCGCGTCTGGCGGGAGCGGCTGGGGCTCGATCAGCTGCATCTGTACGTCGCCGCGATCCACCTGCGGCGCTTCGCCGCCCGGCGCCGTCAGGCCGAGAGCCTGCTCGAGAACGAGGACGTCGAGGACGCCGGGTGGATGCTGAGCGAATGCGGGGTCGAACTCCTCGCCGCCCTGCTCGCCACGGCCGGTGAGACCAACCCGAGGCGCCACTGGCATCCACGGCTGCTCCGCCTGCACCAGGAGACCATCGGCGCGGACGACACGGCACGCGTCCTGCGCCTGCTGAGGCTGGGCCCGTGCGCGGCGGGCGGCGCCGACACGATCCGGGCCGCCCTGCGGGAGGCGGACCGGATCCACGCCGGAGTCCTGCGTCGCTGCCCGTCGCTCTCGGACCCGTCCGCCCGCTCCGCCACCGTGGCCTGAATCCCGGATTCCGCAACCGGGCCGGGGCGCCGCCCCTGCCCTTCCCCCCCGTCGTGTGCCCTGTGCACCGCCCTCAAGGAGACGCCATGCCCGCCATCGAGTTCATCGGCTACAGCCGCGAGGAGGCCGTCGAACGGATGGAGCGTTACATTCCGCTCTTCGCCCACCTGGACTGGGCCGACGACTTCATCTTCCAGATCGAACCGGACAACAAGGTCATCGGCCTCAACCGCATCGAACAGCCGCTGGTGCGGGTGCGCTCGCGGTTTCCCGAACGCATCGAGATCACCCGGGACATCCTCCGCGACCACGAGGACGTCGAGAGTTTCGTCATCGACTTCCGAGCCCGCCGTGTGCAGGACTGACCAGGAAACGGAAGGAGACGACCGATGCTGATCTGCGGCGTCAAGACGACGCACGACGGTGGCGTCGCCCTCGTGGAGGACGGCCGCCTCGTCTTCTCCACGGAGATGGAGAAGCTCGGCAACAACCAGCGCTACGCGAAGATCAAGGACTTCTCCACGGTCTTCGAACTGCTGGCAGAACACGGCTACCGGCCCGAGGACATCGACCACTTCGTCCTGGACGGCTGGTACAAGACCCACAAGATCCAGTCATGGCACGGCCAGGAGTTCGAGGCGGTCCTCGCCCCCTACCGGCGCGGCCTGCTCGACGACGATCTGCTGCGCGCCTACCCGAACTCCGTCCAGGACCTGCCGTACCTGAGCTTCACCCACTACGCCGGCCATGTCGCGTCCGGCTACTGCGCCAGTCCGTTCGCCCGCGCGGGACAGGGTTCCTACGTCCTCGCCTGGGACGGCTGGATGTTCCCCTTCCTCTACCACGTGGACGGACAGAGCCGGAGGGTGACCGGCTGCGGCCCGCTCATGCCGGTGATCGGCGACTCCTACCTGCAACTGGGACAGCTCTTCCCGCCGTTCGACGAACCGATCGAGTACCCGCACATCCTCGGTCTCGCGGGCAAGATCATGGCCTACATCGCCCTGGGGGAGGTCAGGCCGGAAGCCGTCGAGCACATCGACCGGACCATCGACGCGGCCTTCCACGAGGTGCTGGGCGACCGGCCGGACGACGACCGGTTCTACCAGGTGGGCAACGGCGTGGAGATCCTGAAGAGGATCAAGAAGAACGTGGCCCTGCCCGGAGTGGAACCGGCGGACATGCTCGCCTCCCTCCACCACACCCTGAGCCGGAGGCTGGTCGACGGTGTCCGGGAGAAGGTCGCCGCGGCGGACCTCCCCGACCGCAACCTCGTCGTCGTCGGCGGCTGCGGACTCAACATCAAGTGGAACAGCGCCCTGCGGGACAGCGGAGTCTTCGACACCGTGTGGGTGCCGCCCTTCCCCAACGACTCCGGCAGCGCCATCGGAACCGCCTGCGCCGCCATGCTCACCCGGACCGAACGGATCGCGCTCGACTGGGACGTGTA
This sequence comes from Streptomyces sp. NPDC001492, assembly GCF_053597275.1. Classification (NCBI taxonomy): domain Bacteria; kingdom Bacillati; phylum Actinomycetota; class Actinomycetes; order Kitasatosporales; family Streptomycetaceae; genus Streptomyces; species Streptomyces sp. NPDC001492. Next base: position 54,989 of record NZ_JBSFHW010000041.1, on the reverse strand, counting down.
CTCGGGTCCGGCCCTGAAGGACTCCACCCCGCTGCCCGGCTGGCGCGAGGAGACCTGCGACCTGCGTGACCTCGCCCGGCTGATGCACGAGAACGACGAACCGGTGGTCTTCCTCAACGGACGGGCCGAGATCGGTCCGAGGGCGCTGGGCAACCGCAGCATCCTCGCCCCCGCCGGCTCGGAGAAGATGAAGGACCTGCTGAACGAGGTCAAGGACCGCGAGTTCTACCGGCCCGTCGCCCCGATCTGCCTGGAGGAGTTCGCCCCTGAGATCTTCTCCCCGGGAACCCCGGACCCGTACATGCTGTTCGACCACGCGGTGCGCGACTCCTGGAAGGACCGCGTCCCGGCGGTGCGCCACCTCGACGGCACCGCCCGCCTGCAGACCGTGAGCCGCTCCCAGAACGAGGCCGTCCACGAGCTCCTCACGCACTACCGCGAGCTGAGCGGAATCCCGCTGCTGTGCAACACCAGCGCGAACCTCAAGGGCTGCGGATTCTTCCCTGACGTCCGTTCGGCCATGGAATGGGGCCGTGTCCGCCTCATCTGGTCCGAGGGACGACTCTTCACGCGTGCCGACTGACGGCCCGGCAAGGACGAACACATGACGAGTCTGATCGCCACCATGGGCCCTGCCCTTCTCGCCCCGCAGACCCTGTACGACGCGGTCGCCCGGGGAGTGTCGGCCCTGCGTTTCTCGGCGTCGAAGTTCTCGGCGGACGAACTGGCCGCACAGGCGAGGCGGGCGGCCGAGACCGGGGCCGCCCTCGGCCGGCCCCTCGACCTGCTCCTCGACCTTCCGGGCGCCAAGACCCGGCTGACCAACGAGGACTGGTTCCCGCTGGCCGGCGTGGAACGCCTGCGCGTCCTGTTCGGTCCCGCACCGGCCCGACGGGACCTGCCCGTCCCGGAGATCGGCACGACCGGCATGGCGATCGCGCCCTACATCGAGCCCGGTGACGTCCTGGTGCTGGGCGACGGGGAGAACGCGCTGCGCGTCGAGTCCTGCACCGCCGACGGCTGCCTGACCCGCCCGCTCACCGAAGGGGACGTGGGACGGCAGAAGGGCATCAGTCTGCACGGCAAACCCCAGGCGTACCAGGCGCTGGGCGAGGCCGAGACCACCGCGCTGAAGGGCCTCACCGACAGCGTCTTCTCCGGGGTCATCGTCTCCTTCGTCGAGGGCCCGGACGTGGTGGAGGAGGTGCGCTCCCTGGTCGGAGAGGCACCGGCCGACGGCCGTCCGGCCCCCGCGGTCGTCGCGAAGATCGAGACCCGGGCCGGCGCCGAGCGGGCCGCCGAGGTGGCGCGCGCGGCGGACGGTGTGCTGCTGGGGCGCGGCGACCTGCTGCTCGACGCGGGCGAACTGGACTTCTACGACCTCGGCAAGAAGGTCATGAAGGAGACCCAGAAGGCCGGGCGTCCGATCATCGTCGGCACCCAGCTCATCCCGAGCCTGTCCGACGGCTGGCTGCCCAACCGGTCCGAACTGGCCTACCTCTCGCACCTGGTCGAGAAGGAGGTGGACGGTCTGCTGCTGGCGACCGAGACCACGGTGGGCAGTGCGCCGCTGCGCACCGTCGAACTCGTCACCGCCCTGATCGAGCGGTACGGGTCGGGCGCCGCGCCGGCACCGCTGTTCCCGAGCCGTATTCCCCAGTGAGCAGGAAGGCCCCATGTCCAGAATCGTCGTCACCCTCGGTCCCGCCACCCAGGACCGCCTGATCCTCGAACAGGTCGTCAAAGCGGGGGCGGACTCCTTCCGGTTCCCGGCGTCGAAGGCGTCGGTCGCCTCCCTGGCCGAGCTGGCGGCCGACGTGTCCTCGGTCGCCGCCGGCCTCGGCCGGGCCCCCGACCTGCTGCTCGACCTGCCGGGCGCCAAGACCCGCTTCACCAACGACGACCAGTTCTCCCTGAAGGGGATCTCGCGGGTACGGGTGCACTTCGCACCCGTGCCCTCCGACGTCCACCGAGAGGTGCCCGTCCTCGGGCTCACCGGAACGGACATCTCCGGGCGGGTCGGCCCCGGGGACGTCATCCTCATCGGCGACGGCGAGGACGCCCTCCGGGTGGAGCGGGTCGAAGCGGACCACTGCGTCACCATCCCCCTGACCGACGGGTTCCTCGGCAAACGCCGGGGGGTGGCCCTGCCGGGCGGGAGCGTCCCGGCGTCCGGGCTCACCGACAAGGACCGGGCCGCGCTGGCGACGCTCCCCGGATCGGTCTTCAGCGCTGTGATCATCTCCTTCGTCGAGTCGGCGGACGACGTGCGCGAGGCCCGGGACATCATGGCGGCCTCCGCCGCCGGCCACGACGTCCCGCCGTTGATCGCCAAGGTGGAGACGCGAGCCGGGGCGGCCGCCGTGCGGGAGATCGCCGAGTGCGCCGACGCGGTCCTGCTGGGCCGGGGGGACCTGCTGCTCGACTCCGGCCCGCTCGAGTTCTTCGACCTCTGCGAGAGCGTACGTACGGGCACGGCCGAGGCGGGGTGTCCCCTCATCGTCGGCACCCAGCTGCTGACCAGCCTGTCCGCCGGCTGGCTGCCGCACCGGTCCGAACTCGCCTACGTCAGCGAGCTGCTGAGGTCGGGCACGGCCGGACTGATGCTCGCCGACGAGACGGCCGCCGGGACGGCCCCGGTGCGCACCGTCGAGCTGCTGCGCGACCTGCGCGAGCGGTACACCGGAGCCGGCGACGTCCCGCCGCTCTTCCCCGCCCGCGCGGCCGCCGCGCACGCTCAAGGAGAGTGACCGTGGGCCGCCACATCCGACTGCCCCAGGTGGTCCCGCACCTGGCCGCCGCGGCCATGTCCGCGCAGCGTGACCCGTACGGCGCCCGCGGCCTGCTGGCATGTGCCGCGAGCGGCGGTCCGGGACCCGACCGCGACGTGATCGTCGCCGGCTGGGTCTTCTCCCACGACTTCCGGCAGACGCTTCTCGTCGACCACCCCCGGTTCGGCTGGCTGAGCCCGGGCGGACGCCTGGAGGCGGGGGAGTCACCGCCGGACGGCGCCCGCCGCGAGGTGGCGGAGGAGACCGGAACCGACCCGCGCCCGCTGCTGCCCGATCCGGTGGCGGTGCTCGGCAACCGGGAGCGCCCCGAACGGGTCTACGGGCTGGCCTACGCCTTCGTGGCCGACCCCGCGGCACCCCTGGCCCCGGAGGTCGGACAGCCCGCGGCCTGGTTCGCCATCGCGGACATGCCGCCCTGCCCGATGTTCCCACTCGACCACGAGGTCCTGGCGGCAACGGCCCGCGACCTCGCCCGTGAGCTGCGCGAGTCCCCCCGGGGCGCCTGAGCGGGGCCCTGTCCGGGACGAACCCATCCGAGATCCACGCTGGAGAAGACGAGACGACATGGACAGACCGCCCGTGCCCGGCATTCTCATAGAGGGTCACGAGTACAGCGGCAAGAGCACGTTGGCACGAGGCGTCGCGGACGTCCTGCGGCGCCGCGGACTGACGGTGCGCGCCTCGCACGGAACCCTGACCGGGGACCCGCTCGTGCGGTCGCTGCTGGACGAGGCGCTGACGGTCTTCGAAGGCGCCGAGCACCACGAGTTCCGCCACCCGAGGACCTGGCGCCGTTTCAACAGCCGGCGCTCGGCGCAACTGGTGCTGGACACCGAGCTGTTCAGGGAGCTGGGACCCGGCCCCGGCGAGATCCTCGTACAGGACCGCTACTGGCTTCCGCAGTACGCCTTCAACCAGTACTTCACGCCCGCCGAGGGCTATCTCAGCGAGGCATGGATCGCCTCCCGCGTGCCGAGGTTCACCGTGCAGGTCTATCTGACCTGCGACGCCGAGACCCGGCGCCGTCGGGCCGCGACACGCGACGGCGCCCGTGCCAAGCACCCGCTCAACGCGTTCCTGCGGCGGCACCTCGACGAAGTCGCCGGTCTCGACCGGTTCACCGCCGGGCTCGTCGAGGGCAGTCCCCACTGGCTGGTGCTGCGGTCCGACCGGCTCTCGCCGCAGGAGCTGACCGACGCGGTCGTGCGGCGGTTCGACGCCCGTCCGGGCGCCCGCCCCGCGGAGCCGGTGGCGGCCGGGGCCGGGGCGGATCGGCGGTCGACGGGGTGAGGTCGCCGCTGACCGGGCCGGGCGGCGACGACGACCGCACGGACCGCTGGTGCATCATCGGGGCCGGCCCCGCCGGCCTGGCCACCGCGAAGAACTTCCGCGACGCGGGCCTGCCCTTCGAGATCGTGGAGCGCCAGGCCGGCCTGGGCGGGATCTGGCGCTACGGCGAACCGGGCGGCGTGGTGTACCGGTCCACCTGCATGATCTCCTCCAAGCGGCTCAGCGCCTTCCGTGGATTCCCGATGCCGGCGGCCGCGCAGGACTTCCTGGGGCACCGTGAGGCGCTCGCCTATCTCACCGACTACGCGCACGCCAACGGCCTGCCGGAGCACATCCGTCACGGACACGCGGTGAGCCGGGTCAGGCGGGAGGGCGAGGCCTGGTCGGTGACGTTCGAGGACGGCCGCACCTGCCTCTACCGGGGTGTCGTCGTCGCGTCCGGACACCACTGGGACCCGAAGCCGGCCCGGTTTCCCGGCCGCTTCGACGGCCGGGTCCTGCACTCCAGCGAGTACCGGACCCCCGCCGTGCTCCAGGGCAAACGCGTGCTGATCGTCGGAACCGGAAACTCCGGGACCGACATAGCGGTGGAGTCGTCACGTGTCGCCGCCCGCACCCTGAACTCGGTCCGGCAGGGCTGCCACTACCTGCCCAAGTACTTCCTGGGGCGGCCGATGGACGAGGTCATGGAGTGGTTCGTACGCGCCCGGGCCCCGCGCTTCGTCCACCGGTGGATCCGGCGGATCGCGATCTGGTGCGTCTTCGGCAACCCCTCCAGATTCGGGCTGCCGCGGCCGTCCGCGCGCATCATGGACGGTCGGCTCATCCTCAACTCGGAACTGGTGCACCACGTCGCCCACGGGTCCGTCGTGTCCAAGCCCGACGTGGCGGAACTCCGCGGTGACCGGGTCCGCTTCACGGACGGCTCCGAGGAGAAGGTCGACGTCATCGTCCACGCCACGGGCTTCAACGCCTCCCTGCCCTTCCTGTCGCCCGACGACCTGCCCCTGAAGGGCTCCGGCCGGTATCCGAACCTGGCCCTGCACCTCTTCCACCCCGTTCACGACGGCCTCTTCGTCGTCGGCATGATCCAGCCCGACAGCGGTGCCTGGTGGCTCTTCGACGACCAGGCCGCCACGGTGGCCGCCTACATCCGTGCCACGCAGGAGGGCGGGGCCGCCGCCGAGCGCGCCCGCGCCCTGGTGGCCGGCCACGCGGCCCGCGGCTACCAACCGCCGGGAACGCCCGGCCCCCACGCGTCACTGCGGGTCGAACACGCCCGTTACGCCAGGGTTCTGCGACGGCTGCGCCGGGACCTGGTCGCAGCCGCCGGGAAAGCCCGAGGAGAGAAGGTCCGAGGAGCACGATGAACAGTTCGCGCCAGACGACGCTGAGGGGCGTGCTCCTCGAAGGGCTCAACTTCGCCGGCAAGACGACGACGGCGGCCCGGCTCACCACACTGCTGCGGGCCCGGGGCACCGAGGTCCACTCGCGCCACTGCTACGTCTGCGACACCGACGGCACGCAGACCCTTCAGGCGCGGGCGAAGTCGTCCGTCGGCAAGAGCGCCGGCCGCCCCTTTCCCGATCCGGACCTGCTTCGCCCGTTCAACGTCATGAAGTCCGCCCAGATGGTCATCGACAGCGAACTCGCCACGGACTCCGTCTACACGGCGGGGGCGGCCGGCCCGGCCCTCGTACAGGACCGGCACTGGTTCACGCAGTACTGCAACAACCAGTACTTCAACCCCGGCGAGGGCTACCTCAGCGACGCATGGGTGGCCACCTGCGCGCCGCGGTTCACCGTCCAGGCGTACCTGACCTGCTCCCCGGCCGAACGGGAACGCCGGGCCGGCCGGCGAAAGGGCGATGCCCACGGGCTGAACTCCTATCTGCGGGCCAACCCGCAAGGCCTCGCGGCGCTCGACGCGTTCTGCATCGAGCGGATCGCCGACGACCCGTCCTGGATCGTTCTGACCACCGACGAGCTCTCCCAGGACGAGATCGCCGCACTGCTCCTCGGCCTCTTCCACGCACGGGACGACACGGCCGGATGATCTCCCAGGACGCGCCACGACACGGCCCGCCCGGTGGATCGCTCGTGCTGGCCGGCAGGACCGTCTCCCGCCTCGGCCTGGGCACGATGGGGCTGACCGGTCCGGGCAACTGGGGAGGGCCCCCGAACCCCGCCGCGGCCGTCCGGCTCCTGCGCACGGCCGTCGGCGAGCACGGCGTGACGCACATCGACACCGCCGACGCGTACGGCCCCCACACCGTCGAAGAGCTGATCCGCCGGGCCCTGCACCCGTACGGGGACGAACTGATCGTGGCCACGAAGGTCGGACTGGTCCGTCCCGGCCCCGGCGTGTACGAGCCACTGGGCCGTCCGGCATACCTGCGCCATGCCGTCGAGGCGTCACTGCGCCGACTGGGGTGCGAGCGCCTGTCCCTGTGCTACCTGCACCGGCTGGACGCAGCAGTGCCCCTCCCCGACCAGCTGGGCACCCTCGCCGACCTGCGGGACGAGGGGAAGATCGCCGGCATCGGTCTGTCCCGCGTCACGGTCGACGAGATCGACGGGGCACGCGCTCTCACCCCGATCGCCGCGGTCCAGAACCCGATGAACACCGCGCAGAGCCACGATCCGGCCCTGGACCACTGTCGCAGCCTGGGCATCCCCTACGTCGCCTACCGCCCGCTGGGCAAGGGCCGGCTCGTCGGCGGGGGACCGGGCCCCGTCCTCGGCCGGCTGCTGAACCTCGGCCCCCATGTCGCCGTCATCCCCGGCACGACCCGTGTCGACCACCTCCGGCAGCTGGTGGAGGCCGTACAGGTGGCCGGTCACCACGCCTGACGGCCGGCCGGGTCCCCAACTCCCCGAAGCGGAAAGGGATCTGTCGGTTATCTGTTCATCAGCCCCCTCCCCGCTGTTTTCAGTGCTTCATTCGATGTCGTGACGACCACAGCGAAACCGGAGAAGAACACGGCGCGCGGCGACGCCGAGGACGCCAAGAACGCCAAGTACGCGAAGTACGAAGAGGCGAGGCGGGCGGCGCAGGCGGCGAAGGCCGAGCGGCTTCCCGCGGGGGAGACCCGGCGAGCGCTGTACCGGTACTTCCGGCCGCACCGCGGCGCCATCGCCCTGGCCGGCCTTCTCACGCTGCTGGGCTCGGTGTCCGGCCTCCTCCAGCCACTGGCGGCCAAGGCGCTAGTGGACCGGCTCGGCGGCGACGACTCCATCGCCGGGATGCTGATCCTGCTCACCGCACTGGTGCTGCTCGGCTCCGCGATGCAGTCCATGGGCGCCTACGTGCTGGAGCGCACCGCCGAGTCCGTCGTGCTCGCGGCCCGGCGCACCCTGGTCGGGCGGCTGCTGCGGCTGCGCCTGTCGGAGGTGGAGCGCACCCAGCCGGGTGACCTGATGTCCCGGATCACCTCGGACACCACCCTGCTGAAGGCGGTGACGACCCAGGCGGTGGTCTCCGCGTTCACCGGCGGTCTGACCTTCCTCGCGACCATCGTGCTGATGGGCGTGATGGATCCGGTACTGCTCGGCGTCACGCTCGGCGTCATCGTGCTCGTCGGTATCGCCATGGCCCTGGTCATGCCGAAGATCTCACAGGCCACGGAACGCTCGCAGGAGGCGGTCGGCGTCATGTCCACCGCGCTGGAGCGGGCCTTCGGCGCCTATCGCACCGTCAAGGCCTCGGGCGCGGAGGCGCGCGAGACGGCTGTGCTCGACGAGGCGGCCCGTGAGGCCTGGCGCAACGGCGTGAAGTCGGCCAAGTGGCAGGCGCTGACGTGGAGTTCGATCGGTCTCTCGGTGCAGGTCTCGTTCCTGGCGGTGCTCGGCATCGGCGGGGCGCGGGTCGCCTCGGGCGCGATCCCGGTCTCCACGCTGGTGGCCTTTCTGCTGTTCCTCTTCTACCTGTTCGACCCGATCGGCAGGCTCGTCGAGGCGGTCCAGCAGTACCAGGTCGGCGCCGCGGCGATCGCCCGCATCACCCGGGCCGAGCTGCTGGAGACCGAGGACACCGAGAACACCGAGAACACCGAGAACACCGAGAACACCGAGAACACCGAGAACACCGAGGGCGCCGACGGCGAGCGGGAGCCGGCCGGCCGCCCGGGCACGACCCCCGCGACGGTGGCCTTCGAGGACGTGGCCTTCCGCTACGGCGACGATCTGCCCCACGTCCACCACGGCGTGACCTTCGAGGTGCCCGGACCCGGCATGACGGCCTTCGTGGGGCCCTCGGGGGCGGGCAAGACCACGGTGTTCGGCCTGATCGAGCGGTTCTACGAGGTCAGCGGTGGCCGTGTCCTCGTGGACGGCCGGGACGTGCGCGAGTGGCCGCTCGCCGAACTGCGCGCCGCCATCGGATATGTGGAGCAGGACGCACCCGTGCTGTCGGGCACCCTGCGCGAGAACCTCCTCTTCGCGGCGCCGGACGCAACCGAGGAGGAGCTCCGTGAGGTCGTCGTCCGCGCACGGCTCGAACCTCTCGTGGCGGGGCTGCCCGAGGGACTGGAAACCCTCGTCGGCCACCGCGGCTCGAAGCTGTCCGGCGGGGAGCGGCAGCGGGTGGCGATCGCCCGGGCGCTGCTGCGCAGGCCCCGGCTGCTGCTGCTCGACGAGGCGACCTCGCAGCTGGACGCGGTCAACGAACTGGCGCTGCGTGACGTGGTCGCCGAGGTGTCCCGGGACGTGACGGTCCTGGTGGTGGCGCACCGCCTGTCCACGGTGACCATGGCCGACCGCATCGTGGTGATGGACGCGGGCCGGGTCCGAGCGGTGGGCACCCACGCGGAACTCGTCTCCGACGACCCGCTGTACGCGGAACTGGCCGCGACCCAGTTCCTGGCCACGGCACCCGCCGAGACGTCGTCGGCACTGCGCTAGGGACAGCAGCGGGAAAAAGGAAAAGGGCGGATGAAAATCCGCCCTGACCTGCTACCACGCAGAAAAATCGGTGCCCCCAACGGGATTCGAACCCGTGCTACCGCCTTGAAAGGGCGGCGTCCTAGGCCGCTAGACGATGAGGGCTATCGGCCCGCCTGGGCGCCTCGCGGCGCGTCGGGGACGTGAGAAGCATATGGGATGGCGGGAGGTATCGCCAAAACGGTTTACGGGGCCGAGGTGGCAGGGGTCGGTGAGGTCGGGCCGGCTCCCGGCTTGTTCTCCTGGGACAGGTGGCGGGTGACCTCCGCCGTCGTCTCGCCCAGACCGCCCAGTTTGATGGCGTCCCAGGCCTGGAGGCGGCGGGTGTCGCGGTCGAAGTAGAGGATCGAGGCCTCGATCGGGGCCGGGTACTTGTGTTCCAGGGCGCGCAGGCCGCTGCCGCCCGTCGAGCCCTCCATGCGCAGCCGGGTGCCGCGCGGGAGGATCTCGTCGCCCTCGTGGTGGAGGTGGCCGCACAGGACCAGCGGCACCTCGCCGTCGACCTCGCGGGCCGCCGACGGCTCGTGGACCATGGCCACGTCGACGGGGGTCCCCGCGCTCCTCTGGTCGCTCAGGGCGGTCGCCAGACGGTCGCCGGCCAGTTCCTCCGACGGGGCGGCTCCGAGGACCTTCGAGCGGTCGGGGGTGAACTGCGGATCGCCCATGCCCGCGAAACGCAGGCCCCCGACCGTCTGAGCCCGTCCGCCGTCCAGTACGTGGACGTTCTTCATGCGCTGCAGATAGCGCTGCGTGATGCCCGAGTCGTGGTTGCCGCGGACCCAGACGTACGGCGCTCCCAGGTCGGCGATCGGGTCGAGGAACCCGTTCTCCGCCGCCGAGCCGTGGTCCATCGTGTCGCCCGTGTCGACGATCACGTTGACCTTGTACTGGTCCACCAGCGACGCGATGATCTTCCAGCTCGCGGGGTTGAGGTGGATGTCCGAGACGTGCAGGACACGGACGGTGGTCGGGTCCGGCTGGTAGGCGGGGAGCGTGGACGTGACGTCGTAGAGCTTCGTCACATTGGTCACCAGGCGGGCCAGCTCCTTCTGGTAGACGTCGAATTCGGTGACGATGTTGCGGGCGTTTCCGACCAGCGAGGGTGCGGAGGAGAGGAGTCCCGAGTACTTCGGTTCGAGGACGGACTCGGGGTTCCAGGTCGCGTACACCGAGGCTCCGCAGGCCATGAGGAGGGCCAGGGCCGTGCCGCCGGCGGCGAGGGCGCGGCGGGGGCGGCGGTAGACCGCGAGGCCCAGGGCCGTGGCTCCCGAGACGACGGCGACGCAGGAGCGCAGGGCCACGTCGAGGGTGCCGTGCTCGACGTCGTGGGCGACCTCGTCCTGGAGGCCGGTGAGGCGTTCGGGGTGGTCCACCAGGGCCTGGGCGCGGACCGGGTCGAGCTGGTCGACGTTCACGTCCAGGCGGAGCGGCGCGTGGTGGCTGTTCAGGTGCAGGGCGCCGAGCGGCGAGACATTGATCTTCGTGCCGCCGCTGAGGGAGGGGCGCAGGGTCATCGTCGTGTCCATGGGGCCGACCGGGACCCGTACGTTTCCGACGATCAGCAGCCCCAGCCAGGCGCCGAGCAGGACCACGGCTGCCAGGCCCAGGGCGCGGGGCCAGGGGTGCGGCTGCCGGACCAGCTCGAGCGTCGGCTGGGGACGGCGGGCGCGGTAGTGGCGGGCGAGGGTGCGCGGGGACTTGCGCACCCGGTTCAGGACGGTGGCGGCGATGGCGGGGACGCGGGCCATTGGTCCCGTATGCCCAAGTGCGGGCATGGATATGCGGGTGGGTTCATGACTCTCGTACGGACGGGCCGTGGCCGACAATGGGCCTGTGCTGGAGATGACGCGCGAGGAGTTCGAGGAACTGGTCGCCGAGGCGCTCGACCGGATCCCGCCGGAGCTGACGCGGCTGATGGACAACGTCGCGGTGTTCGTGGAGGACGAGCCGCCGGCGGACGATCCCGAGCTGCTCGGGCTCTACGAGGGCACTCCGCTGACGGACCGGGGTGAGTGGTACGCCGGGGTGCTGCCGGACCGCATCACGATCTACCGGGGGCCGACGCTCAGGATGTGCGCGTCGCGGGAGGACGTCGTCGCGGAGACCGAGGTGACCGTGGTGCACGAGATCGCGCACCACTTCGGGATCGACGACGCCCGGCTGCACGCCCTGGGATACGGGTGAGCGGGGCGCGTGTCCTCTTGTGGGCGGCGGGAGTTGGGCAGGTTGACTCCTTTCCCCGCCTCGGAGGTGGCTTCCCGTGCGCCGCTTGTACGTACCCGTCCGTCTGGCCGCCACGGTCATGGCCGTCGCCGCTGCCGCCGGCTGCATGAGTGTGGGCGAGGACGGGGGAGGCGGCAGCGCGAAGCCGTCGCACTCCGCGGGGCAGCGGGGCGGTGAGGCGCCCGACGGCGGGTCGGGCCTGTCCGGCAGGGGCGTCGGTGCGGGCGTCGCCGACGGCAAGCACAAGGGCGGCAAGCGGGAGAAGGGCAAGGACGGGGAGTCGGCCTCCCCCTCGGCCTCGCCGTCCGCGGGGGACGGCCGGTCCGCGCCTCCGGCGGGCAAACCCGGCAAGAGCGAGAAGCCCGGGGTCCCCGCGCCGACGGTCGCCTCGCCGACTCCGACGCACACGGCCGAGCCGCAGCCGACGCCGACCGAGCAGCCGACCCCCGCCTCACCGGAGCCGACGGTCGCCGAGCCGTCCTCGTCGGCGCACGAGGAGACCTCGCCGCAGCTGGAGGAACGGGAGCCGGCGCCGACGGCGGGGTCGCCCGCCTAGGGACGTGACGAGCGTCTCGGGGACTCGGTTTGCCTTGGGGTGGGCAGGGTGCGTATGGTGGTAGATCGTTTGATCCCATTGCCCGGCGCCATTGCAGAGAGCGCCGCGTGGCGCGTTCTCTCCCTTGCCGTGGCTGACCGCATAGAGGCGGTCGTATTGCGAAATCACGGAGTTGACGGGCGCGTGCCGACGAGACTCCGGAAGGTTTCGCTTACGCATGTCCATTTCCAGTACTGATCACGTCGTCGTGCCCGAGAACGAGGGCACCGAGGACGTCACCGAGGCCGCTGCCGAAGTCACCTTCGCGGACCTCGGCCTCCCCGAGGGCGTGGTGCGCAAGCTCGCCCAGAACGGCGTGACCACCCCCTTCCCGATCCAGGCCGCGACCATCCCGGACGCCCTGGCCGGCAAGGACATCCTCGGCCGTGGCCGCACCGGCTCCGGCAAGACCCTCTCCTTCGGTCTGCCGACCCTGGCGCGTCTCGCCGGCGGCCGCACCGAGAAGCACAAGCCGCGCGCCGTCATCCTCACCCCGACCCGTGAGCTCGCGATGCAGGTCGCGGACGCCCTCCAGCCCTACGGCGACGTCCTCGGCCTCAAGATGAAGGTCGTCTGCGGCGGTACGTCGATGGGCAACCAGATCTACGCCCTGGAGCGCGGCGTCGACATCCTCGTCGCCACCCCGGGCCGACTGCGCGACATCATCAACCGCGGCGCCTGCTCCCTGGAGAACGTCGAGGTCGCCGTCCTCGACGAGGCCGACCAGATGTCCGACCTGGGCTTCCTGCCCGAGGTCACCGAGCTGCTCGACCAGGTCCCGGCCGGCGGCCAGCGGATGCTGTTCTCGGCCACGATGGAGAACGAGATCTCCACCCTGGTCAAGCGCTACCTGAGCGAGCCGGTCACGCACGAGGTCGACAGCGCCCAGGGCAACGTCACGACCATGTCGCACCACATCCTGATCGTGAAGCCCAAGGACAAGGCGCCGGTCACCGCGGCCATCGCCTCCCGCAAGGGCCGCACCATCATCTTCGTCCGCACCCAGCTGGGCGCGGACCGCATCGCCGAGCAGCTGCGCGAGGCCGGGGTGAAGGCCGACGCCCTGCACGGCGGCATGACCCAGGGCGCGCGCACCCGCACGCTGGCCGACTTCAAGGACGGTTACGTCAACGCGCTCGTCGCCACCGACGTCGCCGCCCGCGGCATCCACGTCGACGGCATCGACCTCGTCCTGAACGTCGACCCCGCCGGTGACCACAAGGACTACCTGCACCGCGCCGGCCGCACCGCTCGCGCGGGCCGCACCGGCACGGTCGTCTCCCTGTCGCTGCCGCACCAGCGCCGCCAGATCTTCCGGCTGATGGAGGACGCGGGCGTCGACGCCGGGCGTCACATCATCAACTCCGGTACGGCCTTCGAGCCCGAGGTCGCCGAGATCACCGGCGCCCGCTCGATGACCGAGGTCCAGGCCGAGGCCGCGGGCAACGCCGCCCAGCAGGCCGAGCGTGAGGTCGCGCACCTCACCAAGCAGCTGGAGCGGGCGCAGCGCCGCGCGACCGAGCTGCGCGAGGAGGCCGACCGCCTGGTGGCGAGGGTCGCCCGCGAGCGCGGCGAGGACCCCGAGGCCGCGGTGGCCGAGGCGCAGGCGGCGGTGGCCGAGGCTGCCGTCGAGGCGGCCGAGGTGTCGGTGCCCGAGCAGCCCGCCGCGCAGGACGTGGACCGGGCGCAGGCGCCGTCGTCGTACGAGCGTCGTGAGCGCCGGGACAACGACCGTGGCGGCTTCCGCCGGGACGACCGCCGGGACGACCGCGGTGGCCGTACCTTCGAGCGCCGGGACAACGACCGGGGCGACCGGGGCGGGTTCAACCGCGACCGTGACCGTGGGTTCGAGCGCCGGGACAACGACCGTGGCGGGTTCCGCCGCGACGACCGTCGGGACGACCGTGGTGGCCGTACCTTCGAGCGTCGTGACGACCGTGGTGGGCGTGGGTTCGAGCGTCGGGACAACGACCGTGGCGGGTTCCGCCGCGACGAGCGCCGGGACGACCGTGGTGGCCGTACCTTCGAGCGTCGTGACGACCGTGGTGGGCGTGGGTTCGAGCGTCGGGACAACGACCGTGGCGGGTTCCGCCGC
>NZ_JBSFHW010000041.1:0-40955 GCF_053597275.1 Streptomyces sp. NPDC001492 | reverse complement strand
GCGACGACCGTCCGGCCGGCCGTTCCTTCGAGCGCCGTGACGAGCGCGGTGGGCACCGCGGCAGCGACCGTCCCTTCAACCGGGACCGTCAGGGCGACCGCCCGGGCTTCCGCTCCGGCGGCCACGAGCGCCCCTACGGCCGCCGTGACGACCACCGCGGCACCACAGGCGGCTCCTCCTCCTTCGGCCGCCGCGAGGACAAGCCGCGCTGGAAGCGCAACGGCTGACACCGGGTGAACTGAGCGAGGGCCCGTACGACTTCGGTCGTACGGGCCCTTCGCATGTCCCGCCGGATGTCCAGGACGCCGGAGGCCCGCGCAAAGGTCTGCGGCGGCCGGGAAGCGGTGCACCAGGCGGTCACCGGCGTCGGCGAGAGCGCCGGTGACGGGAAGAACGGGCTGGTCGCACGGGGCAGCGCGGGGCGCCTTCAGCACAACGGCGGCGGGGGCAATGGTTCCTGCGGCGGGCGGGTGCGGACCGATGGCGCCGGGCAGGCCGGCAGGGGCATTTTTTGGCCATGCTGTGATGCATGTCACGCCTCTGGCGAGGGAATCGCTGGGGGCATGACAGATGACGCCATAGCGAGCGGGAAGTCGGGACCCTCCGACTCGGGGTTGTCCGACGAAGAACGGCTTGCCCAGCTCGGCTACACGCAGGTCCTTGCCCGCCGCATGTCGGCGTTCTCCAACTACGCGGTCTCCTTCACGATCATCTCGGTCCTCTCCGGCTGTCTCACCCTCTATCTGTTCGGCATGAACACGGGCGGCCCCTCGGTGATCACCTGGGGCTGGGTCGCCGTAGGCCTGATGACCTTGTTCGTCGGCCTGTCGATGGCCGAGATCTGTTCGGCGTACCCGACCTCGGCGGGCCTGTACTTCTGGGCCCACCGCCTGGCGCCCCCGCGTTCGGCCGCCGCCTGGGCGTGGTTCACGGGCTGGTTCAACGTGCTGGGCCAGGTGGCCGTGACCGCGGGCATCGACTTCGGCGCCGCGTCCTTCCTGGGCGCGTATCTGAACCTGCAGTTCGACTTCAAGGTCACACCGGGCCGTACCGTCCTGCTCTTCGCGGCGATCCTGCTGCTGCACGGCCTCCTGAACACCTTCGGCGTGAAGATCGTCGCGCTCCTCAACGACATCAGCGTGTGGTGGCACGTGCTCGGCGTCGGCGTCATCGTCGGCGCGCTGGCCTTCGTACCGGACCACCACCAGTCCGCGTCCTTCGTGTTCACGAAGTTCGTGAACAACACGGGCTGGGGCAGCGGTGTGTACGTGGTGCTCCTGGGCCTGCTGATGGCGCAGTACACCTTCACCGGCTACGACGCCTCCGCCCATATGACGGAGGAGACACACGACGCGTCGACGGCCGGCCCGAAGGGCATCGTCCAGTCCATCTGGACATCCTGGATAGCCGGCTTCGTGCTGCTGCTGGGCTTCACCTTCGCCATCCAGTCCTACGACAAGGAGCTCGCCTCGCCCACCGGCGCGCCGCCCGCCCAGATTCTGCTGGACGCCCTGGGCGCCACGGCGGGCAAGCTGCTGCTCCTGGTCGTCATCGGCGCGCAGCTGTTCTGCGGGATGGCCTCGGTGACGGCCAACAGCCGCATGATCTACGCCTTTTCCCGCGACGGCGCGCTGCCCTTCTCGCGCGTGTGGCACACGGTGAGCCCGCGGACCCGGACGCCCGTGGCAGCGGTGTGGCTGGCGGCGGTCGGAGCGCTGCTCCTCGGCCTGCCGTATCTGATCAATGTGACGGCGTACGCGGCGGTGACGTCGATCGCCGTCATCGGCCTGTACATCGCGTACGTCATCCCGACGCTGCTGCGGGTGCGCAAGGGCGACGACTTCGTGCGGGGGCCGTGGCACCTGGGCCGCTGGTCGCGTCCGGTCGGCATCGTCTCGGTGGCCTGGGTGGGCGTGATCACGGTCCTCTTCATGCTGCCCCAGGTCTCACCGGTCACCTGGGAGAGCTTCAACTACGCCCCGGTCGCCGTCCTGGCCGTCCTGGGCTTCGCGGCCGCGTGGTGGGGCGCGTCGGCCCGGCACTGGTTCCTCAACCCGGGCCACGAACGCACGCGCGCCAGGGAGGCGTCCCGCGTGGCGGCCTCCGGGGATGCTTCCGCGGGAGCCCCCGAAAAGGTCGATCCCTGACACTCCGGCCGGATCTTCGCCTCCGGACACGGCCGTGTCCCCGATACCCGATCGGAGACGCGGCCGTGTCCGGCTATGCTCGGGGAGGCAACATCGCCAGGGGCCCTTAGCTCAATTGGCAGAGCAGTGGACTTTTAATCCATTGGTTGTGGGTTCGAGTCCCACAGGGCCTACCGGTGGTGGGGGAGGGAAACAGCCTCTGACCTGCTACGCAGCGCCTGAGTCGGCTTCGGTCGGGTCGGGCGCTGCTTCGTTTTCGGGGCTGTGCGTGAGCGATGCGTGAGCGGATGTGCTCGTGGCCTACGGATCGGCTGGTTGACGGTGAGCGGGCGCGCATAGAGTCGGCGGCACATTGGTGATCTGTCGACGCGGGGGCAAGGGTGGATCGTCGTCCGGCAAAGCTCGTCGTGGACGTGTTGGTCATGTTGGTCGGCGCTCTGTTGGGCATCGCGACCAACTACGCCACCGGCGAGGCGGACCACGTGCCCTGGCCACTGCGGGTACTGCGGGAGTGGTCGGTGCCGCTGGTCGGGGTCGCGCTCGTGCTTCTGGTCGCGGGGCAGGTGTGGCTGCATCTCCTGGAGCGGCCTGCCGCGATCAAGCGGAATTGGAATTCCACGCAGCCGCCGTATCCGGGGCTGGAACCGTTCACCGAGGGCGACGCCGGTGTGTTCTTCGGCCGGGACCGGGAGATCAGGGACCTCGTCGGCAGGCTGCACCCCTCCATGCCGAGTCGTGCCCACCGGTTCGTTGCCGTGATCGGCCCTTCGGGCAGCGGGAAGTCCTCGCTGGTGCTGGCCGGGCTGCTGCCTGCCCTACGCCAGCGGCGCGGGCGTTGGGCGATTGCATCTCCCTGCACACCGGGTGCTGATCCGCTGACCAGTCTGGCATCGAGTCTGGCCGCGGTGGGGAGGGACATGACCGTCGATCAGGTGCGGGCGGAGCTGGCGGGGGGTGCTGAGGGCCTGAGACGGTGTGCGGACCGGGTGCGTTCCGTGCGAGGCGGACGGACTGTGCCGTTGCTGCTTGTGGTCGACCAGTTCGAGGAGCTCTTCACGCTCAGCGGGGAGCGGGAGAGGGAAGTCTTCCTTTCCCTGATCAGGGAGGCGCTCGCTGCGGATCCTCT
Source organism: Streptomyces sp. NPDC001492 (assembly GCF_053597275.1). Taxonomy (NCBI): domain Bacteria; kingdom Bacillati; phylum Actinomycetota; class Actinomycetes; order Kitasatosporales; family Streptomycetaceae; genus Streptomyces; species Streptomyces sp. NPDC001492. Next base: position 37,682 of record NZ_JBSFHW010000041.1, on the reverse strand, counting down.
GCTGTGGGTGGTGGCCACGTTGCGATCGGATTTCCTCACGGCTTTCCTGGAGAACGGGCAGGCCGAGTTGGTGCGGCAACCGACGCTCGTGGGAGTGCTTGGCCGTCCGGAGCTGTTCCAGGTGATCGAGAAACCGGCCGAGTGCGCCGGCCTGGCCTTCGCGCCAATGGTCACCGCTCTGATGGTGGACGAGACCGGCGGTGGCGACGCGCTGCCGCTGCTCGCATACACCCTCCAGGAGCTGTATCTCCGGGTCGGTCCCGGCGGAACCGTGACGGAGGAGGACTACCGACAGCTGGGCGGCGTCGCCGGGACACTCTCCGACCAGGCGGACCGGATCAGCGTGGAGCTGCGGGCGTCGGACGAGGAGGCTCCGGTCCTCGCGACATTGTTGAGGTTCGTCACCCTGGAGCACGGCGAGCCGACCCGTCGCCGTGTCGATCGCGGAGAACTCACGGAGCAGGAAAATGCCGTGGCCGAGGCGTTTGTCGCGGGTCGGCTGCTCACCAGCGCCGATGGGGTCCTGGATGTCGCTCACGAGGCGCTGTTCCGGCAGTGGCCACCACTGCGCCAGGCGGTAGCCGCACGGACGGAGGAGCTTCGCCACCGTACGGAGCTGGAACGTTGGGCTCGGGACTGGGAGCACTCGGGCCGCCAGGAGGCGTATCTCCTGAACGGCGAGCGGCTGCGCGTCGCGCGCCAGTGGGTCGACGAGGCGGACGGTTCTCTGACCGGTGTGCCGCTCGTGGCGGAGTTCCTGGAGTGCTCCGCACGTCTGGACCGAGCGTCCCTGGAGCGCCTCGCCGACGCGGTGGCAGCTCGTGTGGTGGAGATCGCCACGAGTGATCCACAGCTGGCGATCCTCGGGGCTCTCGCCGCGCTTGAGGAATGTGCCCCTACCTCGGCGGCCCAGCAGGCGCTGCACACCGCCTTCAACGCCTCTCGGCTACGGGCTGTTTTCCGCGGTCACGGGGAGGACATCAACGCCGTGGCCTGGTCGCCCGATGGAGCCCGACTGGCGACGGCTTCCGATGACGGCACGATCCGGGTCTGGAACAGCGAGCAGCCCGCTGATCCCGTCGTTCTCGCTCCCGATGGCGGCGGCAGTCGTGTGCAGTCGCTGGCCTGGTCGCCCAACGGAAAGCACGTGGTCGGCGGTTCTCGGGACAGCACCGCCACCATCTGGGACGTCGAGACAGGCGCCGAAGCCGGTGTGCTAACCGGACATGGCGAGGCGATCGAGGGCGTCGCGTGGGCACCGGACGGGGAGCGGCTGGCCACGGCGAGCAGCGACCGGACCGTACGGACCTGGGACGCGATGAACCTTGTGGAGTTGACCCGGTTCACCGGCCATGAACGGCCGGTATGGGATGTGTCGTGGTCTCCCGACGGGCGGAGGGTCGCCAGTGCATCGGACGACGGCACGGTGCGTGTCTGGTCCATGGCCACCGGCCGGGAAGTCGCCGCAGTGGCCGGGCACCGGGCCGGTGTCTCGGCCGTGGCCTGGTCGCCCGACGGACAGTTGCTCGCATCGGTGTCGGAGGACCGAAATGTCTTCGTCTCGGCCGTTGCCGAAGTGGACGCCGATGCCGGGACGGCCGGTACGGGGGCGCTGTTGAAGCAGCTGGACTGCGGGGAGAAGCTGAGCTGCGTCGCATGGTCTCCTGACAGCCGACGCCTCGCTGTGGGCGACGAAGTCCGTACGGCTCGCGTCTGGGACCTGGACACGGGTGAGGCAACACTGCTGTCCGGCCACACCGACAGCGTCAACGGCATCGCCTGGCACGGCTCCCGGATAGCCACTGTCTCCCGGGACAGGACGGTCGCCGTGTGGGATGTAACCGCACCCGGCGGCCAGAGCCGCACCCTGCTCGGCCACAAGGGATCGGTGACGAGTGTCTCGTGGTCTCCCAACGGCACTCGTCTCGCCACAGCCTCCCAGGACGGTACGGCCGTGATCTGGGACGAGGGCCGAGGCGACGCGGTGGGATCACTCAGGCACGCGGGGGACGTGTCCCAGGCGGTGTGGTCGCCCGACAGCTCACGGCTGGCCACGGTGTCACGCGGAGGTGTCGCCACCGTTTGGCAGGTCGGTGACCGGACCGAACTCTTCGCACTCCGCGGTCACGCTGACGAGATCACGAGCGTGTCCTGGTCACCTGACGGCACACGGATCGCCACGACCTCGCGCGATCGCACCGCACGCCTGTGGAACGCGTCCGACGGCGCCGAACTCAAGGTGCTCCAGGGCCGCGACCACTGGCTCGGTGGCGCCGCGTGGTCTCCCGACGGCAGTCATCTCGCCACTTCGCTGACGGACAAGGCACTCTGCGTCTGGGACACCGAGGAAGGAACCGTCGCGGCAACGCTCCACGGACACAGGGACTATGCGTGGAGCATCTCCTGGGCCCCCGACGGACAGCGACTCGCCACAGGCTCGCGGGACAACACCGTACGAATCTGGGACCCCTTGGCGGGCACTGAACTGCGCTTGCTGGCCGGCCACCGGGAGCGGGTCCAGGGAGTCGCTTGGTCCCCCGACGGTGGACGACTCGCGACCGTGTCCTGGGACGGCACCGTCCGGCTGTGGGATCCGGCCGACGGCCGGGAGCTGAAGGTGATCGGAGTCCATGACGATCAGGTCAACGGCCTGGCCTGGCACCCCGACGGCTCGCGGCTGGCCACGGCCTCCCGCGACCGCACGGTCAGAATCTGGGATCCGGCCGCAGACCTCGACGCCCTTCTCGAGGCAGGTCGTTCTCGCGTTTTCCGGCAACTCACCGAGCGCGAACGACGTGGCTTCCTCCTGCCGGACCGGTGAAATCGACTGGGCGGCAACCAACCAGGCACCGCCCAACCAGTGGCTTCGAGTCTCACAGGGCCTACGGGTTGTAGGCGGGGGACACGCCCTCTGACCTGCTACGCAGCGTCCGGGGCGCCTTCGGTCGGCTCGGGCGCTGCTTCGCTTTCGAGCCACTGCGTGAGCGATGCGTGAGCGGATGCGCTCGTGGCCTCGGGGGCCGCTTGGGCGGACGAATCAGCCGGACGCGACCTGGGGATCAGCTTCGCTGCCTTCTCGGCGATTTCACGGTCCAGCTCAGGGAGCAGGCTCGTGTACGTGTCCGAGGTCAGCGTGATGGTGGAGTGCCGCAGGGTTTCCTTCACCGTGTGGATGTCGCCGCCGCCTCCGTGCGTGAGCGTCGCGGCGACGTGGCGTAGGTCCCGGAGGGTGATGGGCGGCAGGTCGGTCGTGGCGAGGATGCGGCGGAAGGTCTCGGAGACCGTCTCGGGGTGGAGCCAGGAGCCGTCCTCCTTGGTGAAGACCTTGCCCGTGTTCTGCCAAGCGGCGTTCCACTTGGCCCGCTCCTTGTCCTGGCGGGCCTTGTGGTCGCGCAGTACGGCGATGTTCATGCTGTCCAGCGCGATCGTGTTGCACTGCCATCCGTCTTCGGCTCGGACTCGTAGAGGTCCCAGCCGTCCACCACGATCTCCTTGGCGGGGGTAATGAGGCCAGCGTCGAGGTCGATCTCGTGCCAGTCCTGGCCGACCGCCTCGCCGCGGCGGAGGCCGCGGGTGCCCATCAGGTGGAAGGCCGCGTACAGACGGTCACCCTCTGCGGCGTCGAGGAAGGTGCCGAACTGCTGTGGGGTCCACACCATGACCGGGCCGGGGATCTCGCCCGTCTCGCGCCAGCGCCGGACCCGCTCTTCTTGCGAGCGACAAGGTGGATAGCGAAGCGCCTGCTCGACCTGGACGATGTCAGCCATGGCGCCCGTGCCCGGGGTGTCGGTGGACGCTGTCTCGTCTGGCTCAGTGTCGGGCCCTGTGGTCTCGCAGATCCAGGCTGCGGTGACGCGGAGGCTGACCCCATCGGCAACTTGTGGCGGAACGCACGGGCCTGTGATGACCTCGCTCGGGCCGAGTTGGCGTCCTCAACTCATCAACGGCCAAGACATGGGCGGCAGCGCGAGGCCATGCGGCGACGGTTGATTCGCTGGAGGCCCACCGCTGGACGGTCACTGCAAGTAAGGTGCTCTGGACACAAAGCAGAGATCGCGGGGCGTGGGAATGAGTAAGACCGTACGGCTGGAGTTGATGGGGCTTTCGGACTCCGATGAGGACGAACTCCTCAGCTTTAGCAGCCAACTGCGTCGCTCTCTCCTCGAACTGGATGTGGCAGACGCACAGTTGGCGCGCTCTCCCGTTGGTGTCGCGGCAGGGGCGAAGAGCGGTGAACTGATCGCTGCCGGAACGGTTGTTGTCACCGCCGCCCCCTTCGTCCTGCGTCAAGTGCTCAACCTCGCCGGGATTTGGCTGCAGAACCGTCCGGTTCGCGGCATCAAGGTGGAGTTGGACGGCCGCACCATCGAGTTGAGCGACGCTTCGGATATTGAGCGGGAACGGTTGATCGACGCCTTCGTGGCACAGGGCGGGGCGCCTGAGGAAGATGAGACGGGCCCTGTGCAACCGCAGTCCTCCACCTCGTGACTGCCCCGGCATTGGGCGAAGGCCACCGCAGGGCCTTGCTCATCGGCACCGGAACATACGACCGCCCTGAACTCTCCAAGCTGCTGTCTCCAGAGGCGGACTGCGCTGGATTGACCGAGGTCCTGCGCGATCCGGAGATTGGTCAGTTCGAGGTCCAAACACTGGTCGATGCCGACCGGCCCACGCTGGAGCGGGCGATCGAGGAGTTCTTCCTCACTGCCCGACGGGATGACGTCTGTCTGCTCTACTTCTCGTGCCACGGGGTCAGGAACCGAAGCGACAAGCTTTACTTCGCCGTTCGGAACACCGATCCAGAGCGCCCAGCGCACTCGGCGATCTCCGCGAGTTTCGTCCACGACATGATGGACGAGTGCCGTGCCCGCAGCGTTGTTGTCGTGGTGGACTGCTGCTACAGCGGATTGTTCATTCCGGGCGCCAAGGGGAGCGAATCGGCAGGCTTCGAGGAGGTACTCGCTGCCGGCCACGGCCGTGTCATCATCACGGCCGGCACCCGGATGCAGCGAGCCTGGGAAGGGGATCACTCCGACGCGGAGACACCCGCACTCTCGCGCTTTACCTCAGCGATTGTCGAAGGCTTGCGCAGTGGTGACGCCGATCTCAATGGCGATGGTTTTGTCACCCTTCAGGAATTGTTCAAGTACACCTCTGAGCGGCTCCACCTGGAGGGGGTCGAACAGACGCCGCGGATGGGCGGCGAGATTCAGTACGACATAGCGCTGGCCAGGGTGAAGAAGAAGCGTCGGCAGCGGTCTTCTCGTACTGCCAAGACGACGCCGAGCGGCCGGGCTGCCAGCACGTCCCCGATCCGTCGCGTTGAAGTGCCCTGGCGGATCTCGGCCGCTTCCGGCTCCGCTCGTCAGCCGGTCCTTTCCGGCGGCACCTTGGTAGTACACGAAAAGTACAGCTTGCATGTGTTCGACGCCGAGTCCCGCCGCCGATACCCCCTGATTCAGACGAACTACCCCGGCGGCGCCGTCTTCCACAGTGGCACTGCCTACTTTCCAGGCCCAGGGAGCTTGCTGCGGACCGTCGATCTGCGAACGGGGAAACCTCGGCGGTCTGCCCGGCTGCAGGTCTGCGACGGCCTTCTGAGCGTCTCTGGAGAAACTCTGTACGCAACGAGTCCGGACGGCTTCCTGCACTCAATCGATGTCCGGTCCGAAGGCGTTCGCTGGTCACAAGTGTTGGGGCAACCAGCTGTCTGTCCTCCTGAAGTGGCCGCAGGCAGGGTGATCGTCATCACCGAGGAGCCCCGGCCTCCGGGTGACGCTACGGACCTGGCGGAGAAGCGCGTCCAGGCATTCCTGGAAGTCACAGGCCAACCAATCTGGTCTTACCGGGCCGAAGGGCCGCTTTCCGGAGAAGGGGCTGTCACCGACTCCGGCATCTACTTGGTGCAACGGGTCGATCTCTCTCGCCAGAGCATCGTGGCCGTCGACCCGGCTACCGGTGAACCGCTGTGGCGGTTCGAGGCAGCAGCCGACCTAGCTGTCGCTCCGGCTGCGTTGGGCGGGTTGGTGGTGTTCGGTGACGTGGAGAACCGGCTTGTGGCCCTAGATGCAAAGAGTGGTGCCCAGCTATGGGATCGGAAGACCAAAGGGCGTGTTCTCACCCGGCCGTTCGCGGTAGGCGACACTCTCTTCACTGCTGACCGTGCGGCGACGCTGACAGCTTGGAAACTCCCCGTCGGCCGAAAGCTCCGCTCTTACGACGTGCTTCTGAGCTCTGACCGCCAAGGGGCCCCGGCCTGTACCAATGACTGGCTGTACATGACGGACTCCCACGGGGATTTGCATGCCTTGCCTACGAATCTTCATGCGTGAGCGGACGGGGCGACACACCACGTTCCGCTGCGACCGGATCCGGCTGACCGACGACGCCATCGGGGCCGGCGCCACCACCCGGGTGCGCGTCGACATCACCAACACGGGACAGCGGGCCGGCACGGAGGTGGCGCAGCTGTGCGTGACGGACCACCAGACGTCGGTGTCGCTGCCGTACCTCCGGCTGCGCGGTGTGCGAAGGGTCCATGGGGAGCCAGGCAGCGGGTCACCGTCTCCTTCGGCGTCACGCCGAGCCGGGACCTCACGCTGGTGGACGGTGAACTGCGCATGGTCGTCGAGCCGGGCACGTTCGGGATCAAGGTCGGGCGCACCTCGGCGGCCCCTCCGACCACGGGCGACTCTCCGGGTCGTCTGACGCCGGCCGCGGGGTTTTCGCCGCGAGAACACATGCGAGATCACGACACCTGGCGCGCTGCCGTCCGTTTTGGGGTATTTACCACTAATCTCCGGTGGCAACAAGGAGTTGATCTGTCACAGGTCGCATCCACTTCGCTCCACCGGAGATGACATGCACAAGCTTCGCAAGGCCGCCGTCCTGGTCGCCGCCCTCGGGACTGTCGGGCTTCTGAGCGCCGGCGGCGCCCACGCCGACGGTGGCGTCGGTGTCCAGCAGAGCACCACCTGCAGGTCGCACGACCTGAACATCAGCGTCCTCGGTGAGGTCGGCCTCATCAACGGCCTGTTGGGCAACGCGCTCAACGGCGAGGGCAACACGGGGGCGCAGAGCACCACCGAGGGTTCGGACATGGGCTGCAGCAACGCCTTCGGCAAGTAAGCCGCGGCCGGCTGCTGCCGGATGAACGGCCTGCTGGGTGAGCGCCCAGCAGGCCGTGGCCGTTCACCGTGGCCTGCTGGGCGGGGGTTCGTTACTTGGCTGCCGGCGGAGTGACGTTCCCGAGGCTGAAGTCACTCCCCGTCGTGAAGGCGGGGGCTGCGTCCGGGCTGCCGTGGCGCCCGCTGTGGCTGTCGTCGTCGTAGGCCACGGCGTTGGACTGGGAGTTGGCGACGGCGGTGACCCCCTCGTCCTCGTGGCCGTGGTCGTGGGCGAAGCTGACACCGGCGCCGAAGGCGGACAGGCCCGCGATCGCTGCGGCTACGACGGCAACGCGCTGGAACTTGCGCATGGTTAGACCCTTTCTTACCCGGGCGCGACGCCCTGGCTGACTACGTATTGTGACAATATATGCACTGATAGTAGTCATTTGGGATCTTGCGGTTGTCCGCGCGCCGTGTCGTTTTTTCGTACGGTCCTCAGCCGCGGCGCGGCCGCCCCACCATCGGTGCGGACATGGACAGGCCCACGAGATCGGTCCACACGGCGTCGCCGACACCGTCGAGGGTCTGTTTCGCGGTGCGTTCCGCGGCGGTGAGGATGCCGAGGCCGGCCCGGATCTCGTAGGGCAGGTGGTCGAGGGCGAGGCGGCGGCCGACGTAGTCCATGACGGAGCCGGCCTGCTTGATGTCCGGGTCGTTGGTGAGGCCGGAGGGTTCGAAGCGGGTCCCGACGTAGTCCGCCACGAGGATGTCGAGCGGGACGCCGTGCTGCAGCCCCCGGGTGACGGTCGAGGAGAAGGCGTCCATCATGCCCGCGAGTGTGGAGCCCTGCTTGGCCATGCGGACCATCACCCCGGCCACGCGGCCGTCGGGCGCGTGCGCGACGGTGAGGTACCCCTTGCCCTCGCCGACGCTGAATGACCGGGTCGTCGACCGCATACGCCTCGCGGGGCGCGGTACGGCGGGCCGGGCCGCCGCCCGCGTCTCGCCTGCCGCCCGTGTCGTACGGTCCCCGAATCGCTCCGTCATGAACGCCCTCACTCGTCGTCGCTCTGCGCTGTCCCGGACCTGCGTGGCTCAATTCCGGCGGGTTACGCCCTTGTACACAATCTGTGGGCACCAACTCGCCGTCGGCCACAACATGTTGGGGTTGAAGATAGGGGTGAGAGGGCGGAGAAGCGGTTGTGGCGCGCCGGAAGAGGGCGCGGCCCGCAGTAAGTTGGGCCGATGTCCACGGTGCCGGTGATCCTGTTGCTGTCCGGGAGTCTGCGGGTGGGCTCCACCAACGAGGCCGTGTTGCGCACCGCGCGGGCCGTGGCGCCGTCGGTGCCGGTGCGGGCCGTGCTCTACGACGGTCTGGCGGGCCTTCCGCACTTCAACCCCGATGACGACGTGGACCCGTTGCCGGAGGCGGTGGCCGGGCTGCGGGCGGCGATCGAGGGGGCGGCCGGGGTGCTGGTCTGCACTCCGGAGTACGCGGGGACCCTGCCGGGGGCGTTCAAGAACCTGCTCGACTGGACGGTCGGCGGCACCGAGATCTGCGACAAGCCGGTGGCCTCCGCGCCCCGGCCGCGCCGGGGCGTGGCCGGGGCGCGGAGGCCACGCTGCGGACGGTGCTCGGCTACACCGGCGCCGACATCGTGGAGCCGGCCTGCGTGCGGATCCCGGTGACTCGGGAGGCGGTCGGCGCGGACGGGGTCGCCGCCGATCCGGAGGTGCGCCACCAACTCGCCGAGGTGCTGCGGCTGTTGACGGCTCGGGCGGCCGGGGCTGCGTAGGGCGACGGGAGCGCGGCCGTCATTGGCCCGAACCGGCCTGAACCGACCCGAGCCGGGCCGGGTCAGCCCGCGCTCAGCTCCGCGAGCGGCAGCGTGTGCTGGGTCTGGAGGACCTTCGCACGCAGGTAGCGGACGTTGTGGGCGGTGGTGAAGACGCCCGTGGGGACGCGGTCGTGGACATCGATGCCCAGATCGCGGAGCTGACCGGCCTTGTCGGGGTTGTTGGACAGCAGGTCCAGGCTGTCGATGCCCAGGGCCCCCAGCATCTGCGCCGCCGCCGTGTAGTCGCGGTCGTCCTCGGGCAGCCCCAGGGCCGCGTTCGCCTCGTACGTGTCGAGGCCCTGGTCCTGGAGGGCGTAGGCGTCCAGCTTGTTGTACAGGCCGATGCCGCGCCCCTCCTGGCGCAGGTAGAGCAGCACACCGCCGCGGTCCGCGATCCGCTCGACCGCCTCCCGCAGCTGCGGACCGCAGTCGCAGCGGGCCGAGCCGAACACGTCGCCGGTCAGGCACTCGGAATGCAGGCGGACCAGCGGCGTTGTACCGGGAGCCGGGTCGCCCAGGACGACGGCCACGTGCTCCTGGCCGTCGGCCAGACCGTGGAAGGTGACCAGTTCGGCGTCGACGCTGTAGCCGTCCTGGAAGCGCAGCGGGACCCGGACGCGGGAGCGCGGGGTGGCGGCGGGGAAGTCGGGCATGCGGGTCTCCGGTGTCGTCCATATCTGCTTCAGTTTTGAAGCAGCTGCATGGTCGGGAACCCTACCCCATGCTTTAAATTTGAAGCAACAGCTTTTCGGGATACGTCGGGTTTCCGGGCCGTCTCAGGAACACGGACCGGAGGAGCGGCGGCGCCAGGGAACCTCATCCGAGGTCGGGCGCTCCTCCTCCCGCTCCAGCGCCTGCACCACTCCCGAGAAGATCTCCTCCACCTGCTCGACCTGCTGCGGGGTCAGCTGGTCGAAGAGCAGCGAACGCACGGTCTCCACATGTCCGGGCGCCGTCCGCTCCAGCACGGCCATCCCCTCGTCGGTGAGCATGGCGAAGCTGCTGCGCTTGTCCCACTGGCAGTCCTCGCGCCGGATCAGACCGTCCTTCTCCAGCCGGGTCACGGCATACGTCAGCCGGCTGCGTGTGATCTTCGCCCGCTCCGCGAGATCGGTCATGCGCAGCCTGCCGTCGGGCGCCTCGGAGAGGTTGGCCAGGATGGAGTAGTACAGATGCGGCATGCCGGCGTCCTGCTGGAGCTGCCGGTCGATGGCGTCCTCCAGGAGGTGCGTCGCCGCGATGTACGCGCGCCAGGCGCGCTGCTCCTTCTCCGTGAGCCAGCGAGTCGTCATGTGACCAGTGTAGGTTTGTTTCAAACTTTAACCAAGCGTCCCGATCGCAGCCGTCGTCCCAGCCCGTCCGCCGCCGAGAGTGAGAACGTCCGATGCCGTACCCGTACGTCCTGCTGTCCGCCGCCGTCTCCCTCGACGGCTACCTCGACGACACCGGCCCCGAGCGCCTCCTGCTCTCCAGCCCGGCGGACTTCGACCGCGTGGACGAGGTCCGTGCCTCCGTCGACGCGATCCTCGTCGGCGCCGGCACGATCCGCGCCGACAACCCCCGTCTGCTGGTCAACTCGCCCGAGCGCCGTGCCGCCCGCGTGGCCGCCGGACAGCCGGAGTACCCGCTCAAGGTCACGGTCAGCGGCTCCGGCGACCTGGACCCGGACGCCCATTTCTGGCACACGGGCGGCGAAAAGCTCGTCTTCACGACCGACAAGGGCGCCGAGCGCGCCCGCGCCCTGGGCATCGCCGCCGACGTCGTCCCGCTCGGCGCCGACCTCGACTGGCGCCGCCTCCTGGAGCATCTGCACGCGGTACGCGGTGTGCGGCGCCTGATGGTCGAGGGCGGCGGCACGATCCACACCCAGCTCCTCCAGCAGGGCCTCGCCGACGAACTCCAGCTGGTCCTGGCCCCCCTCTTCGTGGGCGACCCGGACGCGCCCCGCCTCTTCGGCCCCGGCGCCTACCAGTCCGGCCGCCTGCGCCTCACGGAAACCCGCCGTATCGAGGACGTGGTCCTCATGCGCTACGAGCCCACGGCCCCCGGCACCGGCCCGCTCCCCACCGCCGCCGACCACCACTGGCTGGCCCTCGCCTGCGAGCTTGCGGCCGAGTGCCCGCCCTCGCGCACGGCCTTCAGCGTCGGCGCGGTGATCGTCGCCGCCGACGGCACGGAACTCGCCCGCGGTCACTCCCGCGAGGGAGACGACCCGGTCGTCCACGCCGAGGAGGCGGCCCTGGCCAAGCTGGACCCGGCCGACCCGAGGCTGGCGACGGCGACGGTCTACAGCAGCCTGGAACCCTGCGCCCACCGCGCCTCCCGCCCCAAGCCCTGCGCACGGCTGATCCTCGACGCGGGGGTACGCCGGGTGGTCACGGCCTGGCGCGAGCCGGACACGTTCGTCGCGGGGGCGGACGGGAGCGGGCTGCTGGCGGGGCGGGGGGTCGAGGTGGTCGTACTGGAGGAGCACGCGGGGCGGGCAAAGGCGCCGAACGATCATTTGTTGGGGTGACATTTCGCCGCCGGTCGGCATCTTCCAGCCCGTCCGGCGTGTGAGGACGAGGCCGTTCAGGCCGCAGAGCGGGGGTCTGGGGGCGGCAGCCCCCAGCACCGCCCGCCACAACCACCGCGCACCGGCCGATCGGCCCAACAGATCCTGCGCCCGACCTCCGGGAGGGCGACCCTGACCGTACCGGCCGGAGGCGATCGCGGAGGTAGAGCCAGTGAGGTCAGTTCCCAGACGTGCGGCGGCAGTTCTCCTCGTCCTCCTGCTGACGGCGCTCGTCGCCTCCTGCGGCACCGACCCGGGCACCCGCACCATGGCGAGGGCGCTGCCCCCGGGCACATCGTTCACCCACCCCGGTGTCCTCGTCAGCCAGGCCCAGCTGGACGTCGTACGCAAGAACGTCATCGCGGGCAAGCAGCCCTGGCTCCAGGCGTTCCTCGACATGCGGGACAGCAAGTACGGCTCGTACAAGTACACGGCCCAGCCGACCGCGGTCGTCAACTGTCCCTGGGGCGGCAAGGGCGCGAAGGGCTGTCTGGAGGAGCGGCAGGACGCCATCGCCGCCTACACGCAGGCCCTCCTGTACAGCGTCACCGGCGAGCGACAGCACGCCCTCAAGGCGCGGGAGATCATGGACGCCTGGTCGGCGCAGCTGAAGCGGCACACGGCGCAGGACGCCCAGCTGCAGTCCTCCTGGGCCGGGTCGACCTGGGCGCGGGCCGCGGAGATCGTCCGGTACGCACCGGGCGCCGGCTGGCCCGCCGACCGCGTACGGCGGTTCGCGGCCATGCTGCGCACCGCCTACCTTCCCGAGGTCACCAGGGACCTCCCCGACTACAACGGCAACTGGGACCTCGCGATGACCGACGCCGCCATCGGGATCGCCGTCTTCACCGACGACCACAAGACCTTCGACGCCGCCGTCAAACGCTTCCGCGGCCTGGTGCCCGACTACTTCTACCTGCGCAAGGACGGCAAGATCCCGCTCACCCCGGCCGGCTCCGACGCCAACACCGTGCAGAAGCTGGAGACGTACTGGTTCAAGGAGACGAAGTTCGAGGACGGGATCGCGCAGGAGACCTGCCGCAACTTCAAGCACGTCGGCTACTCCCTCGCCGCCACCGCGCACATCGCCGAGACCGCCTGGCACCAGGGCGTGGACCTGTACGACGACGTCAAGGACCGGCTGAAGGCGGCCCTCGACTTCCACGCCCGCTACGAGATGGGGGAGAAGCCCCCGCGGTGGCTGTGCGGCGGCAGGGTCGTCGGGAACATGGGTCCCGACCTGGAGGTCGTCCTCAACCATCTGGAGAACCGGCTCGGCACCCCCGTCCCGGCCGCCCACAAGCTGGTCGAGCAGACCCGCCCGGCCGGCACCGACGACCTCTTCGTCTCCTGGGAGACGCTCACCCACGCGGACAACCCGGCCGCCTGACGCAGGCCCCGCGCACCCCAAAAAACACAGGTGAACCAGGGCGGACGTAAACCCTGGCGCAGACAGCCCCGCGGATGGCGTATGCTGGTTACACAACGACGCGGGGTGGAGCAGCTCGGTAGCTCGCTGGGCTCATAACCCAGAGGTCGCAGGTTCAAATCCTGTCCCCGCTACTCAAGGCTCAGGGCCGGAGTCCAGTCACTGGACTCCGGCCCTGAGTGTTTCCCCCGGTCGGGCCATCCGGCTCGCCCCGCGCCGCCGTCCCGGGAAACCTTGAGGGGTGGAGCACGAGGGGCCGATCTCATACGCACGCACCTTCGTGCGGCTGCTCCCGGCGCTGCTGATCGTCGGCGGGACCTGCTACGACTACCTCACCCCGTCGCGGTTCACGGCGGGCCCCCTCTTCACGGCCGCACCCCTGGTCGCCGCCCCGCTCTACTCGCGCCGGGGGACGGTCCTCACCGGCGTCGCGACCGTCCTGGTCGTCACCGCGATCCACGCCGAGGTGGGCATCCTCCTCCAGGTCGAGGCGGTGACCGAGCTGGCCACCGTGTCGACGGTCTCCGTGCTGGCCGTCCTCATCAACCTCCTCGTCCGCCGCAGCCGCGAGGAGCTCGCCTCGCAGCGCGAGATCGCCGAGGCCGCCCAGCGCGCCGTGCTGCCCGAGCCCGCCGAGCGGATCGGCGGGTTCGCGATCGCGGCACGGTACGAGGCCGCGCAGGCGGACGCGTCCATCGGCGGCGACCTGTACGCCGTGCAGGACAGCCCGCACGGCGTACGGCTGGTCGTGGGCGACGTACGCGGAAAGGGAATGGGGGCGGTGGCCGCCGTGGCCGTGGTCATCGGGGCCTTCCGGGAGGCCGCCGAGCAGGAGGCCACGCTGGAGGCGGTCGCGCAGCGGCTGGACCGGGCGCTGGAGCGCGAGGCGACGCGGCGGGCGGGGATCGAGCTGTTCGAGGGGTTCACGACCGCCGTGCTCGCCGAACTCCCGCACGGCGAAGGCGTCGTACGCATCGTCACCCGCGGCCATCCGCCCCCGCTGCTGCTGTGCCCGGACGGCACCGTGCGCACCCTGCACGCCCGCGAGCCCGCCCTGCCGCTCGGCATGGGCGGGCTCGGGAGTTGGCCCGACCGCGCCGAGGAGACCGCGTTCCGCAGTGGGGCCACGCTGCTGCTGTACACCGACGGGCTGTCGGAGGCGCGGGACGAGCAGGGGGTGTTCTTCGAGCCCGCGGAACGGCTCGCCGGCCGGGTCTTCCACGACCCCGCGGCGCTGCTCGTCACCCTCGCGCGGGAGGTGCGCAGATACGCCGGTGAGGCCATGGCGGACGACATGGCGCTGCTCGCCGTACGACGGCCCTGACCGTCTTCACACTTCCTTCCCGTAGGTGACCGGGTGTGATCAGGTGAACCCACTCCGCATAACAACTGACATACGGTCAATACTTGTGGGGTTTCTGAGGTGCGGTCAACTCGCCCGTTTTTCGCCGTTCATGCGCCGTACGTCCAGGTCGGAAAGGTTAATGATCAAGCGGAACACCTTGGAATCGGCACCCCGGGTCTATTAACGTTCGATAACGCAGCGCGGTCGTCCCAGCCGTCACAAGAGGCGGCTCCGTGCGCACGCGCCGAATCCCGCAAGGGAACCGGGGAACCACCACCCTGGGGTGAATCGCGCTGATACAGCCGTGGCAGCACGGCAGGTATACGCGCGTAGGAGACCTTCCTGCTCCGAACCCGTCAGCTAACCCGGTAGGCGAGAAGGAAGGAAAGGAGCACGCCCACGTGGCGTCCAACCCGCCTGCCCCACAAGCCCCGTTCGTGCCGAGCACCGAGCCCTTCGGCTTCGCCGTCCGACGCACCGACGAGGGCCCCTGGGAGGAGTGGAATCCCACCGAGGACTCCCTCGCCCCGGTACGCGGCCGGCACCGCGTCGCCAAGCAGCGCGGCGGGGGACTCGCCCGCAGCTCCACGGTCCTCGGCGTCGGCGTCATAGCCGCCGTCGGCGCGGGCGGCATGGCCAGCGCCAACACCGGCAAGCCGCCGGTGTCGATCTCCATGCCCGATCTCGCCTCCGTGGGCCATGTCTTCGACGGCGGCTCCGACGCCCCCAAGGGCTCCGCGACCGCGCTCAGCGATGTCGCCACCACGTCCGCAGGCACCGCGCAGGGCGCCGGTGAGGCGCTGCGCGACCGGATCATGGCGCAGGCCGAGTCGCAGCAGGTCCAGATCGACAGCAAGAGCCAGGCGGCCACCGAGGCGGCCCTCGCCCAGCAGGTCGACGACGCCGCCGCCAAGGCCGAGAAGGAGGCCGCGGCCAAGGCCGCCGCCGCGAAGGAGAAGGCGGAGGCGGCCGCCAAGAAGGCCGCCGAGGCCGCGAAGCTCGCCGAGCTGGCCAAGCAGTTCAAGCTGCCGGTCGTGTCGTACACGATCACCGGCACCTTCGGTCAGGCCGGCTCCATGTGGTCCTCCGGCTACCACACGGGCCTCGACTTCGCCGCCCCCACGGGCACGCTCATCAAGGCCATCCACTCCGGCACCATCACCCAGGCCGGCTGGGCGGGCTCGTACGGCTACCGCACGATCCTCACCCTCGACGACGGCACGGAGCTCTGGTTCTGCCACCAGTCGTCGATCAGCGTCAGCGTCGGCCAGAAGGTCGGCACGGGTGACGTCATCGGCCGCATCGGCGCCACCGGCAACGTGACCGGCCCGCACCTGCACCTCGAGGTCCACCCCGACGGCCAGGACACCGGCATCGACCCGATGACGTGGCTGCGCAGCAAGGGCCTCAACCCCTGACACCGGTACGTTCTCCGTCCGTACCCGGAGTGCCGTAGTCCGCTTGTTTACGGGATCTTTGCGCCCGCTGCGGAAGACCGGCCTCCGGGGCGGACGTTGACGTCTGGCATGACTTCTCCTTCTCTGCGCAAGCTGGGCTCCTCCGGCCTCGAGGTCTTCCCGCTCTCCCTCGGCGGCAACGTCTTCGGCTGGACCGCCGACGAGGCCACCTCCTTCGCCGTGCTCGACGCCTACACGGCCGCCGGCGGCAACTTCGTCGACACCGCCGACTCCTATTCGTCGTGGGCCGAGGGCAACCAGGGCGGTGAGTCCGAGACGATCATCGGCAAGTGGGTCAGGGCGCGCGGCAACCGCGACGACGTGGTCATCGCCACCAAGGTCAGCCAGCACCCCGAGTTCCAGGGCCTGTCCGCGGCCAACATCAAGGCCGCGGCCGAGGCCTCCCTGCGCCGCCTCGGCACCGACTACATCGACCTCTACTACACCCACTTCGACAAGCCCGAGGTGCCGGTCGAGGAGATCGTCGGCGCCCTCGACGAGCTGGTGCAGGCCGGCAAGGTCCGGCACATCGCCGCGTCCAACATCTCGCCCGACCGGCTCCGCGCCTCCCTGGAGTTCTCCGACCGCGAGGGCCTGGCCAAGTACGTGGCCCTGCAGCCGCACTACAACCTGGTCTCGCGCGACACGTACGAGGGCGAGCTGCAGGACCTGGCCGCGCGCTACGGTCTGGCCGCCGTCCCGTACTTCTCCCTCGCCTCCGGCTTCCTCACCGGCAAGTACCGGCCCGGCACGACGGTCGACAGCCCGCGGGCGGGCGGCGCGGCCAAGCACCTGGAGTCCGAGCGGGGGCAGCGGGTCCTGACCGCCCTCGACGAGATCGCCCAGGCCCACGACGCCCCGGTCGCCACGGTGGCCCTGGCCTGGCTCGCGGCCCAGCCGACGGTCGCCGCCCCGATCGCCTCCGCGCGGACGGTGGAGCAGCTCCCGGCACTGCTCGCGGTGGGCGAGCTGACGCTCACGGACACCGAGGTCGCCCGCCTGACGGAAGCGTCGGCCTGACCCCCCTGGTCCTGTGACTGGCCTCAGGTCCTACGACCGGTACGGGTTGTACGCGGGATTCGGCACCGCCGGGTACCCGTACGCCCCGTACACCGGCCAGGGCGGCGCCGCCACCGGCACCGGGGGCGCCGTCATCCGCGCCGCGTGGTCCAGCGCCGGGCGTGCCACCTCCCGGCGCCGCCACAGCTCGTCCAGCAACTCGCGTTCCCTGACGACGAAGTCGGCGCCGGCGCGGCCACGGCGCCCCCGGTGCCGCAGGAAGGCCAGCGAGGTCGCGTACGCCTCGTACCGGGCGACCTCGCATGCGGCGGGCTTGCCGAAGTGGCGGGCGGCGTGTTCGCGGGCCAGCCGGCGTGCCCGCATCGAACCGAGGGCATAGGGCTCCGCGGGGGTGAGCCAGCCCGCGACGGCGTAGGCGGGCAGTTCCTCGCGCACGGTGCGCAGTTCGCGCTGGCGGGTCCAGATCACCAGCCACGTCAGCAGGCCGAACGCGGGCACCATGAAGGCCGCGTACACCGCGAAGAAGCCGTACTCGCCGAAGTCCGAGGAGCCGTTCCAGATCGCGTGCATGCTCATCGCGAGCAGCAGGCCGAAGAGCGGGACGAGGACGCGCCGCAGGTGCTGGCGCTCCGCGGAGAGCGCGGCGATGCCGAAGCCGATGCCGGTGAGCACGGTGAACAGCGGATGCGCGAACGGGGACATGATGATGCGCACGAAGAACGTCGCCGCGGTGACGGAGGCGATGCCGCGGTCACCGGTGAGCTGGTCGGTGCCGAAGGCGGTGCCCAGGTAGAGGATGTTCTCGGTGAACGCGAAGCCGGTGGCGGTGACCCCGGCTATGACGACGCCGTCGACGATCCCGGTGAAGTCGCGTCTGCGGAAGAGGAAGACGAGCAGCACGGCGGCCGCCTTCGAGGACTCCTCGACTATGGGCGCTATGACGGTCGCGCCGAGGGTGTCCGCGCTGGACGGGTCGGCGGTCGCCGTCGCTATCCACTTCGTGGCGAAGCTGTTGGCGACGATCGCTATCAGCGCCGCCGCACAGGCCCCCCAGGCGAAGGCGAACAGCAGGTTGCGCCAGGGGCCGGGGGCGACGCGGTCCAGCCAGCGGAACGCGGCTATGAGAAGCGGCACGGGCAGCACGGCCAGCCCGAGCCCCACCAGGAACCCTTCGGTGCCGGTCTGTTCGCGCACCAGGGCGAGGATGACGAGCCCGGAGAGCGCGAGCAGGGTGATGAGCGCGCCGTACCGGACCGCTCTGCGCTGCCACCAGTGAGCGTGCCCGAGCGCACCGCCGGCCGGGCCGCCGGGGTGTGGCGGATGCGTCGGGTACGGGGGAAAGGTGGCCACGGCATTGACCCTAACGAGGGAGGGCGCCGCCCGCGACGGTACTTCGGATTGCCCGCAGGGCCGTGGGGCTTCAGGCGCCGGTGGGGGGCTGGTTGTGGTGCTGTACGCGACGGAAGAGCAGGTCGTTCACGACATGTCCCTTGTCCAGTCCCTGGCCCTCGAAACGGGTCAGCGGCCGGAAGTCGGGACGGGGCGCAAAACCGCCCTCCGGCTGCGTGTTCTCGAACTCCGGATGCGCCGTCAGCACTTCGAGCATCTGTTCGGCGTACGGCTCCCAGTCGGTCGCGCAGTGCACGATGCCGCCGGGTCTGATCCGGGCCGCGGCGAGGTCGAGGAACTCCGGCTGGATCAGCCGCCGCTTGTGATGCCGCTTCTTCGGCCACGGGTCGGGAAAGTAGACCCGCAGCCCGTCCAGCGCATCCGGGGTGAGCATCTCGCGCAGCAGGATGATCGCGTCCCCGTTGGCCACGCGGACGTTGGACAGCCCGTCGTGGTCGGCGAGGTTGAGCAGGTTCCCCTGCCCCGGGGTGTGCACGTCCACGGCGAGGATGTTCGTCTCCGGGTCCGCGGCGGCCATCTGCGCGGTGGCCTCACCCATCCCGAACCCGATCTCCAGCACGACGGGATTGCCGTTCCCGAACAGCTCGCCGAGATCGAGGGTCCGCTGCCCGTCGATGTCCAGCCCCCACTTGGGCCACAGTCGCTGCAGCGCATCGGCCTGCCCGGCGGTCACCCGGCTCCGCCGCGGCTGAAAACTCCGGATCCGGCGCTCGAAGTGCGACCCGGCAGGATCAGCCTTCGGCCCGTCCGGGAACCGTGGCTCCCCCTTGGTCCGGGTATGCCGGACGGACACTCCGGGGATGTGCGGCACGTGATCGCCGGGGCGGGGGGCTTCGGGGGTGTTGAGGGAGTCAGACACAGTGGGGTCGATTTTACGGGGCGCAGGCACCTCTCAGTCCGGGGTGCCACTTCTCGGCGCCGGTCGGCAATGCCAGCCCGTCCGGCGTTTGAGGACGAGGCCCCTCAAGGGCCGAAGCGGGGGTCTGGGGGCGGCGGCCCCCAGGGACGGCGGCCCGCCCCCGGGCAACCTCACACCGCCGCCAGCATGGCCAGCGCCCGCCCAGCCACCTCCCGCCCGATCGGCAGCGAAGCGGTCGCCGCAGGCGAGGGCGCATTCAGCACATGCACGGCCCGAGCCCCCTCCTTGATCAGAAAGTCGTCCACCAGCCCCCCGTCCCGCAGCACCGCCTGCGCCCGCACCCCCGCCGCGGCCGGTACCAGATCATCCGCGGTCACCGCCGGCAAAAGCCGCCGCACGGCCGTGGTGAACGCCGCCTTGGACACCGACCGCGCCAGCTCACCGGCCCCGTACCGCCAGTGGTGCCGGGCCATCCGCCACGCCCCAGGCCAGGCGAGGGTCCGCGCCACCTCCCGCGGCCGTACGACCCCCCAGTCATATCCCTCCCGCGCCAGCGCAGGCACCGCGTTCGGCCCGATGTGCACGCCGCCGTCGATCCCGCGCGTGAGGTGCACACCGAGGAACGGGAACGCCGGGTCCGGCACCGGATACACCAGCCCGCGCACCAGATCGGGGCGGGCCAGCTCGTAGTACTCGCCCCGGAACGGCACGATCCGCATCTCGGGGTCGTCCCCGGTCAGCCAGGCCACCTCGTCGCAGTACAGCCCGGCGCAGTTCACCAGCACGCGCCCGCGGACGACCTCACCGCTCGTCGTCCGGACGGCCACCCCGAGCTCCGGGCGCCGGTCGATTCGCTCGACCCGCGCCCCGTACCGGATCTCCGCCCCGGACGCCTCGGCCAGCTGCCGGGCGACCCCCACGAAGTCGCATATCCCGGTCGTCCCGACGTGTATGGCGGCGAGCCCGCGCACCTCCGGCTCGTACTCCTCGATCTGGGCGCCGCCCAGTTCCCGTACCGGAATGCCGTTCTCCCGGCCGCGCTGCACCAGGGCGTGCAGCCGTGGCAGCTCGTCCTTCTCGGTCGCGACGATCAGCTTGCCGGTGACGGCATGCGCGATTCCGTACTCCGCGCAGAACTTCACCATCTCGGCTGCGCCCCGCACCGCGTACCGCGCCTTCAGGGAGCCCGGGCGGTAGTAGATCCCGCTGTGGATCACCCCGCTGTTGCGCCCCGTCTGGTGCCGGGCCGGCCCCGGCTCCTTCTCCAGCACGGTCACCCGCGTCCCCGGCGCGACACGCGTGATCGCGTACGCCGTGGACAGCCCGACGATGCCACCCCCCACCACCAGCACATCACAGTCGTAAGCGATCCCCGGCCGCACCTGCACCACCTCCCGCTACCGATAGTGCACTGCGCCACTGACAATCACTTCAAACGTGGAAGGAAAGAGGTCCTCCTGCGCCTTCCGCGGTTCAGGCCGGTGCCATCAGCAAGGGCCGGGCCCGCTCCCGCAGCTCCACCACCCGAGGCTCGTCCCCGTACGGCTCCAGCCGGTGCAGAAGATCCTTCACATACTCCGTGGTCCGCGCGGACGAGATCCGCCCGGCCACCTCCACCGCGCGCACCCCCTGCTCGCACGCCGCATCGAGATTGCCCGACTCCAGCTCGGCCACCGCCGAGACGACCAGCCGCAGCCCGTGCGACCGCACGAACTCCTCCGTCGGCTTCGACAGCGCCTGCTCGGTGAACCGCCGCACCTGACGCGGCGCCTTCAGATCGCGGTAGCACTCCGCCGCGTCCGCAGCAAAGCGGTCGTACGAGTAGAAACCCAGCCACGACGGGTCATTGTCACCGTCGCGGGCCCGCTCCAGCCACCCTTCGGCGGCCCGCAGTGCCGCGCCCGCCGCCTGCGCGTCACCCGCGCGCGCGTGCGCCCGTGCCTCGACGAGCCGGAAGAAACTCATGGTGCGGGCGGTCGCCAGCCCCCGGTTGCGCTCGAGGGCGGCCTGCGCGAGATCGACGCCCTCGTCGCCGAAGCCGCGATACGTCGCCTGCAGCGACATGGACGCCAGCACATACCCCCCGAGGGGCACGTCGGCCGCGGCCCGGGCCAGTCGCAGCGCCTGGATGTAGTACCGCTGCGCGGCCTCCTGCTGCCCGGTGTCGAAGGCCATCCAGCCCGCGAGCCGGGTCAGTTCGGCGCTCGCCCCGAACAGGGCGCGCCCGACCTCGTCCGAGTACGCGCCGAGCAGCAGCGGAGCGGCCTCCACCCTTAAGCACTCGGGCACCATCGACGAACGCCAGTCGCCTCCGCCGTACTTGGAGTCCCAGCGCCGGGCGTCCTCGGCGGCCTCCCGCAGCTTCTGCACATCGCTGTGGCCGACTTTGAGCGGTGCGCCCGAGCCGTCGGCGGAGTTCGCCTCGCGCGCCACCGAACTGTCGGCCGGTGTTATCAGCCACCGTGAGGCAGGCGTTGCGTATGCGCTTACTGCGAACGATCCGGCCAGCGACTGCCAGATGCCACCGGAGCCGGCCCGGCGCCCGGCGAGGTCGAGACGGTAGAGCTCCGTCGCCGACCGCACCGCCTGTCCTACGTCCCTGGGGAAGGCGAGGCCCACTTCGGGTGCGGGATCCGCGTCCGCCAGGCCGATCTCGTGGAGCGGCACCGGGCGGCCGAGCTTCTGCCCTATCGCGGCGGCGATGAGGTGCGGCGCGGCACCCTGCGGCACCATGCCCTTCGACACCCAGCGCGCCACCGACGTCTTGTCGTAGCGAAGAGTCAACCCGCGTTGAGCGCCAAGATCGTTGACACGACGCGCGAGTCCTGCGTTGCTGATTCCCGCGAGGGCGAGAACGGCGCCGAGTTTTTCGTTCGGCCCGCGTTGCTCCCTGGACATGCGCCACCCCTCGACACAGACGGCTGCCGCGCTGGCATAACCACGCGGCATTCGTAAACCCAGCGTAGTTCGCCGCATCCCAAGCGTTAAGGGGCATTGTTCCGGATGGCGGGATTGTGGTCCGCACTGAAGTACGGGTCCGATACGCGCAGTTGCGCCATGCTCCCGCTGTGTGGCCGTGCGCCCGCCCGTGCGCTCTTCTCCGGCCATGCGGGGAGCGCTTCCATGGGTGGTGCGTGGGTCGGCCCGCTGTACTGGATCCAGCGGGCTGGGGGACACCGCCGCCTTCATCCCCGCGGGCGGCGGACGGGCCCGGGGGGCGAACTCCGTCTCCCGGGCTGCGCGCGGGTGATGCGATGCTCAGAGCATGTACGGAGCGTGTTCAAGGCTGGCCCGCCATCACCGATTTGGCTGAAAATCACCCCCGTACTTCCCGGCTGATTGCCGCTCCCACCACGGAACTTGAGGGCGCGAAGGGCGTTTTCGGGGAGCATTCCGGGGGCGCATTCGCGTCGCAGTCGCCTTGCCGGGTACGGGTGTTCGGCGCTGCGGGCAGGTGAGCGACGAAGCGCCGTCCGGGGATCGCAAGCGGCTCCACCACGCCTCCGGCGTGCGCCCTTCATGGCAGCATGGGGAACCAGTTCGTACGGTGCACTGGTTGTCCACAGCCTGTGGAGGCGTCCATGCGGTGGTTGGTGGGGTGGAGCAGCACCGCCGCGGGGGCTTCGGAGATCGGTTCCGCGGGGGCCACCGGGCAGGACGGCGAGACCGTGCACCCGGTGGGCTCCCAACTCCTGTGGGGCGACCCGGACCCGCTCTGGGCGGTCGGCGACTGGCGGCCCGACGAGGTGCGGGTGGTGAAGGCCGACGCGCAGAACCGGATCGCGGTCCTGGGCACGTGCGGGGCCTCCGACGAGGAGCTGCGGGTCGGTCTCTTCGCCGCCCGCGGAGGCGCACTGCGCCACCTCACGGCCTGGCCGGGCAGCTACACGGCGATCGTCCAGGTCGGCCGCCGGGTCACCGTCTGCGGCGACCTGGCGGGTGCCCGACCCGTCTTCTACACCCCGTGGGCGGGCGGTACGGCCTACGCGACCGCCGCGCTCCCCCTCGCCGACCTCATCGAGGCCAACCTCGACTTCGGCCACCTCGCCGCGCTCCTCGCCGCCCCCGACGTACCGGCCGTGCTGCACGACTCCACGCCCTACGACGGCGTACGGCGCATTCCGCCGGGGCATGCGCTGATCCTGCGCGCGGGGGCGCGGGAGATCGCCGGCTACGAGCAGGTCGCCTCGCTCGCGGTGGCGGCGCCCTCGGCGGACCCGGACAGCGCGGTCGACGCGGTGCGCGACGCGCTGGTGGAGGCGGTACGCACGCGCCTGGCGGCGCCGAGACATGTCCCTGGAGCCGACATAGACCCGGGTCCCGTCCCCGGCATGGGCCCGGCGGAGCGCCGCGCCGCGCGCGGGATGCCGGTGGCGGGCATCGGCGCGGACCTCTCCGGCGGCCCGGCGTCCGGGACGCTCGCCCTGCTGGCGGCCGGCCTGCCGGGCATGCCCGGCACGGTCCTGGGCCACGGCACGGGCGCGGGCGAACGCCTGCTGGCGGTCACCTTCAACGACCTGGCGGTCGGCGGCCGCGAGGCGGAACTGGAGCGGGCGGGATCGCTGGCGGCCAACCCCCGCCTGCACCACGTGGTGGTGACCGGGGGCGAAGAGGCGCTCCCCTACGCCGACCTGGACGGCCCTCTGACGGACGAACCGGGGCAGTCCCTGGTGACGGCGGCCCGCCACCGCACCCGCCTGGCCTCCGGCAGCGCGGACCACTTCACGGGCTACGGCGCCCGCCAGGTCCTGGACGCGCACCCGGCCCGCCTGGCCGACCTCCTGATGGACCGCAAGCGCCGCCACCTGGTCCGCCCCGTCGCGGCGCTCGCGAAGGCGGACGGCTCGGTGATGGTCCCCGCGCGCGTGTACGGCGCGGCCCGGAAGCTGGCGAGGACCCCGTACCGGGCGGGCCTGGACCTCCTCGCCGAACGCCTCCTGCAACGCCGTTTCGACGAACCGGGCGGCGCTGTCGGAGCGTCCCTCGCCGCCCTCACCTGGGCCAGACCGGGCCCCGCGGCACGCTGGCTGACCGGCGAGGCCCTGGCTGAAGTATCGGTTCGCCTGCAGGCGTCGACGAGCCGCGCGAACGTAGGCGCGGCCCAACGTCCGGGCGACTACCGCGCACGCGCAGCCCTGGCCCGGCACGCGGCGGACCTGCGCATCCTGGAACAAGCCGCCGAGATCCGCTCCCAGCGCCTGCACGCACCGTTCCTCGACAACCAGGTGGTCCGCGCCTGCCGCGTCCTGCCCGAGGCACTGCGCGTACAGCCGGGCGCACGTGCCGCGATCCTCCGTACGGTCCTGGAAGGCGCCGGAGTGAGCGACCTCCCACCCGGCTGGGGCGCCCCTTCCCACGCCTCGGCGGCGGTGGCGGCCCGCACCGGGCTGAGGGTGGCCGCCGACTCCCTGATGGCCCTCTTCGCCACCCCATTGCTGGCGGAGGCGGGCCTGGTGGAGGCCCGAGTCGTCCGCAAGGCCCTCCGCGCGGCGGCAGCAGGCGAACCCCTCCCCCTGGACGGCCTGGCGGACCTGGTCTCCCTCGAACTCTGGCTGCGCCGTCTGCTCTCCCGCCGAGGAACCTGCTGGACAGGCACCCCCGCCCGCCAGCGAGCAGTACCGGCGGGAATCACCCCCCGAAGGGGGGCGCTGGCTTCCGGCGGGGGAGCGGGGGTGGCGTGAGCCAGCCTCCTTGGGAAACCCCCGCCCGGCCCTCACCAGCCCGCGGGGCGCAGCCGTCCTGGCGCCGGTCAGTGCCCTTCAGCCCGTCCGGAGTTTGAGGACGAGGCCGTTCAGGCCGATCGGGGTCCGGGCGGAGCCCCGGGAGAGGTGCAGGGGACGCGGTCCCCGCCGGGTTCGGGTCGGAAACGTCACCGGTGTTCGGGTCGGAACCGTCACCGGTGTTCGGGTCGGAACCGTCACCGGGGTTCGGGTC
The DNA here is from genome assembly GCF_053597275.1 of Streptomyces sp. NPDC001492. Classification (NCBI taxonomy): domain Bacteria; kingdom Bacillati; phylum Actinomycetota; class Actinomycetes; order Kitasatosporales; family Streptomycetaceae; genus Streptomyces; species Streptomyces sp. NPDC001492. Next base: position 12,727 of record NZ_JBSFHW010000041.1, on the reverse strand, counting down.
GGAACCCTCACCGGGGTTCGGGGTGGAGCCCTGGGAGGGGTGCAGGGGGCGCAGTCCCCGCCGGGGTGCCGGGGGAGCCCCTGATAGGGGTGCAGGGGACGCAGTCCCCGCCCGGGTTCAGGGGCGGAGCCCCTGGTGGGGTCGAAGGGGCGGCAGCCCCTGGGGACGGGACGGGTAGGGGCGGCGGGGGCGAAAAACATCCCGGCGCTCCTCAGCCGCACCGGCCCCCCGAAACCCCGCCCCCCACAAACCACGTGCCCCACCGCCGCCCCCCGGCGACAATGACCCGGTGCGGTACAGAATCCTGGGCGTCACCCAGGCCGAGGACGACCACGGCACCGCCCTACCCATCCCCGGCCCACGCCTCCGCACCCTCCTCACCGCCCTCGCCCTGCGCCCGGGCCGAGTCACCACTCCCGACACCCTCATCGACGAGGTCTGGTCGGACACCCCACCCCAGGACGCCCCCGCCGCGCTCCAGGCCCTCATCGCCCGCCTCCGCCGCATCCTGGGCAGACAGAGCATCACCTCCGCCCCCGGCGGCTACCGCCTGGAGGCCACCCAGGACGACGTGGACCTGTTCGTCTTCGAGCGGCTCGTACGCCAGGGCACGACGGCCCTCGACCACGGCGACCCGCACACCGCCGCACACACACTGGACCAGGCCCTCGCCCTGTACCGCGGCCCCGCCCTCGCCGACCTCCCGGACCGCCTCGCCGCCACCCGCCCCGACGCGCTCCACCGCGAGGCGACAAGGGCCCGCATCGACGCGGACCTGCACCTCGGCCGCGCCCACGCCGCCGTACCGCACCTGAAGGAACTGACCGCGGCGCACCCGTACGACGAACCGCTGCACGCCCTCCTCATCCGCGCCCTGCGCGACACGGGCCGCTCGGCCGACGCCCTCGCCGCCTACGAGACCGCCCGCCGAGCCCTCGCCGAAGGCCTGGGCACCGACCCGGGCCCCCAACTGCGCGCCCTGCACAGGGAACTGCTCACCCCGGCGACAACACCACGTCCCACCCCTACGCCCGTCCCACCCGAACCCCCCACCCGCACCGGCAACATCCGTCCCCGCCTTACCTCCTTCGTGGGCCGGGAACCAGAACTCGACGCCATCCGTTCCGAATTGCACAGGGCAAGGCTCGTCACCCTCACGGGTCCGGGCGGCTCCGGAAAGACCCGCCTCGCTGAGGAGGCCGCCGCCGGGCTCCCCCAGGCCTGGCTGGTCGAACTGGCACCGCTGGACCGCCCGGAGGCGGTGCCCGGCGCGGTGGTCAGCGCGCTCGGTCTGCGCGAGACCGTGCTGATGACCACCGAGCTGGCGGCCCCGCAGGACGACCCCCTCGCCCTGCTCGTCGAGTACTGCGCCCCGCGCAGCCAACTCCTGATCCTTGACAACTGCGAACATGTCATAGGAGCAGCGGCCGCCCTCGCCGAGACGCTGCTCACCCGCTGCCCCGGGCTCACGATCCTCGCCACCAGCCGTGAACCCCTGGGCGTCCCCGGCGAGTCCGTGCGCCCCGTCGAACCCCTCGTCCTCGACCAGGCGCACCGTCTCTTCGAGGAGCGCGCCTCCGCCGTCCGTCCCGACGCGGCCGCCGTGCTCCGCGACCGCGAGGCGGTGGAGGAGATCTGCCGCCGCCTGGACGGCCTGCCGCTCGCCATCGAACTGGCCGCGGCCCGGCTCCGGCTGCTCACGCCCCGCCAGATCGCCGACCGCCTCGACGACCGCTTCCGCCTCCTCACCTCCGGAAGCCGTACGGTCCTGCCCCGCCAGCAGACCCTCCGCGCGGTCGTCGACTGGTCCTGGGAACTGCTGGACGAGCGGGAGCGCAGGGTGCTGTGCGAGGTCTCCGTGTTCGCCGGCGGCTGGGACCTCGCGGCGGCGGAGGCCGTGTGCACCGCCCCCGCGACCGATCTCGTCGGGGCGCTCGTCGACAAGTCCCTCATCGTGGCCACCCCGGCGGAGACCTCGTACGACGAGACCGGCTCCGGCGGCATGCGCTACCGCATGCTGGAGACCATCCACGAGTACGCCGCCGAGCGCGCCGCCGAGGTCCCCGAACTGCGCGCCGCGGCCGAGCGCCGGCACAGCGCGTGGGTGCGCGCGCTCGTGGAGGAGGCGGACCCCCTCCTGCGCTCCGCAGGCCAACTCCCATGGATCTCCCGCCTGGAGACCGAGCTGGACAACATCCGTGCCGCCCTCCGCCGTGCCCTCACCGCGGGCGCCGAGCCGGAGGCCGCCGCCCTCGCCCTGTCCATGGGCTGGTTCTGGTGGCTGCGCAACTACCGCCACGAGGCCGAGTCCTGGCTCGACCAGATCCTCCGTCTGGGCGTCGCCCTGGACACCACCACCCCCTCGCCGACCTCCGCCCCGGCCCCGCAAGCCCCCATGAGCCCCACAGATCCCGTAAACCCAATAGACCCAATAGACCCAATAGATCCCATAGACGCCTACCTCTCCGCCCCCGACGCCGAAGCGCACCACCCCCACCACACCCTCCGGATGAACGTCCGGATGCTGCACCTCTTCATGCAGTCGGACACCCGGCCGATGGACGCGCTGCTGGACGACCGGCTGCGTCAATACGCCGACCGGCTGCGGAAGTTCTTCGAGCGGGGCGGTCCGCAGGCGGCCCGTATGCCGGGCCTCGTCTGGCCGTTCACCACCTTCATCCTGGACAACCCGCAGGACGTCCGTGCCGCCCTTGACGTCTCCGTCGCCAACTGCCGTGCCCACGGCGACGACTGGGCGGTCGGCGTCGCCCTGATGTTCCGTACGCACATGGCCGTCGACTCACCCGGCGGCATGGAGGGCGTGGACGAGGACCTCGCGGAGCTCAGGGCGCTGAGCCGGCGCGTCGGCGACCGCTGGATGCGGGCCCAGGTGTGCAGCGCCGCCGGCGAGGCGGCGATGGCCCGGAGCCGCCTGGAGGAGGCCCGGGGCGAGTACGAGGAGGCACTGCGGCTCGCCTACGAGGTGGGCGCGTACGCCGAGACACCGTTCCTGCTGGCCCGGCTTGCCGAGATCGCCTACCGGGACGGCGACCGTGCGGCCGCGGCCGGCGGGCTGGACGAGGCGACGGCCGCCGCCGACCGCTACGGCGTACCGGATTCCAGGGCGTTCGTGCTGCTGATGCGCGCCCAGCTCGCGCTGGACGAGAAGGACACCGCCGGTGCCCGCGCGCTGCACGAGGCGGCTCGCGCGGAGATCGGGCGGGGCACACCCCCGCCCCAGTTCACGGTGATGCTGAACGCGATCGAAGCCCTGGTGACGGTCGCCGAATCGGGCCCGGCGCAGGGACTGCCGAAGCTGGCCGACACCGTCCGCGAGGCGGTGGAGCGGCGCTGCGCCGACGTGGTCACGGCGACTCTCGTGGACGGCGCGGCCGTCCTGCTCTCCGATCTGGGAGACCATTCGCGCGCGGTCGGCCTGTTCGCCGCCGCCGAGCGGCTGCGGCGCGGCCAACCGCGCCCCATGCCGGAGCGCGCCGAGGCCGAGCGGGCCGAGACCGCAGCCCGCGCCGCGCTGTGCGCCGAGGAGTACGAGGCGGAGCGCGCCCGGGGCGCCGCCCTCACCGCCGACGACGTCCTCGCGGAACTCGGCGAGGCCCTGCACAAGCACCCTGCCGAGCAGCTCCCGTAGCCGAAACCGCAGCCGTACACCGCTACGAGCAGGTGAACTTCGACTCGGCCCAGTCCGCGAGCGTCAGGGTGTCGAAGCTGCTCTGCGGCTGGACGACCAGCCGTACGGTCCGGTGCCCGGCGAGGTTCACATGGACCGGGACGGTCGGGTAGCCGGCCTGGATCAGCCCGGACTGCCACAGCCGGACGCCGTCGGCGTAGACGGAGAAGTAGACCTTGCCGAGCCCGAGGGTCATGTCGTCGACGCCGACCAGGGCGTCGTAGGCGGAGCAGGTGCGGTTGAGGTCGACGGTGACGGAGGACTCGCCGTGCACGGTCACGCCCTGCGGGTACTGCTTGCCGGCGACCGTCATGCCGTACCGCTGCCACACCCAGCTGCTCTGGCCGATCCGCATCTCGGGCTTGGTGCCGTCGCCGGTGAGGTCGTACGACAGTCCGCTCCACTGGTAGACGGCCGGAACCGGCGGAGTCGGGGTGGGTGTCGGCGTCGGCGTGGGCTTCGGTGTCGGTTTCGGCTTGTGGGTGGGGGTGAGGGTGGGGCTCGGGGTGGCCTTGGGCCGGGGAGCCGGGGTCGGAGCCTTCGTGGGAGCCGCCGCGCGCACGATCACCGGCGGCTTCGGCTCGGGCTTCTTCTTCGGTGGCGCCGGCTCGGGCGACCCGGGCCGGACGGCCGGCGCGGAGGCGGGTGGCTTCGCGTCCGGCTTCCTGACCGGGGTGCCGCTCCCGGACATCGCGAGGGCCACTGCCACACCCGCCGCGGCGAGGACACCGGCGGCGATGCCGATCTTCGCGGGCGCACCCAGCCCCTCGGAGGCCGCCGCACCACCGACGCCCGCCCCGCCGGACGAGCCGCCGCTCGCCGCCGCGGCCGCACCCGCGGCGCCCGCCGCACCGACTCCGGTACCGCCCGCGATGAGCGCGGCCACCTTGGCGTACCCGGCGGCACCGAACCAGCCGATGACCGCGACCGGCACGACGCCCGGGATGCCGCTGGCGACTTCCTTGATCTGGCCCGCGGCCAGCCGGCACTTGGCGCACTCCTCCAGGTGCTTGCGCAGCCCTCGCTCGGCGCGCGTACGCAGTCCGCCGCGGGCGTAGGCGCCGAGCCGGTCGGCGTAGCGGGCGCACTCCTCGTCGCCGGCGAGGCTGGCGCTGACGTGGGCCTGGAGGTAGGCCTGCTTGAGGCCCTCGCGGGCGCGGCTGGCGAGCACCCGCGTGCCGTTGGCGTCAAGACCGAAGAGCGTGGCGACCTCGCTCGGCGACTCGTCCTCGACCTCGGTGTGCCACAGCACGGCCTGCCAGCGCTCGGGCAGCGAGCGGAAGGCCTGCATGGCCATGGACTGCTCGGCCTCGTGCATCGCGCGCACATCGGCGCCGAGATCCAGGGTGTCGTCGTCGGAGACCTCCGAGGAGCGCGCGGCCTGCGCCGCGAACACCGCGAAGTCGTCGACCAGTTGCTCCCGCTTCGCGGACTTCGTCCAGTTCGCGGCCACGCGCCGGACGGTGGTGAGCAGATACGCGCGTACGGCGTGCTCGGGGCCGTGTCCGCCGCGCACCGCCTGGAGCATGCGGGCGAAGACCTCGGCGGTGAGGTCGTCCGCGGTGTGGGCGTCCCGGCAGCAGGTGCGGGCGTAGCGGCGCACCGCGTCCGCGTGGCGCCGGTACAGCTCCTCGTACGCGGTGTCGTCGCCCGAGCGCATCCGGCCGATCAGATCGGCGTCGGCGGGCGGCTGGTCCCTGGGCGGCGGCAGCACACCGTCCTCCCGCCGGTCGCGCTGCGCCGGGACACTGCCCTCCACGGGCTCGACCGGCTCGCCGCCCTGCGGCGGGATGACGGTCTCCGGGCGGCCGCCGCCGCGCGGGACACCCGCCCGTCCGCCCGGCCCGCCCTGACTCGGCACCTGCGGCGAACCACCGGCCTCCGGGTCACCGTCACCCAGTGGCTCGTCCCGCCCGTCAACGCTCATCGCGGAAAGCCCCCGACGCCTGCCCAACCAGTCCCGAACACCGGGTCAGAGTGCCATATTGGCTTTTGTTCAGGACCCATCCGAGCGGACCATCCACCCGTCCGTGGGGACTTGTCGTGCCGTAGTACTAGCCGTCACTCATTCGGGGAAGGCTCAATTGACGCCCGACAGGCGGAAGTTGAGCGGCAGTTGAGTGGTATGCCGGAAATATCCCGCTTATTTCCAGCTCACGCCGGGCGCGCGGGCCGCGCAGTGCCCACGCCCCCCGTCACCTCTTCGAGTGACGGACCGTTCGAGTTACGGGCCGCTGGAGACGCTGACACGGCCCCGTCCCGCCGACCGGCCGCCCCCTCAGGCCGGCCGCGACCGCAGCCCCTCCAGCAGGATGTCGAGCAGCCGTGCCGAAGCGGCCGCCTGCTGGGCCGCGTCCGGCAGCGAGGGTGCCGCCGTCGCGATGACCAGCAGTACGTCCGAGACCGACACGTCGGGCCGCAGCTCACCCGCCGCGCGCGCCCGCTCCACGAGCCGGCCCACGACCTCGAGCAGCGCCGCCGCACCCGTGTCGTCCTCCGCCGGGACCCTCGGGGCCTCTTCGGGAACGAGCCGCAGCTCCCCGGAACCCGGCTGGGTCCGCTGCTGCGGCACCCGGGCCTCGTCGAAGACCGTGCCGTCGGACCCCTCGTCGGCGACCGAGACCCGCAGCACCTGCGGCGGCAGCAGCCGCCCGGCGCCCGAGGCCACCGAGGTCCGCAGGAAGCGCGAGAGCGCCGACCACGGCTCGTCCTCCTGGCCGAGCGCCGCCCGGGCCTGGTCGGTCAGCCGGGAGGTCTCCTCCTCGGCTATCCGCCGCACCAGGACGTCCTTGCTCGGGAACCGCCGGTACACGGTCCCCACACCCACCCGCGCCCGCCGCGCCACGTCCTCCATCGGCGCGCCGTACCCCAGCTCGCCGAAGACCTCGCGCGCCGCGCGCAGTACGTGTTCCAGATTGCGCTGTGCGTCCACGCGCAGCGGCGTCGTGCGCGAGGTGTCCCCGCGTCCGTTGCCCGTCGCCGCGCTCACGATGCCGCCCGATGTCAGTGCAGACGCGGACGACCAATGAGAGTCCTGAACATGCATAAGCGTTCCCCCGGTAATGACGTCTCCCCCCGGAGACTCTCCCCGCCATTCATTGGTTGCCAGGGCGCGGGAACAAGCGCGGCTCACCGGCCCGCCCGTCGCGGACCCGGCGAACGATGAGCGCATCCCCCTACACCCCGTCGAGACACGAACATAGTTGAGAGGGAGTCAATTCAGAAGGGGCAGGTTCCGCACGGAGCGCCCCCCGATCGGAGTACGGGTCGTATACGTCCCTATTGCGCCCCCCAAGGCCATCCGGCGCACACCCGCTGACCTGCACTCCTTCCGGGTACTCGGGCAATTCGGCCAACCCTGGGCGTCCCCGGCCCCGCGTCACACAAATTGTCGGGGCTGTGGACAAACTCAAGCGCCGGGTGCGTCATGGGATGGTGAAGGAACGTGCGCGCATTCTCGTTGTCGGCGGTGGCTACGTCGGGATGTACACGGCCCTGCGCCTCCAGCAGAAGCTGAAACGGGAACTCAGGCGGGGCGAGGCCGAGATCACCGTCGTCACTCCAGACCCGTACATGACCTATCAGCCATTCCTTCCCGAAGCGGCCGCCGGTGCCATTTCCCCCCGGCATGTCGTCGTACCGCTGCGCCGAGTCCTCGATCAGTGCCATGTCGTCGTCGGCGAGGTCCGGTCCATCGATCACGCCAAACGCACGGCCACGCTCACCACCCTCGCCACGGAGGAGGAGGGCGCGGGCCCCGAGCACATGACGTACGACGAACTCGTCCTCGCGCCCGGCTCGATCTCGCGCACGCTGCCCGTCCCCGGCCTCGCCGACCACGGCATCGGTTTCAAGTCGGTCGAGGAGGCCATCGGCCTGCGCAACCACGTCATCGAGCAGATGGACATCGCCTCCTCCACCCGCGACCCCGCGATCCGCGACGCGGCCCTCACCTTCGTCTTCGTCGGCGGCGGCTTCGCCGGGGTCGAGGCGCTCGGCGAACTCGAGGACATGGCCCGCTACGCCGCCCGCTACTACCACAACATCCGGCCCGAGGACATGAAGTGGATCCTCGTGGAGGCCTCGGACCGCATCCTGCCCGAGGTCGGCGAGGAGATGGGCCGCTACACGGTCACCGAACTGCGCCGCCGCAACATCGACGTACGCCTGCACACCCGCCTGGAGTCCTGCGCCGACCGCGTCGCCGTGCTCAGCGACGGCGCCCGCTTCCCGACCCGCACCGTCGTCTGGACGGCCGGCGTGAAGCCCAGCCCGCTGCTCGCCGCCACCGACCTGCCCCGCACCGAACGCGGCCGGCTGAAATGCACCCCCCAGCTGACGATCGAGGGCGTCACGCACGCGTGGGCCGCGGGAGACGCGGCCGCCGTCCCCGACGTCACCGCCGCCGAACCCGGCACGGAGACCGCACCCAACGCCCAGCACGCGGTCCGCCAGGCCAAGCTCCTCGGCGACAACATCGCGCACTCCCTGCGCGACGAACCCCTTGAGACGTACTCCCACAGGTACGTCGGCTCGGTCGCCTCCCTGGGCCTCCACAAGGGCGTCGCCCACGTCTACGGGCGCAAGCTGAAGGGCTACCCTGCCTGGTTCATGCACCGCGTCTATCACCTCAGCAGGGTGCCCACCTTCAATCGCAAGGCCCGGGTCCTGGCGGAATGGACCCTTTCGGGCCTCTTCAAGCGGGAGATCGTCTCACTGGGTTCGCTCGAACATCCCCGAGCGGAGTTCGAACTCGCGGCCGGTGGAAAGCCTCCTACCGACCCGATGAACGACCCGAAGGGGTCGTCCTGACCGGACCGAGGAACTCCACCGACCGGGTGGGCGTCTCACGGATGTCGCCCCGGTAGGCCACACTGCCAGACTGATCCCCGCCCCAGGGCGAGCAGATGCCCGCCCTTCGACCCCAAGAGGCTCTCTCCACCGTGCTGCATCCCGGGGGTGTCACCCCCCAGCCCTCCGGACGGGTCCGGAGCCGGCCGAAGACGACGACACGAGGCAAGGATTCGTGAACTTCACGCGCTGGAGCGCCCGGCTCCCCGGAACGCAGCGCCGCGCCGCAGCGCGGACCGATCACACGGCCGCCCCCGACGGGCAGGCCGAGCCCCCGAACGCCGTGCCCGCGGCCCGCGCCGAACAACTCACCGACGAGCACGCACCCGTACCGGGCGTCGACGAACTCCCCGTCCGCGAGGTCCTCGACCGGGTCCCCGCCCTGGTCGCCCTCGTCCACGGCCCCGACCACCGCGTCGCCTACATCAACGACGCCTATGTGACGGCCTTCGGTGTACGGCCGCTCGGCGAGCCCACCCGCGAATCCCTCCCCGAACTCGACGAACTGGGCCTGCTCCCGCTCCTCGACCAGGTCCTGCGCAGCCGCAAGCCCCGAACCCTCAAGTCCCGCAAGGCCCCCGACGGCCGCTCCTACACCTTCACCTGCACCCCGGTGACGGAAGGCGAGAACGCGGGCGTACTGGTCTTCGCCACCGACGTCACCGACCACGCAGAGGCCGCCGAACGCCTCCGCGCCAGCGAACGCCGCCAGCGCGAGACAGCCGTCACCCTCCAGCGCTCACTGCTGCCGCAGGAACTCGAAGAACCCGACGACCTGCGCATCGCCGCCACCTACCAGCCCGGCGGCACCGAGGCGGCGGTCGGCGGCGACTGGTACGACGTCATCACCCTGGGCGGCGGCCGCACGGCCCTGGTCATCGGCGACGTGATGGGCCGTGGCGTACGAGCCGCGGCCGTCATGGGCCAGCTCCGTACCGCGGTCCGCGCGTACGCCCGCCTCGACCTCCCCCCGCACGAGGTCCTGCAGCTCCTCGACGGCCTCGCCACGGAGATCGACGCCAACCAGATCGCGACCTGCGTCTACGCCATCCACGACCCGAACGAGGGCCGGCTGGTGTACGCCTCCGCCGGCCACCTCCCGATCCTCGTCCGCGACGAGAGCGGAGTCGTCCTGCGCGCCGACGAACCGACCGGCCCGCCCCTCGGCACGGGCGGCTGGATGCACGCGTCGGGCTCGATCCCCCTGGGCCCCGGCTCCACGGCCGTCCTCTACACGGACGGCCTGGTCGAACGCAGGAACGAGGACCTCGACGAGGGCATCGCGGCCCTGGAGCGCGCCCTGGCCGGCGCCACGGGCACCCCCCAGGTCGTCTGCGACCGCCTGGTCCGCTCGGCGGGCGTGACGGCGGACCACGACGACGACGTCGCCGTCCTGGTCCTCCAGCACCCGGCCCGCACGGGCCCGGACAGCGACCTCTTCCGCAACGCGGCCCTCGAACTCCTCGGCGGCATCGAAGCCGCCCCACGCGCGCGTGCCTTCGCCTCCGGCGTCCTGACGAGCTGGCGCTTCCCGACCGAACTCCACGACCTCGGGGTCCTGGCAGCGAGCGAACTGGTCGCCAACTCCCTCCAGCACGGCACACCACCCATGCGCCTGCGCCTGCGCCGTACCGACCGCCGCCTGATCATCGAGGTCACCGACGGCGACGACCACCTCCCGCGCCGCCGCCGGGCGGAACCCGGCGACGAGTCGGGCCGGGGCATCGCCATCGTCGCGACGATCGCCTCGAACTGGGGCTCACGGCGTACACCGGGCGGAGGCAAGGCGGTCTGGTGCGAGTTCGTCCTCCCCAAGGGCTCGACCTGACCCCGCTCAGGCCTCCGCGACCACCGGCTCCGCAGCAGCCCCACCCCGGGCGACCACCCGGCTCTTCCCGAGCCACGGCTGGTCCTGTACGGCGGTGAGCTGCCGCCCCAGCCGCAGCGCGAGGAAGGTGATCCCCAGCGAGAACAGCAGGAACGTCACGATGTACGGCGCGGGCAGCGAGGCCCCCAGCGGCCCGCCCACGGCCGGCCCGACGGCCAGCGCGAGCTGCTTCACCAGGGCGAAGGCGGAGTTGTACTGCCCCGCCATCCCCGTCGGCGCGAGATCGGCGACCAGCGGTGCGACGGTCGGCGACAGCATCGCCTCACCCAGCCCGAACAAGGCGTACGTCGACACGAACGCGGCCGTCGCCATCTCCTGGCTGCCGTGCCCGAGCCCGGCGTACCCCGCCAGGACCCACGCCACGGCCCAGATCAGCCCGACACCGGCGATCACCCGGGACCGGCGCCGGCGCTCGACGAACCTCAGCACGGCGAACTGCGCGACGACGATCATCAGGGTGTTGGCGGCCAGCGCCGTCCCCAGCGCGGACGTCGAGATGCCCGCGGCCTCGACCCCGTACGCGCTCAGCCCCGACTCGAACTGCCCGTAGCAGGCGAAGAACAGCACAAAGCCCAGCACGGACAGCTGCACCATGGCCCGGTTGCCGAGCAGCTGCTTCCAGCTGCCCTTCGCGGACTGTGCGGGCGCGTCCTCGATGCGCGGAGAGTGCGGCATCCGCACGGTGGCCATCACGACCGCGAGCAGCACGAACACCGCGGCCTCGATCGAGAACAGCAGGGTGAAGGAGTCGACGCGCGTAGAGTCAACGAGATGGCCGCCGATGAGCCCGCCGACACCGAGCCCCAGGTTCTGCAGGAAGAACTGCATGGCAAAGGCGCGCGAGCGCGTGTCCGCCGTGGAGCAGTCCACGATCATCGTCGCGAGCGCCGGCTGCATCACGGCCTGCCCGGCCCCGAGCGCGGCCGCCGACAACAGCACGGCGGTGCTGCTGCCGGCCAGCCCCAGGCTCAGCGCCCCCACGGCGGCAGTGACCAGGGCGGCGAGCAGGACCGGCCGGGGACCGCGCCGGACGATGGCCCGCCCGGCGAACGGCAGCACGATCAGCGCGGCCACAGCGAAGACAGCGAGCACGAGCCCCGCCGTCATGGCCCCCAGCCCCCGCACCTGCGCCACATAGACGTACAGGTAGGGGACGGTGAAGCCGAGCCCGAACGCGCTGAGTGCGTTACCCACGTGGATCCGGCGCATCGCTGCGCCCATCGCCCTGGTCACGTTCACCTCTCTCAGTAGTTAAGTGTGAAGACTTCGAACCTAAACTTCGAAGCTAAACAGTACACCTAGAAGAACTTCAACGCCAAGCACGCCCGTGCCATACTTCGCCCATGGGCGACACCCCCGGCACCCTCGGCGAGCCGACACTCGATGAGCAGATCGCCGCCTATCAGCGCGAGTTCCGGGACCTCGACCCCCAGGTCGAAAAGATCGTCTCGGCCCTCTCCCGCCTGAACCGCCGCATGCACGTCGCCTACGGCCGCCAGACCTCCGCCCTCGGCATCAGCAACGCCGAGTGGGAGGTCCTCAAGGCCCTCGTCCTCTCCGGCGCCCCCTACCGTCTGGGCCCGAGCGATCTCGCCAAGCGCCTGGGGCTGACACCGGCCGCGATGACCCACCGGATCGACCGCATGGTGGCCGAGGGTCTGGTGACCCGGGAGCGCGACGAGTCCAACCGCGTCCGGGTGATCGTGGAGCTGACCGCGGAGGGCCGCGAGAAGTGGCTCGAGGCGATGCGCCTCGCGACGGTCTTCGAGGAGGACCTCCTCCAGGACCTGTCCCCGGACGAGCGCACTAGACTGGGGGACGTCCTCACCCGCCTCCTGCGCAGGGTGGAACACGCCCAGCCGGACGCGGGGGGACGCCTCACCGACCTGGACTGAGGCCGCCGTAAAAGATCTTGACAGAGGGTGCTTGACAGCCCCCTCCCGGATCCGTAGAGTTCTTCGGGTTGCCACAGAGCCGTAACGGTTCTGCGACAGCACCTCCGCCGCATGAGCGGCACCCTCAAACCATCAGAACGATCTCCCAATGGGATTGATTTCGGCGTGCCCGAATTCAATTCGATTCGGACCCGGTAGCTCGATTAGGAACTGCCGAAGGGATCCGCTAAGGTTTGAGACGTCGGAACGGCCCAACGGCCGGGAGGACAGCCCCTTCTGACTGGGAGTCAGGCCCGAAAGGATCTGATAGAGTCGGAGTCGCCGGAAAGGGAAACGCGAAAGCGGGAACCTGGAAAGCACCGAGGAAATCGGATCGGGAAACGGTCTGATAGAGTCGGAAACGCA